>JAZPYY010000028.1:0-71037 GCA_045544375.1 Shuttleworthella sp.
CGCCTTCGTGGAATTCCTTGCCGCCGAGGGTGAACTTCTTGTTTTCTTCGTCCATGGCGATGTCGCCGCAGCCGGATACGCAGCACTCACCCATACCACGGGCAACAACGGCCGCGTGGGAGGTCATGCCGCCGCGGACGGTCAGGATACCTTCCGCGCTCTTCATGCCGGTGATGTCTTCCGGAGAGGTTTCCAGACGAACCAGAACAACCTTCTCACCGCGGGCAGCCCATTCCACAGCGTCATCAGCCGTGAAGACGATCTTACCGCAGGCAGCACCCGGGGAAGCGCCAAGGCCCTTGCCCATCGGCGTCGCAGCCTTTAAGGCAGCAGCGTCGAACTGCGGGTGAAGCAGGGTGTCCAGGTTACGGGGATCGATCATGGCAACCGCTTCCTGCGGGGTGCGCATGCCTTCGTCCACCAGATCGCAGGCGATCTTTAAAGCGGCCTGAGCGGTACGCTTGCCGTTACGGGTCTGCAGCATGTAGAGTTTGCCGTGCTCAACGGTGAACTCCATATCCTGCATGTCGCGGTAGTGAGCTTCCAAGGTGTGGCAGACGTCAACGAACTGCTTGAAAGCTTCCGGGAACTTCTGCTCCATCTCGGTGATGTGCATGGGGGTACGAACACCGGCAACCACGTCTTCACCCTGGGCATTGGTCAGGAACTCACCGAAGAGGCCCTTCGCGCCGGTGGCGGGGTCACGGGTAAACGCAACACCGGTACCGCAGTCATCGCCCATGTTACCAAAGGCCATGGACTGAACGTTAACAGCAGTACCCCAGGAATAGGGGATATCGTTGTCGCGGCGGTACACGTTTGCACGGGGGTTGTCCCAGCTGCGGAAAACAGCCTTAACAGCGCCCATCAGCTGCTCCTTCGGATCATCCGGGAAATCAGCACCGATCTTGGCCTTGTATTCAGCCTTGAACTGATAAGCCAGCTCTTTGAGGTCGTCAGCGGTCAGCTCCACGTCCTGGGTGACGCCGCGATCGGCCTTCATTTTGTCGATCAGCTCTTCGAAGTACTTCTTGCCGACTTCCATAACAACGTCGGAGTACATCTGGATGAAACGGCGATAGCAGTCCCAGGCCCAACGGGGATTGCCGCTCATTTCAGCGATCGTGTTCACAACTTCTTCATTCAGACCCAGGTTCAGGATGGTATCCATCATGCCGGGCATGGAAGCGCGGGCGCCGGAACGAACAGAAACCAGAAGCGGATTCTCCTTGTCGCCGAACTTCTTGCCGGTGATCTCTTCCATTTTGACGATGTGCTCGTCGATCTGCGCACGGATTTCGTCGTTGATCTCACGGCCATCCTCATAGTACTGCGTGCAGGCTTCGGTGGTGATGGTGAAGCCCTGCGGCACCGGAAGACCGATGTTGGTCATCTCTGCCAGGTTCGCGCCCTTACCGCCGAGCAGCTCACGCATGTCTGCGTTGCCCTCTTTGAAGAGGTATACCCATTTTCTTGCCATTTTGTTTCCTCCTAGATAAGACTGTGGAATTGGGTGTCATATCTTTAATAGTTTACACAACAGCGGGCTAAGTTTCAATTGCTTTTTTATGGATTTCAGTATGTTTTTCCGCCGGATTTAAGAAGTTCTTCATTATTAGCATGGTTGGTTCTTCATTTTAAGTCTGCTAAACTATAAATAGTCGAGAAACTGACAGCCAAAGACGGATCCGCAGGATGCCCCACGGATGCCGGACAGCAGAAATGAGTCAGAAGTGACAGGCACTTTTGTCTCCCCATAAGCAATATATGAGTCAAAAGTGCCTGTCACTTCTGACTCATCACAAGGAGCGAACGATGTATAACATTCTGGTTTGTGACGACGAACGGGATATTGTTTCGGCGCTGGCGATTTATCTGCGCAGTGAGGGATATCAGGTTCTGGAAAGTTTTAACGGCGATGAGGCCCTGCATATTCTGCGGACGCAGACGGTGCATCTGGTGCTTTTGGACATTATGATGCCGAAGAAGGACGGTCTGGCCACCTTAGACGAGCTGCGCCGATTTTCCAACGTGCCTGTGATTTTTCTGACGGCCAAGGGCGAGGACACGGATAAGGTGCTGGGCTTAAACGTGGGCGCAGACGACTACGTAACCAAACCCTTTAACCCGGTGGAGCTTCTGGCCCGGGTCAAATCCCACCTGCGCCGTTTTACCCAGCTGGGCGGAAACACGCAGCAGGACGTGCTGCGCATCGGCGGCATTGAGCTGGACGACCGGGCCAAGGCGGTGCGCTTAGACGGCGAGCCGGTGAATCTGACCCCCACGGAGTACGACATCTTACGTCTTCTGATGACCCATCCGGGGCAGGTGTTCTCCCCCTCCGAGATCTACAGAAGCATCTGGAACGAGGAACCCATCGGCACGGACAATATTGTAGCCGTTCACATCCGGCACATGCGGGAAAAACTGGAATACAACCCGGCCGATCCGCGGTATCTGCGGGTGGTCTGGGGACACGGATACAAGATCGAAGGACCGGCCTCCTAAGGTGACAAAAGTGCCTGTCCCTTTTGTCATCCAAGCTGCTTTCTGCATAGAACATGTGCACAGAAAACCCCATCGTCTTTTAATGGAAACCACATTATCGGAGGTCCATATGACTGCATCATCTGAAGTAAAAAAGCACTGGTATCACACCGGCACAGCCAAATTTTTAAGCATTCTTCTGTGCACGGTTTTTGGTATTCTTCTGTTCTGCTCTGTCATCGGCATCGGCCTGATTATGGAAATGGATCTGTTCTCCACAGACAAGGCCGAAATTGAGCAGCAGGGATTTGATATCGTAGGCCGAAACTACGCCTATGAGATTCTGGAAACCTGCACGACGAATGATGAAAACCTGCAGAAGGCCTTGGGGGATCCTGAGGTGATCATCCGGGAAGGCGCCCTGGCAGAGATTGCAGGCACATCTTCAGCAGAAAACACCGGGGATCCGGCTGAGACTGAAAGCGCTCCTGCGGATGGAGATACCGCAAATCCCAAAACAGAGGAAGATTCCTCCCTCGCGGTTACGGACGCCGCTCCCTCTTCCGAGGTTCTTTCCACCCTCTCCTCCTATGGCGAATCCCCGCTGGAATTCGGGATCCTTCGTTTTTCCATTCCCATGACGGAAGAAACCCGCTATTACAACATCATGCCGGATATCAGCGAGCTGGATCTTGCCGAAGATGCACTGTACCTGTATAAATCGGCACATTACATCCCCTCATCAAAAGATGACGTCATCTTCGCCCCGGCGAACTCCTGGTTTATGTACAGCACCGGTTCCGCGGCCTCCATGCTGATCCGCGGAAGCTACCCCTCCTATATGCCGTCCGATCATTCTGAGTATTATACCGGCAAGGTCGGCGAGCTGCGCACCTGGTACGGCATTCTTTATCACGTGGATACCGCCGCGGCAGACAGCGCCGGCGCCCTTATTTCCGCAGCCTCCACTTCCACCGGCCGCCGGATGACCGAAGCTTTTTATGACATGGACATGCTGATGGGACTGCTGGCCAACTATGTGCGGTTTTCCATTGCCCTGCTGGCCGCCTCCATCGCCGGATTCGTGCTGTCCTACATTCTGTGTCTGACCGCCGCCGGCCATCGCAGGGGTACAGCCGAAGTGCACCGGCGGCTTTGGGACCGGATTCCCTACGAAATTGCCATGGCTGCCGCGGGAGGGGGAATCGTGGGTCTGCTGGCCTTGGGGTACAGCGCCGCTGAAAGCATTCTGCGCTATCGCGCGGACAGTTCCAACATGAGTCTGATCTATCTGGCCCAGATTCTGCTGCTTCTGGCTGTTCTGTGCATGCTTTTCGGGCTGGCGGCTTCCATGACCACCGCCGTGCGCATCAAAAGCCGCACCTTCTGGCGCACCACCCTGATGCACTGGATTGTAAAGCCCATTGTCTGGCTGTGGAAGAAATTTCTTGCCGCCCTGCGCGCCACAGGCCGGGGATTGCGTGCCTTAGGATCCGCTGCCACCCAGAATACCAGCCTGACTCTGCGGGTGATTCTGCTGCTTGTTGCCGTTACATTCATTGAACTTGCGGGAATTGCGGTAAGCAGCTACGATACGGGATTTGAAGTAGCCCTTCTGTTTATAGCAAAATTTGTCTCCGTCCCCCTGATTCTGTGGGGTGTGATCCAGTTTGAGCGCATCCGGAAGGGCGTCCACCGCATTACGGAAGGACAGCTGGATGTGCCGGTCAATACGGAATGGATGTATCCCGGTTTTAAAGACGTGGCCAACCACATCAACCGGGCCGGAGAAGGCATCAAAAACGCCGTGGCCGAGCAGCTGAAAAGCGAGCGGATGAAAACCGAGCTGATCACCAACGTCTCCCACGACATCAAAACGCCCCTGACCTCCATCATCAATTACGTGGATCTGCTGGAAAAGGAAGAAATTGACAATCCGAAAGCCGCAGAGTACATCGGCGTTTTAGACCGCCAGTCCGCCAAGTTAAAAAAGCTGATCGAAGATCTGCTGGAGGCTTCCAAGGCCGCCACGGGAAACATTGAGATGAACGTAGAACCCTGCGACCTGCATCTGGTGCTGTCTCAGGCCATGGGCGAATTTGAAGACCGGCTGTCCGCCGCAGGCTTAACCCCCGTCGTTGCCGGCCCCGAGCAGGTGTCGGTGCAGGCAGATGCCCGCTATCTGTGGCGGGTCTTTGACAACCTGCTGGGAAATGTGTGCAAGTACGCCATGCCAGGTACCCGGCTGTACATCGACCTGAAAGAGAAAACGGATACGCTGGAGCTGACATTTAAAAACATCAGCTCCTCACCTTTAAACATCACCGGCGAAGAGCTGATGGAACGTTTTGTGCAGGGCGACCGCTCCAGAAACACGGAAGGAAGCGGCCTGGGGCTTTCCATCTCAAACAGCTTAGTCAGTCTCATGGGCGGACAGATGCAGGTGGACTGCGACGGAGACCTGTTTAAGGTAACCCTTACGTTTGCTAAGGCAGCATGATCCTATGATCGCTGCAAGTCACGCCCCGAAGTCTCTTCTCCACCGTCACGCCAGCGTGACGTGGAGGAGAGATTATTTTTGCACTGAAATCGTCCTATTGAAAAGTTGACGGTTTCCGTTACAATACAAGGGAAATGCATGAAAATCGATACCCTTTGATGCGATTAAGAATAGCGCATCAAGGCCTATTTTGAGGGAGGCTGATTTATGCTGATTCAGCTGGAAAACCAGATTCTTTTTTACGAAAAAACCGGTACGGGCGCTCCTGTGATTCTTCTTCACGGCAACGGCGGATCCCACGGCGACTTCGACGTGCTCGCAGCGGATCTGGAACTGGATTATACCGTCTATGCCATAGACTCCCGGGGGCACGGACAGTCCGCTCCGGTGAAGGAATATCACTACAGGGATATGGCAGATGACGTGCTGCGTTTTATCCATGCACTGAAGATCGACAAACCCATGATTTACGGTTATTCCGATGGAGCCATCGTAGCCATCATGGCAGCCATAAAAGAACCGGATCTGTTTTCCGCCCTGATGCTCTCCGGTGCAAACCTGTCCTTTTCCGGTCTTACCTGGGGCGCGCGCCGGGAGATCAAAAAACATTACCGCAAAACAGCCAGCCCCCTGGATGCCTTAATGATCAACGAACCCAACCTGAAGCCGGAGGATCTGTCGGTCATCACCTGTCCGGCTCTGGTTTTAGCCGGAAGTGACGATCTGATTACCGAAAAAGAAACGCGGCGGATTGCCGCCGCGCTTTCGAACAGTACATTGCAGATTCTGCCGGGAGAAGACCACGGCAGTTACGTGGTGCATTCCCAGAAACTGGGAGCCATTCTCCGGCCGTTTATGGAAACGCATTTGCCGGGATAAAGCTGCATGCGCTGAAGGTTCCTATTCTACGTTTTCCTCCGTCACAGTAAAGGTGCGGTCATCGATCCGGATTCCGGCCACATCCGCGAGCCGAATCCCCCGGGACATGCGCACGGTCATATAGGCGTGATCTCCATACAGATATTCGTTACCGCCCCATAGAATGCTCTCATTTCCCGAATCTGCCATTTCTTCCTTGCTGTAACCGGTTTCCGTTCCGTCCGGATGCAGAATGTAAATATCATGCGCCGGATACTGTCCCTTGGGAATATCGTGGATGGAGCCGATGGTATAGTCGTCAATCCAGATGGAAAATGGCGAAACCGTGATGTTTCTGAAGTCCTCATCTCCCGGGATGGAGATCGTCCCGCAGGGCTGTACCTGAATCTCAAATTCCTGTTTCCCAATCGTTACCGGAAAGGCCGATGTGGTCACTTCGCTCTTCGCTGTTATCAGGTAGTATTTTTCCTCTGTGTTCTCCAATGCCACCGGCTCTGAAGTCGATGAGGAAATGAACAGTCTTTCAATCGGGATCTGCGGGGTAACGGCCGAACCCCTGACGCTGACACCGGCAATAAACCAGTGTCCGTCATAAAACACCTGGTGCACAGACAGGTTCACCTGTTCTTTTTCATATATCTGTAAGGTCGAATCGATATATGGTTCGATGCAGTCATACAGTTCCGGAGGACAATCTTCTGCGATTATATTGATCTCTGCTTCTTCCGCCACTGTCGATTCTTCATCGGAAATGTCATCGACCGCAGGATCTTCTGCCGTTATCGAACCGTTCTCTTCCTCTGCGCTCTCTTTTACCGGCGCAGTTGCAACGCACGCAGTTGCTGTCACGCAGATCGCCATGCAAAGGGCAGATACCCATAGCGCCGGTTTCCGGTAACGAATCAGGTGTACAATTCTCTCTTTTACCCCGTTTTCTCCAAATGCCAGCGGAACATTTGCCGGCAGCGTGCGGCCTGTGGAAAAACGCAGCAGCGACTGGGCGTAATCCGCACGCATGTCCGTATACATTTTCCGGGTAACCGCTTCATCACAGGACATTTCCATATCCCGTTCAGACAGCATGTACGCCAGCCAGACCAACGGGTTAAACCAGTGAATGCAAAGCGCCGTCATGGCAAGCAGACGAAACCACAGATCCCCGCGCCGAATGTGGAATCGCTCATGTTCCAGCACATAAGCATATTCTGATGGAAGCAGGGAATAAGGCAGGTAAATCCGCGGCGCAAACAACCCAAAAACAAAGGGGGTATCGATGTATCCGATTCTCCAGACGCCGTTGCCGGCGGGTACTGCATTCTTCAGCTGATCTTTCAGCTGTACGTACTGCACCACTGACCAGAGGAAGAACAGCAGCATGCCTTCTATCCAGATCACAGCCGCCCATCCGGCCCATCCGCTTCCGATATAGGCATAAACTCCTCTTTCCGCCTTGAGAATCAGCTGCCGAAGGATTTCCGCTGCGTCGCCTGATTCCGTCGTGCTCTGCGCCGGCGAATCACCTGTCAGCACCCCATCTTCGCCTGATTCTGCGGAGGAATCATTGCCGGCCGCAGATGCCGCTTCCGTCTCTGAGCTGCCCGATTGTGTGAAAATCTTTGAATCGGCAGAAAAATGCGATTCCTGCTCCTTCACCAGTTCAAAAACGTCTGCCGGCGTGCGGATAAAGCCCATAGGCGCTGACGGAAGAACCGGGCAAAGCAACCGTACCAGCACGGCAAGCCACAGCACATAGGAGAAGGAGCGCGGCGCCTTTTTCATCAGCTGCCGCAGCACCAGAACGACGCCGATCCCAACGCTTGCTGCCACGCTCATATTTATGACATGTAAAAAAAACTGCTGCAGCGTCATCCTTTTCCCCTTTCTACCAGATCAGCCCTGTCATTTCGGATCGATGTCTTCACAGTTCACCTGACACCATCACCTGATTATGCATCAGTACGTATCAGGAAATCCACCGGTCCGGTTACGAATCCAGACACAAATTCCGACGGTTCCAAAATGGAGAGGTAAACGTCAGCTTTCCAGCCTTCACCTGCATCCCCCTCCCGAACAATTCGTGGCACGATGGTGATCGTGTATATTCCCATTTTATCATCCTGGTAAAGCAGCACCTTTTCTTCCAGCACCCGAAACCCCACCGGCAGCATCACGCTTCCCAGGCTGACCACCGGCGCGTCCATCCGGATATCGCGAAGTGTTCCGGATACCCGCAGCTGATACGTGCCGGCAGAATACTGTTCAGTGAAAACCAGTCCAAACGCCCGGTTGGTGACAAGAGATGAGGTGTACTGGGGACACTCACCCCGTTCGATATAGTTTCTTACAGCCTGATAGATCAGGTAATTTCCTTCATCGCTGGGGTGCACTTCATCAAAGGCCAGATTTTTCGCACCCACCACATTTGTATTGCCTTCAATCCAGGTACATCCGCAGGCCCGGCAGAGACTTTCCAGCTGTGCTGCAACCTGTTTCTGTGCCTCCCAGCGGGCATCAATGTACACCTTTCCGAATATGCCGATGTGAATCCGCGCGTTGGGAAATGCGGTGCGGATCATACCAATACAGGTCCGAAAACCGTTATCCAGAGCCGCGGCATCGTATGAGGAAGAATCGTTGGCGCCGAGTTCGATCAGCACGTCGCTGTAGGTTTCCTTTTCCGGAATTTCCGGAAGCCAGGTGTTCAGGTTGTTTCGAAAATACAGGCTGCTGTTCGGGATGTTTTCACTGTAGCGCATTCCGCCGTAGGAGCGATACTCAAAAGATTCTCCGTATGCCCGCTTCAGTTCCCAGGGATAGGCTTTGTCCCCCGCATGCCCAAACCAGGTAATGGAATCCCCGAATAAAAACCACCGGGGCCCGTTCCACATTTTTGCCGGTTCCTGCGGCTGGGGCAGATCTGCCTCCGATGGCTGAGGCCGGGTTACCGGCTGGGGGATGCGCCCCGCCACGCCGGCCGCGGTGGCGTACCAGGCAATTCCTTCGTCGTTCCAGCCGTTCTCAATCAAAACACGCCGCTCATTGGCATCTGTAGTATAGTGGTGGGATGCCACTGCCCGTGCCCCCGGCATGAACAGGCGGTACACCGGCACGCGCTGCAGGGGATCGCTGTACCAGCCGATGCCTTCGTCATTCCATCCCCGTTCCAGAAGCACCCGCCGTTCGTTGGCGTCCCGGGTATACAGGTGCTCTCCGTTATCGGGATAAAACAGCCGGAACACCGGGTCTGTGCTTTCCGTCGGGGCATACCAGGAAACGCCCTCGTAAATCCATCCCGATTCGGATAAGACATTCTTTTCGTTCCGGTCTTTTGTATGCAGATGCTCCTCAGAAGCCGGACAAAACATGCGGTACATGGCAATCTGCTCTTCTTTGGCCTGCACCGGGCAAAACGCCAGGAAAACAAAGATTAAAGTCAACAGGAAACTGCAAGTCCTACGCCGCATTATAAAACTACCTTTCGTTTGGCACCTGCTGGTGTTACTAATCGCATCCGTTTTCTTTTCTGGCTTCGTCGATCATGCGCTGCAACTCGTCTATTTCCCCGGGTGTCAGCTTTTTACGGCTGGCAAAGGCGGCCACAAACATGGGCAGAGATCCGGCGAAAGTTGCATCTACAAACTGCTCGCTTTGGGCGGCGGCCAGTTCGTCTTTTGAAAGAACGGATGTGACGGTACCTCCGTTATTCGCAAACAGGCCCTTTTCCGTCAGCCTTCGAAGCACAGTATATGTTGTCGATTTTTTCCAGGACAGTTCCCTTCGGGCCAGTGAAACCAGTTCGCCGGAGGTCACCGGCTCATGGCTCCAGATCAGTTCTGCAAAACGGTTTTCCATTTCGCCAAGACGTGTATCTATCATATGCTTTCTCCACCGTATATAGTAATTCGGCCGTCTATCCGTCTCTCCTCCACCGGCATGCACGCGTGGCGTGGAGCCGGACATTCGGCATTTGCATCTCATCCTCTGAAAAGGATCCCTCATAATCCCTGATCGTCGAGAATCGTCCACTCCGGTTCCCCGCCGGTGTATCTCTTTTTTTGCTGCATGCTGTGTTTGCGCAGCAGCATTCCGATCATCAGAACCGCCTCGCCGGCCCCATAAGCGATCACTGCCGCCAGAAGGCCCCAGGGAATACCATGCAACACATGATACATCACCGGATGATAATCCGGATGTTCCGGCAACAGTATCCTGTTATGTGATACCACGTACAGCACAACCGTAATAAACGCCGCAAGCACCGGCACCAGCAGCATCAGTTTTGAAGAGTCAAAAAACAGTGCGTTATTGCAGGCTGCAAACCGTTTTGCGCTGTCACGATAGGTATCCAGCCGCGCATAGTATTCCATGCCGCGCATGTAATCATCGTCGCCCCGTTTTGATCTCGCCACCAGTTCTGCTGCCTGATCGTATTTCTCCTGGCGGACGCGCACGCCGCTGCCTGACAGAAACACGTTCATTCCGGGAATTTCGCTAAGCCACTGCCAAAGACCGGCTGCCTCTGCTTCGAGTTGCGTCTCTGCTTTGGTCACCTCGTCTTCCGTGGCCTTTCCCCAGGTTCCCTCCGCTGCTTTTTCCGGCCCGTATGCGGTATTGTTCAGCGCGTCTGTCTTTAAAAACACCGGATGCACCGTCTGCCCGCGGCCGAAGCCGCCGCCTGCCGATACATAGCCGAAAAGCATATTTCGTTTCGGTTTTTCGCCCGACAGAGCCGCTTCATTTCCCAGATCCGTGACCAGCTGCGCATACCGCTGTACGGCTGTATAAAACGCATCGAAGCGGCTGTCTGCCTCTTTTGCTTTGTCCGGCGCCTTCTGGCGAATTTCCGTCAGAATCCGGTCGCCTTCACATTCCAGGGTGGATATGATTTTCTCAGAATCGCTTCGCTTCATCATGTTACCTCCCAGCGTGAGTTTACACCTTGTAATCTTGGTTTCAGTTTACTCTATGTAAACCGCGCTGTCAAGGGCTTTTATTCAAATTGCTCCAGCAATTCCAGCAGTCCCTGCGTATTCAATGTGCGTTCCTCTGCGCTCATTTCATCAAAGAGCTTTGCGTACTGCTCTTTTTCCTCTTTCGTGATCTCATAGAGCAGGGTATTTGTCCCGTCATCCAGGCCTTCCGGCGAAACTGCAAGATAAAAGTTCTGATTTAAAGAAATAATTCCGCCGCTGGACACCTGCCCGTTTTCGACCCATATGTATGCAGCTGTACCACCCAATCCCTGATTATCACGAGACAGTTCTATATTACCCCTTTGACGAATCGCATCGATCCACTGCCGCAGCCGGTCAATATCCTCTTCTTTTTCCAGTTCTTTCAGGGAATAGGACGCCAAACTGCTGCTTTTGTAAAAATATACCGTTGTGTTCTCCTGACTGTTTACCTCAGTCAGTCCATCAGAGAACGCGTTCTTTGAAAGCACTGCCATGAGGGCAATTCCTATAATAGCGACCGCCAGAATCATGATGCGCTTTTTGCTCTTCATCGTTTTCCTCCTTCTAATGCATTTTTCGGTTTCCCATAAGCGATACTTGAAACTGAAAAAGCAGGACAGTTTTTTCTGTCCTGCTTTCTATTGCTGCATATATGCTGTTTCGTTACAAAGGAGTTTAAATCTCGTTATATTTATCCGAATTTATCCGATTTATCCGATGACATCCGCCATGTCATAAACTCCGGCCGGCTTGCCGCACAGATATTTTGCCGCCGCGATTGCGCCCTTGGCAAAGATGGCGCGGGAATAGGCCGTATGGGTGAAGGTGATCACCTCATCCGTTCCGGCAAAAATCACCTCATGCTCGCCGACGATGGTTCCGCCGCGTACGGCACTGATGCCGATTTCCTTGTCCGGGCGGGCCATTCGGCGGCTGCTGCGGTCAAAGACATATTCGTAATCATCGCCATGAGCGTGATTGATGGCGTTTGCCAGTGCCAGCGCCGTTCCGCTGGGGGCATCCAGTTTGCGGCGGTGATGCTTCTCCACGATTTCGATGTCGTAGCCCGCGTCTGCAAATACTTCGGTGGCTTTTTTCAGCAGCGAAATCAGCGTATTGATGCCCAGGGACATATTGGCGGAACGCAGCACCGGGATGGACTGGGAAGCGGTCAGCGCCGCTGCCATCTGCATCTCGCTTAAACCCGTGGTGCACAGCACCAGGGGAAGATGCTTTGTCACCGCAAAATCCAGCAGGTCGTCCACGGCCGTTGCTGCAGCGAAGTCGATGATGACATCCGCTTCCACGTCGCACATCTGGGCAGAAGCAAAAACCGGAAAGTCCGGGCCATCCTCATTTTTCGGATCGATGCCCGCCACGACTTTCATGTCCGGCTCACCGGCGATCAGTTCCTGCAGCACTTTTCCCATGTGCCCGCAGGCACCATGTAAAATAACTCGAATCATATTCTATTTCTCCCTTCAGGCACAGCTGCTCTTTTCGCTTTTGCACTGTTTGAGACATTCTTCCGTTCTGTCAGCTGACCTCTGCGCCGGATTACAGCAGTCCGTACTCCGCCATAGCCTTGCGCAGGCGCTCCTTCGTGCCGTCGGCCATATCGCACAGCGGTGCACGTAAGGGGCCGACGTTCATACCCATCAGATTTAACGCAGTCTTCACCGGAATCGGGTTCACCTCGCAGAACAGCGCGTCCACCAGATCCAGCATGCCTAACTGCAGTGCGCGGGATTTGGCGATGTCGCCCTCGAACCAGGACATGACCAGATCATGCATCTGCCGGGGCGCCACATTTGCCACCACGGAAATCACGCCGAGGCCGCCGATGGACAAAAGCGGAAGCACCAGACCGTCTTCGCCGGAATACAGTTCCAGCTTGTCGCCGCACAGCTGCATGGTATGAGAAGCCTGGGCCATATTGCCGGTGGCTTCCTTTAAACCGACGATGTTTTCCTTCGTGGATACCAGTTCTGCCACCGTCTCAGGAAGAATGTTGCAGCCGGTGCGTCCGGGCACATTGTACAGGATGATGGGCAGCTTTGTTTCATCCGCGATCATGCTGTAGTGACGTACCAGTCCCCGCTGGGTGGCTTTGTTGTAGTAGGGGGACACGATGAGCGCCGCGTCCGCGCCGTCCTCTTCCGCAGCCTTTGTCAGCTGGATCGCCGTGGCGGTGCTGTTGGAGCCGGTGCCGGCGATGACGGGAACACGGTGATTCACCATCTGGATGCAGGAACGGATCACCGCCGAGTGCTCTTCTTCAGACAGGGTGGAGCTTTCGCCCGTGGTCCCGCAGATGATGATGGCATCCGTGCCGCCGGCGATCTGAAACTCGATCAGTTCTTCCAGTTTTTCATAGTTGACGCTTTCATCCGCATTCATCGGGGTGACAATGGCGACGCCGGAACCTTTGAAAATCGACATCTGATTTTCCTCCTTTTTTCAAAAATAAAGACCAGCCGGGCGCGGCTGGTCAGAGCATACAATAATCTGAACCTCGATAGCGCCCCATCTTTCGATGACAGTGATAAGGATGTTCTCCTTACCCCCAGGTCAGATGCCGCACAGAAGACATCCCCTTCGGCGCCGTTTCCTTTTCCGATGCTTCATCCGCTTCTGCCGCGTCCGCAACGGTACTGATCAACAGCGCAACCTCTATCAGATATTCCCATGATAGTGCGTTTCAGGCGGTCTGTCAAGAAGCGGTTTTTACATCCATTCCTCCTCCGCGCCGGAAAACACCAGCCGTCCCACCATCTTCCTGCGCAGCATCTTTTCCACAAGGGCCCAGATCTGAAGCAGTATGGTTAAAAGCGGGAATAAATACAGCAGTCCGATGCGGAGTGAAATCCCAATGGCGTTTATGGTTCTTGACATCCGTGAAAGTGTCATTGTATCAAACGCTCCCCCTGTGATGCGGTGAATCACTGCGGAAAGCTCGGGGGACGTGGGAAAGAAACCAAACATTTCGCCCACAATAAAGACCATCAGCGTCAGCATAAGGGAAATCCTGATTCCGCTGAAGAAACGGGTTTTTGCCTGGGACCGCCACAGTCTTCTGTCGGCTTCTTCAAACTGCGTTTTGCTGTCTTTTTACCCATCCAGCCGCAGGAAGTACTCCATTCCGCGGATATAATCTTCCATGCCCGGTACGCATTCCGCCATATAGCGGCTGGCTTCTGTGTACTTGCGCTCCTTCAGGCGTTCTTCGTATCCGGCGCGATAGTCGTCCATGCCCGGAATGCTTTTCAGCAGTTGTTCTGCCGCTTCCGCCGCATCTAATAGTTCTTTTTCCGCTTTCGCAAGAATGCGGTCGTCCGCCGGCTTCCAGTCTGCGAGTTCCTGGGCTTCCCGCTGCCGGCTTTCAATCTGGGTACCGGTTTCAAATTCCGCCGTCACTTTGGGATTCATGACACGGGCTCCAAAGGTTCCCCGGCCGCCCATCCAGCCCTGAACAGAGAAGGTGTGATGTTTTCTGCCGGCATCCGCTTCAAGCACCGCTGCATTCTGTGCAGTCAGCATGTGGCTGCGCCAGCGTCCTTCTTTTTTACGAAGATCCGCAAACAGAAGGGCGGCTTCTTCCTGCAGATCCGGTGCGGTTTTCTGTACCTCTGAAAGGATGGCTGCTTCATCGCAAAGCAGACGGGTGACGGTTTCCTGAATGGCGGTGCTGATCATCAAAGCCTCCCTTCGCTGCGTGTCGTTTTGCAGCTGCTGTCCTTGGCCAGTGTGCCCGTGTGCGGTGTATGAAATGTAAGATCAGGTGATTTACATCAGATGTATGATGCCGGATGTATTACATTTGGTGCCGGACGACGCGGTATTCGTCGCCGTCACGGAAAAACGGGCATTCCTTCTGCATACCCTGCATCATGCGGGCGTAGTCATCCTCGTCCATGTCCATCGAGCAGTAATATGCCTCGTCTTCTTCATCATATTCAAAAAATGCGCATTCATCACAGTTCATTTGTTTTTCGGATCCCTCTCTTTCTTTATTCATCTCAGATTATATGCTTTCATTTATTTTTATGTCAACTTATATTTGGCTTCTCTTGATCCTCATGATGTTCTGTGCTATAATGCGAAGACCTTGCACAGAGGATTGACTGCAGCATTCGAAAATGCCGTTCCCCTGTGCCGTATCCTGCAGCCGTCCGGCCGCCCGGTCCGCATCAGCCCCGGTCTTAAAGCCTGACCCCTGCAAAGCCCAGATCATGAGGAATCTATGGAAACAGGCAGTTTAATTGTCTACCACGGCAACGGCATCGGCAAAACCTCTGCGGCCATCGGCGCTGCCATGAAATGCGCCACCAACGGCGGTACGGCCTACCTGGTGCAGTTTATGAAAGGACATCTCGACTCTAATCTGTACGACCGTCTGGAGCCGGAAATCAAGGTGTTCCGTTTTGAGCACAGTCTTGAATCCTTCTCGGAGCTGACCGATGAAGAGCGGCAGGAAGAGCGTCAGAACTATCACACCGGTCTGTTCTTTGCCAAAAAGGTGCTCACCACCGGCGAATGTGATCTTCTGGTTCTGGATGAAGTCTTAGGCCTGATCGAGGAGGATCTTGTGACTTCCGGCGAAGTGCTCGAGGTTTTAAAAGCCCGGTCCATGTTTACGACCATTATTCTCACCGGCACCAACCTGCCGGATGCCATCCGCGTGGCGGCGGATCACGTGTACAATATCACGACCGAAAAATAGCTTCATCGCACAAAAGAAAGCCAGGCAGCCGGAATTACGCGGCTGCCTGTTTTTATTACATATTTACATATTCAGGTTTCCAATCCACGCCAGCAGTGGCTGTTCCCACTGCGTCCAGCTTTCGTTTCCGCAGAATCCGTGCATGGCTCCGGGGAGGAACATGGTCTGGTTGGAGGGGTTGATCTCCATCTTCTTCGCGTAGCGGTCAATGCCCTTTAACATGTCCTTTCCGCCGTAGCAAAGGAAGGTGGGGGTCTGCTTTACCCGATCGTAATTGTCAATCAGGGAATATTCCTTCGTCCAAAGCACCCGCTGAGCCGGGTTGGTGTAGAATTCCGGTCCCTTTAAGTTGGCCAGCATGTTGGGATTCTCGTCGAAGTTGGTCACCGGGTACATGAGGATCATGAAATCCGGCATGCCGTTTTGGGCATCGGTTTCATCCGGCACGTAACCTTCGACGGATACGGGATCATTTCCTAAAAACTCCGCGGAGGATGCCACGGCATAGCCGCCGGCGGAAGATCCCATCACGCCGACGCAGTCCGGCGAGATGCCCCATTCTGCGGAATGGGCGCGCACGTAGCGGACGGCCCGCTGCACGTCGATGGCCGGCACGGGATAGCGGTAGGGCTCCAGACGATAGTCCAGAACAAAAGCGGAAATACCGGCGCTGTTTAAAAGTTTCGCCGGATAGGTGCCTTCGTTATCGGTGGAAACCATGCAGAATGCGCCGCCGGGTGCAATCACCACGCTTTTTGTGGATCCCGGGACGATGTAGGGGGTGATGGTGGGAATGTCGGTGTAGGTGTCCCTCGCCTTGCCCTTTTTGATCACTTCCCGATCCACGTAATCGTCATGGCCGCTGTTGTCAGTCATCAGTTTCGTACCGAACACCCAGCGGATCCAGTTCATCATCACCACCGGCGCAGGCAGTTTCGTGATCTTCATATCAGCATATTTGCTGTCGGAATGATTGAGGGGGATGACATCTCCCCAAATCGGAATCGCAATGCTCATGGTGTACCTCCTTCAATTGCTGCAGGCAAAAACACACCTGTCTTCTTATGTATGCTTCATCTTACCACTTAGCCACCTGTATTTCCATAAAAGAATGCGCCCCGGCAAAACCGGAGCGCATTCTTATCATTTCAATTCGGAGCAAAGGACGGCGTCGCATACATCCGAGACGCCCGCCTTCCATCCAATTGAAAATACTATACCTTTTACGCCTTATATCCAAAATCCGGAATGGCGTTCCACCGGATTCTGAAGTAGTGGGCCGCCAGCTTCGGCTTGCGGTCCCGGGTGAACAGGCCTTTTTTATTGCCCTGGATGCGCAGCATGCTCTGGCTGGTGGCAAAGTCCGCAAAGTTCCACACCTGCTCGCCGACGACGAAATCATACTCATCGAAGACGTCGTTGTTCATCCGGTAATAATCCACCTGGTACTCTTCCGTGTACATTACCGGTGTGGCATCATGCAGCCCCATCACCGTATCTGCGCCGTATTCGGAGAACATCACCGGCTTGCCCACGGCGCGCCATTCATCCAGTTCGGCACGCAGCGCCTGCTCGGAAGCCGCTAAATCCGGGCCGCCGAAATACCAGCCGTAGTAGCGGTTTAAGCAGATCACGTCGGAGAGCTGAGCCGAGATATCCGTATCCGGGCCGCCGGCCATCTGCACGGAGGTCAGGGTGCAGGGGCGCTTCTGGGGATCCTCTGCCCGGGCCAAGTCATACAGGGGTTTGAAGTATTCCATGGAGCCTTCGCCGTAGGAGGCCGGCTCGTTGGCAATGTTCCACATCACCACGCAGGCATAGTTTTTGTCCCGGGCGATCAGATCCCGGATCACGTCTTTGTGGTGTTCAAAGGTCTGCACTCCGTGTACCGGATCAAAAGTGCCCACCTTCTGCCCTTCGAAGTTCGCGCCGCCGCCAAAGTCCAGATTGACGCCCACGGCCGTGGTCTCGTCGATGACGACGATGCCTTCCTCGTCGGCTAAGCGCATCATCTCCTCGCTGTAGGGATAGGGGCTGCAGCGGAAGCTGTTGGCCCCCTGCCATTTCATCAGGGAGATGTCCTTGACGTACATGGGCACGTTCATACCCCGGCCGCCGGGGAAGGTGTCTTCATGCTTGCCGTATCCCTTAAAATAGAAGGGCTTTCCATTGATGAGGAACTTTGTTCCCTCCACCCGCACGGTGCGGATGCCGTAGGGAAGTTCGTAAGTATCTTCGCCGAAGGTGACACGCACCCTATAAAGATAGGCGCACAGCGGCTGCCAGAGGGTGGCTTTTGGAATCTGCAATGCGGCTTCTGTACCGCTGCCCTCTGCCACCTTGTTTCTCTTGGCGTCGAAGACCTCCACCCGGCAGGAAGCGTTTTCTGCCTTAGGGCCGGCGGCGTCGGTTTTCACACAAAGGGTGACATCGCTTTGCGCCGCGGTCTCTTCCGCCACCTGGGCCGTGACCGTCACATCCGAAATATAAGTTTTGGGAGTGGTGTAAATCCGCACGGGACGGGTGATACCGGCATAGTTGAAAAAGTCGAAGTTGGGGAAATTCTCCTTTTTCTGCGTGCCCACCGGTCCGCCGACGCCTCCGCCCATCATGGGTGCCTTGCCGCCGATGGGCAGGGTGGTGTAGTCGATGATGTTGGATACGGCGATGGTCAGCAGATTTTCCCCATCCGAAAGCGCCTCGTTTAACTCGATTTCAAAGGGAAGGAAACCGCCCAGATGCTCGCAAAGCAGCGTGCCGTTTACATACACTCTTGCCCGGTGGGTGACTGCATCGCAGCGAAGCACCACCCGCTCCTTTTCGTGTACGTAGGCCGGCAGGGCAATGGTGCGCTGGTAATAGACCCAGCCGTAATGATCCCGGAAGGAAATGCCTTCCTTTAAGTCATTGTAGGAGGCCGGCACCGGCATGGTCATGGGGCAGAATAAAGGCTGCGCGGCCACCGTGTCGTCAGGCGTTTCACCGCCCAGTGAAAAGTTCCAGATTCCGGACAGATCCATAACCATCCGGGAAGACGTCAATACGGGATACAGCATCTTCTTTTCCTCCTGTCATTTGGCGTTTAAATCAGAATCATACCGTTTTCATCCGGCTCTTTGGGCACGGCCACCATCCAGTCGATCAGGCTCATGGCAGCAGAGATCCCGGTCCAGCAGATGGCCAGGTACACCAGGCCCTTTACCCAGTGCTTCGCATAGAAATGGTGCACACCGAAAATCCCCAGCAGGCACAGCCAGCAGTAGGTTTTCCGGTTCACCGGGTTATATGTGGTATGTGCGTCCTTAAAGGCGTAGTATTTTTCCACCAGACGCACCCAGGCGCTCTTCTTTTCCTCTGCCATGAAAGATTCCTTTCCTGATCCGTGTTCGCAGGCTCACCGGCACATATCATTTTGCGGCTGCAGCACCAGCCGGAAATCTTCTTTAATAAGATTCAGCAGCCGCTCGTCCGTCCTTCGGCCCTGCTTTTTGAAAAGGCCGGCTGCCCTTATAAAGGCGGCCGGCCGCATGTTTCATCTGATTTGGAACCCGTCCGGTTCCCCGTTCTGTCAGGCTTCGCCCTTCATGTAGGCTGCCTTGATCTCGCCCACCTTCTCGCGAACCTCTTCCATTTTCTCGGCGGTCAGCGGATAGAACTTCATGGCCACCACGTTGAAGATCAGACCGATGGACACCAGACCGTAGGTCAGGAAGATACCCACTGCCTTCAGCTGGGGCGAATAGGGGGTATCCACATCCGGCATCTTATCCCGGAAGCCTATCATGGCAAACAGCAGGCTGGCGATAAAGGGCGCTAAGGAAGACACCAGTTTGTCGATGAAGGAGAACAGCGTGCCCATTAAGCCCGGCACGTATTTTCCGGAACGGTAGGTCTCGTAGTCGGCGCAGTCTGCCGTCATGGGAATGACGATGTTGGAAGAAACCTGCTGGAAACCGCCGGCCACCACCGTCAGGATAAACAGTGCAATCGTAAAGAATGTAAAGCCCTGGAATCCATCATAGCCCGGAATACCCAGCGTCTTCGGATCGCCGAAGGTCCACAGAAGGATCATCAGGATGTTGCCAATAAGAGCAACCCAGCTGGAGATGATCATGGCCTTCCGCTGGCCGAACTTGGTGGCGATGATACCGACGCCCAGGAAGATAAAGATCACGTTGCCGATGGTGGTGTAGATCTGGAAGCCGCCGGACAGGGCATAGTTTCCTACCACCACGCCGTACATGATGGCCGTAACCACGGAGGTGCGGGCTGCGCTTCCTAACTTATCTGTAGAAGCGGAAAGCACCAGCATCTGGATGGCGCGGTTGTTCTTGATGACTTCAAAATAATCCCGGAAGGTAACCATCTGGGGCTTGCCGGTACCAAAATACTTGCTGTTGTCCTTCGGCCAGATGGAGATGACCGCGATGGCGGTAAAGATGGCGGAAAGGATGGCAAAGATGGCCCACATCTCATGATAAAGGGTGATGTCGCCCATGAAGTTTCCGCCGTGCTTCGGAACCAGATAGCTGGATACCAGCACCTGACCGCCGGTGAACAGAATCATGTTGAAGGTGGCGTCAAACACGGTAAACAGCGGCCGCTGCTTGGGATCGTTGGTCAGGCAGCTCTGAGCCGACTTCGTGACCACGCACTGGAAGGTGTAGCCGATGTAGTAAATCATGTTGATCACAATGAAGAAGACCACACGCACAATGCCTTCCGGAAGTTTCGGCGTCACGAAGAACATCAGAAAGCTGGCCAGAAACAGGATGGCGTTGCCGATGATCATGAACGGACGGTTTTTGCCGAACTTGCCGTTGGTTTTATCCACGACGAAGCCGATGAAGGGATCGGTGACACCGTCCCAGATCCGCATGATCATGGAGAAGCTGCCGGCCAAAACCACGCCTAAGCCTACCCAGCCGTTGATGTAGAACGCGATGAAGTTCATCAGAAACAGGTACAGGTTGGTGGCGGTGTTGTTTAACGCGAACCCGCCGATGCGCCACAACGGAACACGGTGAATGCCGTTGCCCACATCATACTTTGAATTTTCCATGATTTCTCCCTTCCAGACATGTCCTCGCACATATCTACCTATGAATGATGATACTACTTTAATCATTATCGAAAAATTGTTCTATCACAAATTTTTGTTTAAAGCATACTGAATTTTTCTGTTCTCTTGATCTATAAATATCGTATGGTATAATATGAAGATTCAAACGTCAAAAGTCCGACTCCACGCCACGCTTGCGTGGCAGTGGAGGAGAGACTTATTAGCGTGCCCCACAATGAGGGCGAAGTGGAGGGAAACCTCCACGAGAGCCCGAATTGTGGGAGCGCGGTGGGCGCACGAAGTGCGAAGCCGCGCGAATCAGTACTTTTGGCGACTTTATCATATGAATTTAATTGTCTGTCTTTGGAAGGAGGGCTTCATGATTTCGGAATTCATTTCTTTCGCTCAGGATTTCTTTCAGAAGATGAATCTGCACAGCGCTGTGGTTCCTTTGGATACGCCCGACGAAGCCATGTCCGACCTGGATCTGGGGCTGCGCAAAACTCTGACCGGGTCGACCGTCTCCCCGGTGCCCTTCTTTCTGGACACCCTCCGGGAAAATGCCCTGCTGTCGGAAGACACCCACCAGATTCTCTTTTTCACCGATACCTACCGCTGTCAGTACCTGGCGTTTCTGCTGCCGGGGGAAGCAGCCGTCGGGGCAGCCGGTGAGAGAAGCGGGGCAGCCTTCCTTTTCGTCGCCGGTCCCTGGCTGACCCAGCGCCAGAGCGTCTCCTCCATCCAGGATCTGTGCGAAACCCTGTCCATTCCCCTTTCCCAGGTGAGTTTTCTGTCGGCCTGGTATTCCACGATTCCGCTGTTTGAGGAGGATCTGATCATCGAGCAGTTTATGGAGAGTCTGGGTGACGTCATCTTCGGCCGCGGCCAGTTTGTTCTTCGCCGCAAATCCCAGGTCCGGGCAGAGAACAGCACCTATCGGTCTTCCGGATCGGATCCCAATCAGAACACCCTGCACCTTTTAGAACGGCGCTATGACCTGGAAGAACAGATGCTGGATGCCATTGGCCGTGGGGACGAGGAAGGTGCCCTGCATGCTTTTGGGGATAAAGTGTTCAGCGCCCTGGAGGACCGGGCCCAGACGCCTCTTCGCAGCCGCAAAAACGGGATGTTCACCCTAAACACCCTCTGCCGCAAGGGCGCCCAGCGAGGCAGCGTGCACCCTGTGGACCTGGACGACCTTTCCCGGCGGTTTGCCGTGAAAATCGAGAGCGTACGCACCGAGGAGGAAGCCCGCCAGCTGTCCCGGGAAATGATCCGCCGTTACAGCCGCCTGGTGCAGACCCGCACCATGGCCGAATACTCTCCTGTCATCGGAAAAGCCATCACGCTGATCCGGCAGAATCTGACGGATGAGGACCTGTCACTGGCGAAGCTTTCCGATGCGCTTTCCGTGAACAAAAGCTATCTGGCCACCCTATTTAAAAAAGAAACGGGAACCACCGTGGTTTCCTTCATTAACAGCAGCCGTATCGATCACGCCATTTTCCTTTTGAACACCACGGCCCTGTCCATCCAGGAAATCGGTGCTCAAAGCGGCATTCCGGATCCCAACTGGTTTGCCCGGGTTTTCGCGAAGGAAAAGGGCATGACCCCTTCCGCCTACCGGAAAATGATTCATAAAGAAACGCCGTCGAAGCACTGATTTTTCAGTGATCTTTCTTCTCGATTTTTTTGTGAATTGTGTTATGATATTCGCTGTGTTTTTGTGCACTTTCACATGCACTATCCCATTGACTCTTCAGACGCCGAAAACCGGTTTTGCGTCAATCTAAAGAGGCGGCGGAAAAAGGCTTTCCGTGTTTGAATCATTTTCATCCGTTGGAAGCATTTTCATCCGTTGGAAGCATTTACATCGAGGTTTCTATGCAGACATCCAGAAACAGTATCCGAAACATTGCCATCATCGCTCACGTTGACCACGGCAAAACCACCTTAGTGGACGAGCTGTTAAAGCAGAGCGGCGTTTTCCGGGACAACCAGGCCGTGCAGGAGCGGGTCATGGACTCCAACGACTTAGAGCGGGAGCGCGGCATTACCATCCTTTCCAAAAACACCGCCGTCTTCTACCGCGGCATCAAGATCAACATCGTAGACACCCCCGGCCATGCGGATTTCGGCGGCGAAGTGGAGCGCGTCTTAAAGATGGTGGACGGCGTCATCCTGGTGGTGGATGCCTTTGAAGGCGTTATGCCCCAGACCCGCTTCGTCTTAAAGAAGGCCCTGGAACTGGATCTTCCCATGGTCTGCTGCGTCAACAAGGTAGACCGTCCGGAAGCCCGTCCCGCCGAAGTGGTGGACGAGGTGTTGGAGCTTCTCATCGACCTGGAAGCTTCCGACACCCAGTTAGACGCCCCCTTTGTCTTCGCTTCCGCCAAGGAAGGCTGGGCATCCAAGGATATGGACACCCCGGGCACGGATATGATGCCCTTGTTTGACACCATCGTGGAAAGCATCCCCGCCCCCACCGGCGATCCGGATGCCAACCTGCAGGTGCTGATCTCCACCATCGACTACAACGAATACGTGGGCCGCATCGGTATCGGCAAGGTGGACAACGGCAAAATCAGCGTGAATCAGAACGTGGTTCTGGTAAACCACCACGATCCGGACAAAAAGGTGAACGTAAAGATCAGCAAGCTGTACGAGTTTGACGGTCTGCAGCGAGTAGAAGTAAAGGAAGCGGGCATCGGCTCCATCATCGCCATCTCCGGCATTTCCGACATCCACATCGGTGATACCATCTGCGGCATTGCGGAAGAACCCAAGGCCATCCCCTTCCAGAAGATTTCCGAGCCCACCATCGCCATGAACTTCGTGGTGAACGACAGTCCCTTCGCCGGACAGGAAGGCACCTATGTCACGTCCCGCCACATCCGCGACCGTCTGTTTAGAGAACTGAACACCGACGTGTCCCTGCGTGTGGAAGAAACGGATTCCCCGGACTGCTTTAAGGTGTCCGGCCGCGGCGAGCTGCATCTGTCCGTGCTCATTGAAACCATGCGCCGGGAAGGCTATGAATTCGCTGTCAGCAAGGCCGAGGTGCTGTACAAGACCGATGAAAACGGCAAGCGCTTAGAGCCCATGGAACGGGCCTGGGTGGACGTGCCGGACGAATACACCGGCGTCGTCATCGAAAAGCTGTCCCAGCGCAAGGGCGAGATGCAGAACATGATGCCCATCGTGGGCAACTACACTCGCATCGAGTTTCTGATTCCCTCCCGCGGCCTCATCGGCTACCGGGGCGACTTCATGACGGACACCCGGGGAAACGGCATCTTAAACACCAGCTTTGAGGGCTACGCCCCCTACTGCGGCGACATTGCCTACCGCAAGCTGGGTTCTCTCATCGCCTTTGAAACCGGCGAACCCGTGGCCTACGGTCTGTTCTCCGCCCAGGATCGAGGCGCCCTGTTCATCGGACCGGGCACCCGCGTGTACGCCGGCATGGTGATCGGCCAGGCCTCCCGCGCGGAAGACATTGAACTGAACGTCTGCAAGAAAAAGCATCTGACCAACACCCGCTCCTCTTCCGCCGACGAAGCGCTGACCTTAACGCCGCCGCGGATTCTGTCTTTGGAGCAGGCCATTGACTTCATTGATACGGATGAGCTCTTAGAGGTCACGCCGGAAAGCCTGCGCATCCGAAAGCGCATCTTAGATCCGCTGCTGCGGAAGAGAGCCAAAATGAACGGACAGTAAATATCATCACGATGATCGCACGAAAAAGCGGGCACACATGTGTCCGCTTTTTTCATTTGCTTTACTCGATTTTTCCGTCCTTCATAACCTGGACCCATGCAGCCGGATATTCTTCCCTTGAGAACATCTGAGCCATCACTGCCTTAAGTACGTCATCCGTGACATCCCGGGTGCCGGCCCTCTTCGCCGTTTCATTAAGGCAGTCCGCCAGCCGGCCGGCATCCTTTTCCGGAAGGATCCGCCCCATGGCTTCATATTTCCAGAAGGCATTCTCGTTCCAGACCAGTTCCTCGCATCCCGCCGGCACCAGTTTCTGTGCCCGGGCTGTCTTTTCTGCAGAAAGCTCTTCCGCCGTCATGTCATGATCTGCGGATATCCCCACCCGCTCAAACTGCTCCTTCGGAGCATCGCTTTCCAGCATCAGCCGGCGCATGGCAGAAAGCAGCCGCAGCTCCTCTGTATCATTTTCTGTATATATTTGGGTTTTCTGATCTTCTGCCAGATGATACAGTTTGTTTCCAAACCGGTATTTTGGGCTCACCGTATTGAAATAATCCCGCACCGGGAATTTCATCAGCGGGGTTCCCTTTGTAAAGGACATGGGCGGCTCCAGCGCAGCCTTTGCCAAAAGCGCCGGTTCCATCCGCCCCCGAAGATTCATGGGCACCTGGGTATAGCAGTTTAAGGGAGCGTTTTCACAGTCCTTCGGTGCCCGCATGTATACCCACTGTCCGTCCGTAATGTTGATATGGGCGCCAAAATTTCCAAAAAGGGCGTATTCCCGCACCGGACGGTCAAAGGCAATCGTCTCCTTCAGAGGCTTTCCCTGCATATCCTTCGGAATATCCACCCCGAAGAAATCCAGCAGTGTGGGAGCCAGGTCAATGGTCTGCACCAGGGCTTCGCGGCGGGCGTCTTTTTTCCCGCTGCGGGGATCCCAGACAAACAGAGGGGTACGCACCAGTTCATTGTACAGCGGCATGATGTTCTTACCCCACCATTGCCGCTCCCCCAGAAGGAACCCGTGATCCGTGTTGACAATCAGCATGGTGTCTTTCCACATGTCGTAGCGGTCCATCAGATCCAGCACCCGCCCCAGGCACTCGTCGCAGAGAGCCAGCAGGCCCAGATATTTATTTCGGATGCCCCGCACCAGCTCCTCGCTGTCGAAGGCGGGACCGTAGGACGGCCAGTTGTAGGGCTTGTCATTCGGCTCCGAAAACTCGCGGTCCAGCCGGTCGGGCACCAGAAAGGGTTCGTGGGGGTCAAAGGTTTCGATCTGCAGAAACCAGTTGTCCTGTCCATGATTGTGCTCCAGAAAATCCAGCCCGTACCGGAAGGTTTCTTCCTGGGGAAATTCTCCCCGCTGTCGGATATAAGCGCTGTTAATGCTGTTCTGCAGACGTTTCTTTGCCGGGGGCGTTCCGGGAACGGCGGGATGAAGGTACTGATCGTGATCTTCGGCGCCGGGACGGGGTATCCATGCATCCCCTTCCTGTCCCCGCACGTTCTGCCAGGAGGAATACCGGCCATGATAGGTGGCTCCGCCGTCCTCCCAGTAATGACAGTGATCGGAAATCAGATGGGTGTATATTCCCGCCTGCTTTAACAGTTCCGGCATGGAGTCATCGTAGGGCTCCAGCGGCCCCCACTCCCGGTGAAGGAAATTGTACCGGCCGGTGTGCAGTTCCCGCCGGGCCGGCATACATGGAAGACTGCCCGCATAATTGTTGTCAAATGTTACGCACTCCCGTCCCAGGCGTTCAAAATTCGGCAGTCTGTGTTCACCGCTGCCGTAATTTGGCAGGAAATTCCGGTTCAGTGAGTCGTACATGACCATAATGGCTCTCATGTTATATTCCTTTCCGTCCGCAGGTTCCATTCAGAAAATCAGACCGCAGTTTTTTCTGCCCCTGCAAGAGCTTCCATCGCCTTGGCTTTTTTCTTGCGGAACATCTCAAATTCCACAATTTTATAAGAGTTATAAGAATAAGCGAAGAAGCAAAGAACAATCAGTGAAGTGATCACGCTCTGCCAGGCGCTGGGGATACCCAGCTTTCCAATGCCCGCAAAGATGATGGACTGCGTTAATGCGCCGATTACCACACCGGTGTTCCGGTCAAAGTAGCGTCCCAGCAGGTTTCCGATGAACATGGGCATGAATGCGTTCTGGATATAGGAAACGCTGCCTAATCCCAGTTCCGGAGACACCGTGCCGATGACGCTCATGTTGACCACTCCGGCAGCCGCCAGACACACCCCGGCAATCACGTAGCAGATCAGGGTATTGGAAATCTCATTGATACCCATGTTCACCGCGATCTCCTGATCCGAGCGGAGAGCGTTGCAGTGATAGCCGAACTTTGTACGGTTTAAAAGGATATACAGGACAGCAACGATCCCGATTAACAGCAGGAATACAAAGGGCTGGCGGGCCCAGATCAGCAGGTTGCTCTTACCGATCAGGGAAACGCCGGATCCGCCGGTGGCCATGAAGCAGATAGCTTCATAAATCATGGCAACGCCAAGGGATACAACCATGGGCGGCAGTTTTAACGTAACGTAAGCCAGACCGCCGATTCCGCCGAAAATGGCGCCGAATACCAGGCAAAGCAGAAGCATGACCACCGGTCCTCCGCCGATTCGAAGGGCAATGGAAGATCCCAGGGCCGTGGACACCAAAAGGGTCGCGCCTACGCTGAAGTCAAACCGGCCGCTGGTCAGGTTGTAGGACACCGCAAGAGCGATCAGGCCGGAATAAACCGTGTTGGTCAGTATTACAGAGGTATCGTTTCCTAAGCCAAAGCCGGATATACCCCGGCTAAGGCAAAGGAGAAAGAATACCGCATAGGCTGCCAGCGGGATCACAATCATGATGCCGGCGGTTTTTAAAATCGATTTCATTTTGCTAACCATCCTTCCTTTTTTCGTTTTACGTCCTCCCCTGCCCGGACTTTTACTCCATGACGGACCTTATCTGGGGAGCAGTTTCGTACGGTATCCCATGGATGTGATGAACACCACCGTCAGGAATACGACGCCGCGCACGATCTGAATCATGTCGTTGCTGACACCGCAGATGCTTAATCCGTTGTTTAACACCGTGATGGTAAAGGCACCGATGAGACCGGCGCTGATTTTACTCCGCGGACCGCCGGAAAGGGGCATTCCGCCTAAAACCACGGCCACAAGAATGTCCTGGCCGATTCCGGCGCCGGTGGAAGAGGTAACCGTCTTCGTTCGCAGAATGGTTACCAGCGCTGCTAACGCCGCACCGAATCCGCAGATCAGGAAGGAAATAATAATGCTTTTTTTGCTGCTGATGCCAGACTGATCCGCTGCCACGGGATTGCCGCCCACCAGCTTGTTGGATTTTCCGATCCGTGTGTAATTAAACAGGAATGCTGCCCCGAGGAAAAACAGAAGCAGGATGATCACGCCGGCCCGTGTGGCATTGGAAACATGTATCAGGCTTCCCATCTGCAGCGTGGTCTGACTGCCCATCAGAACCAGGGCGATGGCGGAAAGGAAATTGCCGAAGATAATGGTTACGATAAATACCGGCAGCGTCAGATAGGCCGCTGCCACACCCTTAAACAGGGAAATGACCAGGGCAACGCCAAAGATGGTCAGCACCATAACTGCCATGGACTGGGTACGAAGCCCGGCCAGAGCCGCGGCGATGGAGCAAAGGCAGATCGTCCCGGACAGCGACATATCGATGGCCTTGCAGGAGAAAATGAAAACCGCTCCGATGGCGGCGATGGCCGTCACGAATGCCTGGTTTGCCACGATCCGCATGTTTGCCGTGCTTATGGATCGTCCGCCGGTAAGAATGGCAAAGACCGTTATCACGATCAGCAGGCCAAGAAGAGGCGCAAAACCGGCCACTTTATCTTTCAGAATTGTCTTATTCATATGCCCCTCCCTATCAGATCATGTATTCGATGACAGCGTTTTCGTTAAAATTCTCCCCGCGGCGCAGTTCTGCCGCCACGGCGCCGTCCTTCATTACCAGAAGCCGGT
Organism: Shuttleworthella sp.; assembly: GCA_045544375.1. Classification (GTDB taxonomy): domain Bacteria; phylum Bacillota; class Clostridia; order Lachnospirales; family Lachnospiraceae; genus Shuttleworthia. The sequence continues at coordinate 28,353 of JAZPYY010000028.1, forward strand.
CACACATGCCGATCAGCTCTGTCAGTTCTTCGGAGATCATCAGGATCGACTGACCCCTGGCCTTCATGTCTTCCATCAGCTGGTACATGGCTGCTTTTACACCGATGTCTACACCCCGGGTCGGGCAGTCTAAAATGAGAATGTCTGAATGACGCCCGGTCCATTTGCTGAAAACCACCTTCTGCTTGTTGCCGCCGGAAAGGAATTTCACCTGCTGGTCAATGCCGGCGCACTTGATGCTTAACGCGTCCACCTGCTTTGCCACGTATGCCTTTTCCGCAGACGGCGTAATCACCGGTCCCTTTTCCACCTGGTCGAAGCCGGCCCCGACGATGTTGTCCCGGATGCTGGCATTCAAAACCAGGGCCTCGGTGTCCCGGTTTTTAGACACGTATCCCATGCCGCAGCCGATGGCCGTACGAGGATTGTCGATGACCGTGCCCGTGGGAACAAAGGTTACGCTGCCGGTAACGATGGGCTCTGCGCCAAATACTGCCCTGCCCAGTTCGTGCATGCCGCAGTGGGACAGGCCGCCGATTCCCAGGATCTCTCCCTTGTGCAGCTCAAAACTGACATTCTGTGTCAGTCCGCGGCCGGGGGTCATCTGATCCACCCGGATCACCACATCATCCTCATAGCTGCACTCATTGTCTTCGCGGTAATAGTGCTCGCCGATTTCCCGGCCCACCATGTATTTTTTCACCAGCTTCTCGTCAAATTCCGCTTTATCAAGGGTAGCGATCAGATCCCCGTCCCGCAGCACCGTCAGCGAATCGCAGTGGGTCATGGTTTCTTCCAGATCATGGGAAATAAAGAGCACCGCCTTGTTTTCTTTTTTCATGCGCTGCATCAGGTCATAAATGATGGCCCTTCCTTTCTGGGAAAGCGCTGTCGTTGTTTCGTCAACCACCAGAACGTCCGGATGGTCGCTCATGGTCTTTGCCACTTCCACCAGCTTCCGGTCCTGAAAGTCCAGGCGGCTCATCAATGTCTGGGGGTTGCAGTCCGTAAATCCAATAGCGCAAAGGGCTTCCTTTGCCGCGGCGTTCATGGCTTTGCGATCGATGAATCCGTGTTTTTTAAACCGATCCTCCTTGCCCAGAAAAATATTCTGCGCCACCGTAATGCCTGCAACGGTGCCCATTTCCTGCACGATCATGCCAAATCCTGCAGCTGCTCCTTCCAGCACTGAACCGGGCTTGTGCGGCTGTCCCTTAAAAAACATCTCTCCGCTGGTTGCAGGCTGCATACCGGCCGCAATGGATGTAATGGTAGATTTTCCGGATCCGTTTTCTCCGATCAGGCCGCGGATCTCGCCACGGTAAACCGTGAGGCTGACATTTTTCAGCGCCTTGGTGGAGCCAAAATTTTTGCAGATATTTCTGGCTTCAAAGAGCACTTCCCGTTCCATGCACGTCTCCCTTCAACTGTTGTTTGTCCGTTAAAATGCGCCGCGGCTTTGGCAGTATTTCTGCTTTCTGCCGCGGCGCGCCTTATGTTTGCATCATCCCGCCTCTGTATTACTCTCCCAGCAGAGCTTCGGAGGACGCAGATTCAATCAGTGCCCGCAGGGTCTCGATGCTAGCGTCGGGATTCACTGTCTTGCAGATACTCATGATCTCCTGTGCATCAAAAACCTTCTCTCCGCTTAAGATATCAACATATTTCTGGGCCTCTTCCGCCGTGGTCATGGTCCAGGTCTTAATGGTTTCGTTAATGGCGGCTCCGTCCTCCCGGAGGGCATCACCGTTTCCGTCAATGGCGTTGCAGAGGGCGCCGACAGCCAGACCGTATCTCTGGTAGTCATCTGAGCTTAAGAAGGAAAGCGCACCGGAGGAAAAGGCGTCAATGCATTCCTGGTTTACGGACCCGATGGTTGCCAGTTTGACCGTATCCTTTAAGCCCGCAGTGTCAATGGGCTGGGCCCAGAAATTCACACCGTTGAAAGAAGCGCATACCGCCTGCAGACCGTCTTCGCTGAGGGCTGAGTTCTGGGCTGCATAGAACTGGTCTCCCGGGAAACCGGAAACGGTGATAACCTCCACATCCTGGCCTTCCAGGCCGTCCTTAAAGCCGGCCTGACGGTTTACAAACATTTCTACGCCGAAATCCGCGCCGCCGCTGGCATAAACCACTTTGGTAAAGCCCTCGTCAATGACCCACTGGGCAAGAGCCTTGCCCCGGTTGTAGTCATCATTTCCGGTATGGACACTGCCAACGTATAGTTCTTCGTTCTTTACCGCTTCGTATACTTCCGGATTCTCCGCCATGCCCCAGTAGTACATGCCGTATTCCATCACTTTATTGACCTGCTCGATGCCGCTGACGTTATAACGGGCAATAAAACCTTTGCAGCCGGCAATGGCGCAGTCATCGATGAAGTTGAATTCGTCGTCCGCATTGCTGATGGCTTCGGAATACTTAAACTTTACATTCATGTTTTCCTCGAGATATCCAAAGTATTCCTGCATGGCAATGGTTTCGGATTCCGTCGGATTGTAAAGCTCCACGCCGATCAGCACCGGATCTCCCGCCGGATAAACTTCCGCAACCTCTGTTTCCGCTGCATCAGCCGTCTCGGTTTCGGTTTCCGTCTGAACCGTTCCCTCACCGGCGTTTTCCGCAGACTTTGAAGTGTTGCCGCTCTCATCCGTGCCGCCGCAGGCCGCGAGAGAAAAAGCGAGGGTTGCTGCACATAACAGTGCCAGAAGTTTCTTTTTCATGTTTTTTTCCTTTCTTTTCTTCTTTATACTCTCAGGGAGTGATTGGATGATCTTATTATTTCACGGGTCCGGACATGGGGACAGACTGCTGATTGACCTGAAATTGGTAAAATATTGACATCACGAAGGGATCTGTATATGATATGCTGCAAAGGAGGATTTTCCATGGAATATGTGGAACTGCATGTCATTCAGGAGGAACTGGCATCCTATTACCGGAAAACAGGACGCTATCAGACACTGCCTGCTGCCGCCGGAAAGGTTCTGGGAAAAACGGCGGATTTTTACAACTCGCAGAATTCGCCTTTTCCACTCCAGGACCGCGTCCCGGACGATGAAACCTTTTATGCTCTTTTTGACCATGCCAGTTTCTCTGTCGGAGATTTCAAACAGACACCGAACAATGAAAGCTGGCGTGATCTGCAGACCCGCAATCTTCCCTTCAGCAAGTATATCCGGATACACAAGCACCTGTACTTTAACGCATCCAACAGCGAACCGCATACCCATTCTCATTTTGAGATCACCGTTGTCATGAAAGGCGGCGGCCAGATATCCGTCGCGGGGCACACCCACCCCCTTGCCGCGGGGGACGTGTGTATCATTGCGCCCGGCATCCCTCATTCCATGGATTCATCCGGCCCGGAGAGTTTTCTTCTGAACATGGTGATCTCTCCGGATGCCTTTGAGTCCATCCTCATACAGATCAGTCAAGACGGAGATCTGGTTTCCCGTTATCTTCAGCACATGCTCTTCTCCAAGGAAGCTGACCGGTTCCTTCTGATTCACACATCCAATGATTCCGTATATCACGAATACCTCCGCGCCGCCGCCTGTGAAGCCCACAACCAGCAGTGCTACTCCTACAGTATAGCCATGAGCTGGATCACCCTGTTTTTAGATACCTCCTTCCGGGAATTCCGGCACGAGCTTCACCGTTATCCCAAGGAACATCTGATGATCAGCGAGGAGCACATTCTTCTTGTACAATATATTCAGAATAATTACACGCATGTAACTCTGGCATCCCTGGCGGAGCTGTTCAATTACAACAAGGCATATCTCTCCCGACTGATCGTAAGGATCATGGGGCGGCCTCTTTCTATGATCGTGAATGAACTTCGTCTGCAGAAGGCAGCAGACTATCTGGTGGAGACGAATCTGGATATGCAACGGATCGCTGAACAATGCGGATTTGACAATCAGAATTATTTTGGAAAAGCCTTTAAGAAGCAGTACGGCGTCACGCCCAGCGCATACCGGAAGCAGCACCGGTAAACCATCGGATGGTAAAAAAGCTCCCCTCCGTTTCCCTGCGGTCTGATACCCGCGGAAGCGGAAGGGAGCTATTTTACTTTTGTTACTCCGAAAACAGAGATGTGGAGAAATACCGTTCTCCCGTGTCCGGCAGCACCGTGACCACCGTCTTTCCGGGGCCCAGTTTCTTAGCCAGCTTCAGGGCAGCTGCCACGTTTGTGCCGCTGGAAATGCCGCACAGCAGCCCTTCTTCCCGGGCCAGGCGTTTGGATGTTTCAATGGCCTCGCTGTCCGAGACCACATAGATCTCGTCGTAAATCTCCTGGTTTAAGATATCCGGGATGATGCCGTCGCCGATGCCCATCTGCAGATGGGTGCCGATGGTTCCGCCGGCTAAAATCGCCGCGTGTTCCGGCTCCACCGCCCAGATTTCCATGTCCGGATTCACACCTTTTAAGATCTCGCCGATACCGGTCAGCGTACCGCCGGTTCCGATGCCGCTGCAGAAGCCGTGGATCGGGCCTTCCACCTGGGAAAGGATTTCCAGCGCCGTGTGCTTTTTGTGGGCCTGGGTGTTATTGGGATTGGCAAACTGCTGCGGCACAAACACCCGGGGATCCTTCTCCTGCATGCGAAGAGCCGTCTGCAGGCATTCGTCGATGCACTTGCCGATGTCGCCGGCGTCGTGAATCAGCATGACATCAGCTCCATAGTGGCGCACCAGTTTGCGGCGCTCTTCGCTGACCGAATCCGGCATGATAATGATGGTTTTGTATCCCTTCACCGCCCCCACCAAGGCCAGGCCGATGCCCTGGTTTCCGCTGGTGGGTTCCACAATGACGGTGTCCGGGCCGATGAGGCCTTCTTTTTCCGCCGCTTCGATCATGTTCAGCGCGGTGCGGGTTTTGATGGATCCGCCCACGTTTAAGGCTTCCATTTTCACAAGGATCTGGGCGCTGCCCTCTTCGGGCATGCGCTGCAGACGGATCAGGGGTGTCTGTCCGATTGCTTCAAGAATATTGTTGTATACCATGATGATCTGTCCTGAAAGATGCAGCCAGAGTCAAAAGTCATCATGGCCGGCTCGAGTAAAGCCGCCACGACTAAAATGACTCTGGCTGCGAAACATACGTATTACAAATAATGACGTGAATTAGAACGCGCCGCCCAGCGGATACTTGGCGGTCAGCGCATCGACGATGGCGCGGGCCTTGGGCACGCCGGCCTCACCCTCTTTGATCACGGTGGCAATGGCTTCGGCCACCTGGTCGAAGTCCGCCGCATTTAAGCCGCGGCTGGTGGCAGCCGGGGTACCTAAACGGATACCGCTGGTCACGAAGGGACTCTTGGGATCGTTGGGGATGGTGTTCTTGTTGGCGGTGATGTGGGCCGCGTCAAGAAGCTTCTCTACGTTCTTTCCGGTCAGATCGTAGGGCGTCAGATCCACCAGCATCAGGTGATTGTCGGTACCGCCGGAAACGATCTTCACGCCCCGGGCCTGCAGTCCGGCGCAAAGGGCCTTGGCGTTATCCGCGACAGCCTGCATGTAGGTCTTGTACTCGGGAGTCATGGCCTCGGCAAAGCACACAGCCTTCGCCGCGATCACGTGCATCAGCGGGCCGCCCTGGATACCCGGGAAAATGGCCTTGTTGAAGTTGAAGCGCTCGTTGGCTTCGGCGGTGGACATGATCATGCCGCCGCGAGGTCCCCGAAGGGTTTTGTGGGTGGTGGTGGTGACAATGTCGGCGTAGGGCACCGGGCTCTGATGCAGGCCGGTGGCCACAAGGCCGGCGATGTGGGCGATGTCTGCCATCAGCACGGCGTCCACACTGTGGGCGATTTCAGCAAAACGCTTGAAATCAATGGCACGGGCGTAGGCAGAAGCGCCGCAGATGATCATCTTCGGACGGCATTCTTTGGCGATGCGCTCCACTTCGTCGTAATCGATGAAGCCGTCGTCATTGACACCGTAGGGGACGATATTGAAATACTTACCGGAATAGTTCACCGGTGAACCATGGCTTAAGTGTCCGCCGTGGTCTAAGTTCATGCCCATCACCGTGTCGCCGGGGGTAAGCACGGCGAATTCCACGGCCATGTTGGCCTGGGCACCGGAGTGGGGCTGTACGTTTACATACTCAGCGCCGAACAGCTTCTTCGCGCGCTCGATGGCCAGGTTCTCGGCCTGATCCACCACCTCGCAGCCGCCGTAGTAGCGCTTGCCCGGGTAACCTTCCGCATACTTGTTGGTCAGAATACTGCCCATGGTAGACATGACAGCGGGGCTGACCCAGTTCTCAGAGGCAATCAGCTCAATGTGGCTGCTCTGACGGGCATACTCATCGCAGAGGACGGAAGCGATTTCGGGGTCGACCAAACGGATATCGTCCAGTGTGTACATATGTTGTTTCCTTTCGTAATTCTACTTTCCTTCTTATAGCTTATAGCAATGAGTCAGAAGGGACCGTCCCCTTTGACTCATCAGGCGCCAGCGGCGCGAGATTTACGTATCGCGCAGATCAGATGGCAGAAGTGCCTGTCCCTTTTGTCATCCCTCGACAGTGAGTCAAAAGTGCCTGTCACTTTTGTCTCATGCTTCCTTCCGGAACTTCGTGCGCAGCAGATGCCAGAGGCTGGGTGCGATGAAGACGGAGGAATAGGTGCCGCACAGCACGCCCACAAGAAGCGGCAGTGCGAACTGGCGGATGGAGCTGACGCCGAAGACCAGAAGCATCAGAACCATAACAGCCGTGGTGATGGAGGTGCTTAAGGTTCGGCCCATGCTCTGGTTGACACTGGTGTTGACCAGCTCGGCCAGGTCTTGATCCGTCTTCGAAGTCATGGCCTTGGCGTTTTCACGGATACGGTCAAAGATAACGATGGTATCGTTGACGGAGTAACCGATAACGGTAAGCATGCAGGCGATGAAGGCGCTGCCCACGGAGATACGGGCTAAGGCGTACAGGGTCAGCACCACCAGCACATCGTGAATTAAGGCCGCAATGGCGGAAGACGCGAAGCGGATGTCCTTAAAGCGGAACCAGATGTACAGCAGCATGAAGATGGCTGCCACCACAACGGCGATCAGAGAAGAACGACGCATCTCGCTGCCGATGGTGGAGGAAATGTTCTGCTGGGAAATGGCTTCGTTTTCGATCTGGAAGTTTTCTTCCAGCAGGCCTTCCAGCTCTAAGCGCTCGTCCACGGACAAGGTGCGGGTCTTGAAGATGACCTGGGTGCTGTTCTGCACGGTCTGGATCTGGATGTCCTTGTCGCCGGTCACCTGTTCAAAGTAGGGCTGGACGTCGCTTTCCAGCTCGGACAGGGTGAAGTCTTTGCCGAAGTCTACGGTGGTAGCTGTACCGCCGGAAAATTCCAGGCTGTAGTTTAAGGGCTTGCCGGTGCCGATGCCAAAGCCGATCAGGCCGATAAGGCCGGCGGCGATGATCACCAGGGAAAGGCCCACGAAGGTGCGCTTTTTGCCGATGATGTCGATCTTCTTAAACACCCGGCCCTTGCCGAAGTGGCTCTCCTTGCGGAAGCCTAAGGCCATCAGGGCATTGATCAGAAGGCGGGTGACAATCAGTGCCGTAAACATGGACAGGATGACACCGATGGCCAGGGTTACGGCAAAGCCCTTGACGGTACCGGTACCGATAACACCTAAAACGGCAGCGGCGATCAGGGTGGTGATGTTACCGTCTAAGATGGCGGACATGGCCTTGGAGAAACCGGTGTCCACAGCATTGCGGATGCTCTTTCCGGCAGCCATCTCTTCACGGATACGGGCAAAGATGATGGCGTTGGCATCTACAGCCATACCGATGGAAAGAATGATACCGGCGATACCGGGCAGGGTTAAGGTGATGTCAAAAGCGGAAAGGATGCCAAGGATGATGGCCGTGTACATCACTAAGGCCAGAGAAGCTGCCACACCCGGAACACGATACACAAAGATCATAAACAGGATGATCAGAAGCAGTCCGATGCCTGCCGCTAAAAGGGCGGTGGCTAAAGCGTCGCTGCCCAGCTGAGCGCCCACCACTTCCGACTGCAGTTCGGCCAGTTCGATATCCAGACCGCCGATACGGATGTAGGAAGCAAGGCTAGAAGCCTCGGCGTAGTCGGTCATGCCTTCGATGATGGCCTGGCCGTCGGTAATGGCTGCATTGACCCGGGGTACGCTGATGAACTCACCGTCGTAGTAGATACCGATGGATTCGCCGGCGTCAAAGGCCTTCTGGGTCGCCTCGGCGAACTTCGTGGTGCCTTCCCGGTTCATGATCAGGGAAACCACAGGTTCCTGAGCGCCTGTGGTGCGGTTGGTGTTGTAGCCGGCCGCAGCGCTTTCCACGTCCATACCGGTGAGAACCACGGATCCGTTCTCGATCAGGGTTTCAATGGGGTAGTTGAGCATGAAGCCATAGCCGGTGTTGGTGTAGTTGGCATTTCCGTCGGCATCCGTCTGAGCAATGAAGTAGATGGTGCCGGGGGTACCCAATTCTTCCAGCAGAGCGTTGGCATCGGATACGCCGGGGATTTCCACGGTGATGCGGTCGTCGCCCACCTGGTAAACACTGGCTTCTGTCGTGGCGGTTTCTTCGCCCAGATCATTTTCGATACGCTGCTGAAGCTTATAGATCGTATCTTCCATCTGCTCGTGGGTGGGCGTGTCGCCGACGGCTTCATAGGTGATGGAAACACCGCCGGCCAGGTCTAAGCCCAGCTTCAGGCCGTCATCCGTACCACCGATGGTGCCTGTGATCACCGTCGCCGAGTACCAGCCCAGCAGAACCAAAAGCGCTGCGAATACCGCCAGGCATGCGATGGCGCCTCCCTTTTTCATGTTCTTCATTGCTGTCTACCTCATTTCCTGTAACAATCAAAAAACCAAAAACAACTGCAGATCAAAAGCGAAATCTGTTATCTACGCCGGATGATCTGCATAAGATCCAAAAGCACGTCTTCTTTACGCGCCGATCTCTTCTCTTTCAGCCTTTACCGCCTGCAGCATGATGGCGCATTCCACCCGCTTTTTCTGCAGTGCGCAGCCGATGGCATAATTGCCTAAAATCGATCCGCTTTCGTTGTACGCGTTGGCCGCGCAGCCGCCGTTGCAGTAGAACCGGGCAAAGCATTTGCGGCACTCCGGCTTGGCATACACGTTGCAGGAAGCAAATTCCATGCGCAGATCGTCTCTCGTCACGCCTTCATTTACATTTCCCATGACGAATTCCGGCTTGCCCACAAACTGGTGGCAGGGATAAATGTCGCCGTTGGGGGTGATGGAAAGATATTCCGTTCCAGAACCGCAGCCTGACAGACGCTTGGCCACACAGGGGCCGCCCTCTAAGTCAATCATGAAATGGAAGAAGGTGAAATCCTCCTCCGTACCCATGCGCCGGGCCATTTCCGCCGCCAGCTTATCGTACTCTTCGAAAAGCACCGGCAGATCTTCTTCCTTTAAAGCGTATGGCTCTTCGGGAGGTGCTACCACGGGCTCCACCGAGATCTGGTCAAAGCCCAGGTCACGCATATGAAGTACATCCGCGCAGAAATCGGGATTCTCGTGGGTATAGGTGCCCCGGACATAATATTTTTTGCCCTGCCGGCTTTTAGCCATGGCCAGTTCCTTGGGAACGATGATGTCGTAGCTTCCCACGGTACCGTGGCTGCCGTGCACCGGACGCATGCGGTCGTTGACTTCCTTCCGGCCGTCTAAACTTAAGACCACATTGTCCATTTCCCGGTTGGCGAATTCCATGACCTCGTCATTTAACAGCATGCCGTTGGTGGTCAGGGTAAAGCGGAAGTTCTTGTCGTGGATTTTTTCCTGTTCGCGGCCATAGGCCACCAGCTCCTTGACCACCTTCCAGTTCATCAGCGGTTCGCCGCCGAAGAAGTCCACTTCCAGATTCCTGCGGGCGCCGGAATTGGCAATCAGAAAATCCAGGGCCTTTTTTCCGGTCTCTGCGGACATCAGTTCCCGCTTGCCGTGGTATTCACCCTCATCCGCAAAACAGTAGCGGCAGGCCAGGTTGCAGTCATGGGCCACATTTAAGCAAAGGGCCTTCACCACCTTGCTGTGAGGCATGCGGGCGATCACGTCGTCGTAGCCGGTATCGGGGGTAAACAGCGCCCCGTCATTGATGAGGGAACGGATTTCCTCATAATACTCATCCCGCTCTCCTTCCGGGATGGAGGGTACCGTTTCGGCAAGAGCGCTCCGGAAAGCATCCTTCGAAACCGCTGTTTCCGTACCCGGGTCCGCCTTCTTCCCGTCGTCCGCCTTCGCAGCTGCTTCCAAGACACCTACCCCGGCAAGATCCGCTTTCGAAGCGTCCGCCTCCGCATTAACCGCTTCCGAAACAGCTGCCGCCGAGACACCCGCCGCATCCAGCAATCCTTCGTAGACGCCGATGGCATCGTACATTTCCGGATCCGTCACATGAATCGCGCCGCTGTTCACATCTAAAATGATGTGATAGCCATTGTTAACAAAACGATGTATCAAAATAATCTCCTGTGACAACACGAAAAGTAAGGACAGAGTTTGCACTCTCTCCTTACTCCCCATTTACAGCATATATCTGCCCCTGATTTTGCACGTTATTCCAGCAAGTGATCACAGACACGCAGCGCCTGTTATTTCACAGACTCGCAGCTCTGGTTTCCCACGGTGCAGGAAGTCTTGCAGGCAGACTGGCAGGAGGTCTGGCACTCGCCGCATCCGCCCTTTTTCACGGTCTGCTGAAGTCTGCGGGTATTTAAGGTTTTCACATGCTTCATCTTATTCTCCTTTGTGCTGTGCGGCCGCGAATTGCCTCCGCATCTGATGATTGCTTTATATCCACGCAATTATAGCAGAAAGGAACCGCTTTCCGCAAGAAGAAAAGATGCCATTCGCCGGCACGCGTGTATATACATGAAACATAACCTTCCGCTAAAACGTTTTCATTCCGTATCTGTATCGGTCATATAACCGAATTTATAATCCGGCGGTGTCTGAATCTCGTCATTATTCGCCCAAAGATAGATTTTGTTTGTTTCGTAATCCATCATGGCAAGGGTGTAGTCATCTGTATAATACCATATGTCTTCAATCGATTTGAGCTGAATCTGCGGATTATGATCGAGCCCGTATGCCTCCCCGTACACCTGAAGCAGATACGCTCCTTCCTCGATATCCGGGAAAAAACTGTCTCCGTCAAAATCTTCGGAGAAATACTTCTCCCAGCTGCCGCTATCGTCTAAAAAAAGTGCCAGACGCTCCGCTTTCATAGGCAGCGGCAGCCATCGTTGGGATACGGTCTGGCGCATATCGTCGCTGCCGGAAATGATCATCGCCGTATAGCCGCCGTCCCAGGCATGTTCCGAATATTTGAAAACAATCTGATCCGCCGTAATATCCATTCCCGTACGCCGTCTGAATTGACGCAGGTAATAACCGGTTTCCGAATTATATTTAAAGTATCGGCCGAACCCAAATATCACCGCCGCGACTGCAAGCAGAACAAGAAGAATAGCAAGGGCATTCTGTTTTTTCTCACTCATGTCGTTCTCCCTCCTTAAGCAAAGCAAAAACACAGGGGCAAGAGCAGGATCTCATATTGCATTTATTTTTTATTTTAACACGGCAAAGATCGGATAGTCAAGATCTGGCTTTCCTATCCGATAAGTATCCCTTGAGCCATGCTCGACAAACTCGCGAACGTTCCATTCGCTCGTTGTCGCGGCATTCGCCGTATGCGTCCTCAAGAAAACAGCTCATGCAAACAAGTTTGCTTCGCTGTTTTCTTCTCGTCCGCGCATGGCTCATTGCTACGCGCAAAAAAGGGATTGACTCGATTCATGTAATCGAGTCAATCCCTGTAAATACAGATGCGATGTGCTCAGTCCAGATGGAACACCGGATGCAGGTCAATGGCCACCGGGCTGTTGTCCGCATTGGTCTCCATGATATCCGCCATGAAATCCCACCACTTGCGGTTGATGGGCTCATCCGCCTGCTTTGCCCACTCTTCTTCGCTGTCGATTTCGATGGTTCCGAACAGGGTCAGCGTCTCCTTATCCAGGAAGATGGAATAATTCCGTCCGCCGTGGGCGTGAATGCTGTCCTTCATTTCCGGCCAGAGCATGTTGTGACGGCGCTCATATTCCTCTTCCATGCCCGGAAACAGTTTCATTTTAAACGCTTTAATCATTTTAATGCACACCTTTCTGTCAATATCAAAATAGCCTTGAAAAAACTATAAGTTTTTCAGATGAGTACGCCGGCGGCAGAAACGGGTTTTTCTGCTCAGCTGCCGAGTTTCACATAAGGTCCTCGCTTCGTCGTCTATGGGCGGCTCTGCGCGCGTCTGCTCGGAGAAATCTGAACAAGAAATATACGTTACCGACCTGCGCTGCGTGCTCGATCTCGCCCGCCGACTCGCGACGACCTAAGTGATTCGGCTATTCGCAGAAAAACTCGTTTCCGCCTGCCGGCTTGCCGCACCTGGCCGGGAGTCGGGCCGGTCCAAATGCCGCAAATACTGCATGTTTCAGATACGGAAACGAAAAGCTGCTGACCCGGCCGGCGGCGTATTTCGAGCGTGATACCGGTGCGCCGGAAGGCAGCTGATGTGCCGCAAGCGGACAATCTGGGGCGCGCTTTTAGCCGAGGAAAGATCCACTCCCTACGGAGACTGCCCGCGAAGGCTCTCCTGAGCGGGCTAGTCGCAGTTGGGAGTTAGCTTCTCCGAGGCGTTGCGCCCGTCCGCGGTGGCATATCAGCTGTCGACGGCGCTGATTCTCACACTTGAAAAACCTATACTATATACCAATTATTAAATCTGAGGAAATAATTCCAAAAGAAAATGTTTCACGTGAAACATCCGCGTATTACTTCGCAGATATATGTTTCACGTGAAACATTTCTGAAAATACCATATCCGATTATAAGGGATAGTCTATGCGTGCAACGGGTCCTTTGCAGGTGTTCCTGCTTTGCGCGGATACTTCTTGGGTGTGGCCTGCATCTTTTCAATGACGACCAGTGACCGGCCATACTCCTCGCCATCATTTCCCGTGAGAGTAAAGGTTTCTATATGCCGTATCTTTCCTCCAAGAAGGAAGATTGCTGTCTTGGCTTCTTCCAGTTCCTGTTGTATATCCGCTCCTTTAAATGCTACGAAGTATCCACCAACTCGAACAAACGGCAGACACAGTTCGGCGAGTACGCTCATCCGTGATACGGCCCGGGCAACACACAGATCGTAATGATCTCGATATCCGGCCTGTCTTCCCAGATCTTCTGCGCGTCCATGTACGGCTGTAACTCCGGTCAGCTGCAGCGCATCCGTTGTCTGCTGAAGGAAGTTTGTTCGTTTCTGCAGAGAGTCCGCCAGGATAACGTTCCAGTTGGGATACATGATCTTTAACGGAATGCCGGGGATTCCAGCTCCGGTTCCCACATCGATCATGGTCAATCCATCATTGGCAGAAGAGAAGTGATCCATAAAGGAAAACACTTTCTGCAGAGTGAAGCTGTCGATGAAGTGCTTATCGATAACCTCAGCGAATTCCGTAATCGCAGTCAGGTTCATATGCTCATTGGCTTCAACAAGCAGATCATAGTAGGAGAGCAGCTGTCCTTCCTGTTCTTCACTCAGATGATAGGACTCCATCTGCTGATGCAGAAACTCCTTGCGGTTGTCGGCAGTCGCATTATTCATATATCTAAATTTCTCCAAAAAAATAGATCAGATCCGGAATGAACAAAAGAAATATCAAATTAATTATAATATTATTATAATTACTGACCCTTAAACCAGATGTTATGCCTGATTCTCCTTCTCCCCTGCGTGACTTTCCAGCCACACCAGCAGCACGGAGATATCCGCCGGCGACACGCCGCTGATGCGGGATGCCTGTCCGATATTTTCCGGCTTCATTGCCGCCAGTTTCTGTCGGGCTTCCAGCCGCAGTCCGGCGATGCTCTCATAAGGAAGGTCGGGCCACAGTTTTTTCTTTTCAATGCGCATGAACTCGGCCACCTGTTTTTCCTGCCGCTGGATGTAGCCCTCATACTTGATCTGGATGTTGATCTGTTCCGCCACTTCCATAGAAACGGCAGGCCGTTCCGGATCAATCACCGAAGTGGCTTCATAAGACAGCTCCGGCCGGCGGATCAGCTCCACCAGAGAAGTACCTCCGCCGATGGGTGTGGATTCGTGTTCTTCCAGTAAAGACAGAACCTCCGGATTCGGACCCACATATACGGTCTTTAACCGGGCAAGCTCGCTTTCGATCTGTTCCTGCTTTTCGCAGACATGACGATAGCGCTCATCCGAAATAAGTCCGATCTCATGACCGATGGGCGTCAGGCGAAGATCCGCATTGTCCTGGCGAAGCAGAAGACGATATTCCGCCCGGGCCGTCATCATCCGGTAGGGTTCGTGACTTTCCTTGGTGACAAGATCGTCGATCAGCACGCCGATATATGCCTGGGACCGGGTCAGCACCACCGGCTCCTTTTCGGTCAGCAGCCGGGCGGCATTGATGCCGGCCATCAGACCCTGAGCGGCGGCTTCTTCATATCCGCTGCTTCCGTTGAACTGACCGGCTGCAAACAGACCGTGAATGTTCTTAAATTCCAGAGACGGTTTCAGCTGGCTGGCGGGAATGCAGTCGTACTCGATGGCATAGGCGTTGCGCACGATTTTCGCATTTTCCAGTCCGGCGATGGTGTGATAAAAAGCTTCCTGCACATCCTCGGGCATGGAACTGCTGGCGCCGGAAATATACATCTCGTTGGTGTAGGCGCCTTCCGGTTCCACAAACAGCTGATGCCGATCCTTGTCGGCAAACCGCACCACCTTATCCTCGATGGAAGGGCAGTAGCGGGGACCGGTGCCTTCGATGACGCCGGCGTAAAGAGGAGAGCGATGCAGATTGTCCCGCAGGATGCGATGGGTCTCCTCGTTGGTGTAAGTCAGATAGCAGGACACCTGCTCCTTCTGAATGGAATCGGGGTCTGTGGTGAAAGAGAAGGGGACGATGCGCTCGTCGCCTTTCTGCTCCGTCATCTTGGAAAAGTCGATGGTGCGCCGGTCAATACGGGCGGGCGTTCCGGTTTTAAAACGCACCGTCTGTATGCCGGTTTCTTCCAGAGACGCCGTCAGGGAATTGGCCGCCTTCAGTCCGTTGGGTCCGGTGTACTCGATGACATCCCCATACAGGCAGCGGGCGCGCAGATAGGTACCGGTACAAAGGATAACCGCACGGGCATAATACACAGCCCCGGACGTGGTCTGTACACCAATGATTCTCTGTTTCTTAGGACTTTCTGTGCTGTCCCCTTCCGCCGGAGTCTTACTTTCCTCCTCCGTCAGCAGCGCAGTCACTTCCGCCTGACGCAGGGTCAGATGTTCCGTCTCCTGCAGGGTCTTCCGCATGGCCAGAGAGTACATGGCCTTATCCGCCTGGGCCCGAAGAGAATGAACCGCCGGTCCTTTGGACGCGTTTAACATCCGGGACTGGAGAAAGGTTTTGTCGATGTTGATACCCATCTGTCCGCCTAAGGCGTCGATCTCCCGAACCAGATGTCCCTTGGACGTACCGCCGATGTTGGGATTGCAGGGCATCATGGCCACGCTGTCCATGCTCACGGTGAAGATAATGGTTTCCATGCCAAGGCGCGCGGCAGCCAGCGCAGCTTCACAGCCCGCGTGACCCGCGCCTACCACAACGACGTCATATTGAAATTTCAGCGTATTTTCGTTCATAAAACCGTTCTATCTTTTCACTGAGAATTACGGAAAAACCACAGGCTGTCATCTTAAGATGATTCAGATACCTTATCATCCAGAAAGCCATTCTATTTTCCCACACAGAAATTTGCAAAGATGGTATTAGCCAGTTCTTCCTCAATCGCCTCGCCGAGAATCCGGCCAAGGGCCGTGTAGGCATCCGTCAGATCAATCATCAGCACGTCTTCCGGCATGCCGGCATCGATGCCCTCCGTCACCATCTTCAGGCTGTTTTTCGCAGAGACCAAAGCGGCCAGATGCCGGGGGTTGGTGACCACGTAATCATTTTCGGAAAGGGCAAAAGAGGAGTAGGCTTTATTTCGAATGGTATTCCGAAGTTCTGCCAGTCCTTCACCGGTGGAAGCGGAGATGGATAAAATCTCTCCGGAAAAATGGGCAGCCAGATCCGCTTCCGATATCACCGAATCCAGATCCTGCTTGTTTCGCACCACAATGGTGCGATTGGGATCCGCCTCGGAGAGCATCTGCTGTTCTTCGTCGGAAAGAACGGAAGATGCATCTACCAGAAACAACAGCAGCTGGGCTTCCTTCATGGTCTTTCGGCTGCGCTCCACGCCGATCTGTTCCACCAGATCTTCGGCATCCCGCAGTCCGGCGGTGTCCACCAGACGAAGGGTGACATCCCCCACATTCACCGTTTCCTCAATCAGATCCCGGGTGGTTCCGGCGATCTCCGTCACGATGGCCCGCTCCCGGCCGGCAAGTACATTTAATAAGGAAGACTTGCCCACATTTGGACGGCCGATGATGGCGGTATAGATACCTTCCCGCATGCGCTGTCCGTCATCTGCACTTTTGATCTTTTCCGTGAGCCACTGCATCCATCCTTCACAGCGGCTGTGGAAGGCGGGCAGAAAGTCGTCCAGATCAAAATGCTCCGGATCGTCTAAGGATGCTTCCACATAGGCGCGGTCCAAAAGCATTTCCTGTCGAATGCGCCGCAGCTCGTCGCCCCACAGGCCGGACAGCTGCTGCTGCGCGTTGGAAAGCATCCGGTCGTTCTGGGAACGGATGACATCCATGACCGCTTCGGCCTGGGACAGATCCATGCGGCCGTTTAAAAAGGCCCGCTTGGAGAATTCTCCCGGATCCGCCGGACGAATGCCTTTTTTGAAAAGGGCTTCTAAGATCCGCTGTAAAACCAGCATGCCGCCATGGCACTGAATCTCCACCACGTCTTCACCGGTGTAGGAATGAGGCGCGTGAAAAACCAGGATGATGGCCTCGTCTAAAATGCGGCCGTCATCCTTGATCCTGCCATAGCGAAAACTGTTGGCAGGAATGTCGCAAAGAGAGACGGAACCGACAAACAGCCCGTCACAGACCGCAACAGCTTCCGGTCCGCTGACACGGATGATTCCGATACCGGCGCCGGCAGCAGCGGTGGATATTGCAGCAATGGTATCTGCCATAATCTCCTGCCTTTACTATGCGAAAGGGACGAGAGCCAGCCCCCGTCCCTTTTCACAATTATTTTAAGGTGATGACTACGTAGCGGTAGGGCTCTTCGCCTTCGCTGTGGGTTTCCACTGCGCTGTCCGCCTGCAGTGCCGTGTGGATGATGCGGCGCTCGTAGGGGTTCATGGGCTCTAAGTCCACGGAACGACCGGTGCGCTTGGCCTTGGCTGCCATGTTGCGGGCAAGGTTTTCTAAGGTTTCTTCCCGGCGCTGACGATAGTTTTCGGTGTCCACTTTGACGCGCACATAGCCGTCCAGGCGGCGGTTCGCCACTAAGCTGGTCAGATACTGAACGGCATCTAAGGTCTGTCCGCGCTTGCCGATGATCACGCCCATCTGAGGACCGGAAAGATCGATGTTCATGGAATTTTCTTCCTCATCGTATTCGCAGTCGATGGTGACGTCCATGTTCATGGCGGCGAACATGTCCGCAAGGAACTCACCGGCGGCTTCCGCTGCAGCGTCAATGGCTTCCGGCGTGTTGGTCTTTTCGGCCTTTTTGCTCTTTTCCGGAGCGGCTTCAGCGGCGGGCGCCTCTTCGACTTCCTCAGCCGGAGCTTCCTCTGCTTCGGCGGTTTCTGCAGCCGGAGCGGCTTCTGCCACAGGGGCTTCTTCCTTTACAGCTTCCTTAGCCGGAGCAGTTTCCTTCTCGCCAAGAGCGACGCGGATCACGGCGTCCTTGCTGCCCAGTCCTAAGAAACCGGCGCTGCCTTTTTCCACTACTTCATAAGTAATCTGATCACTGGTGATTCCCAGCGCGATGGACGCGTTTGTGATGGCGTCTTCCACCGTCTTTCCGGAAAAATTCGTATACTGCATGATTTTCTCCCTTCTTACTCGTCCTTATTTGACACGCTGCGGCGGCCTTCGTTGTAGTCGCGCACCAGATTTGCTTTCGCTGCTAGGCTTCCGGAAGCGGCACGTTCGCGGGCTTCCCGGGCACGGTCTAAGATTTCGGCCTGCTCCTGGCTGATGCCGGCGCGGGAGTAAAGAGAACCGTTCTTGGTGTTGGCCGTGGCTGCGGCGTAGATGGCCTTACGCTCACCCCGCTTGGCTGCCTTCTTTTCGGCTTTTTCTTTGTTCTTTTCAATCAGAGAATCCAGATCGATGTGATCGAAATGGCGATTTAAGAAGAAGTTCTGCACCGCACGCACCAGCGCACCGATGGCCCAGTACAGACCCAGACCTACGGGAACCGAGAAGCCAATGACTAAGGACATCAGGGGCATCATGGTGTTCATGGTCTTCATCTGCTGTTCCATCTGTCCATCGCCGCCGGAAGAGGGCATGGTCTTGATGGTGATCAGCTGGAACAGATAGTTGAACAGCGGAATCGCTAAAGCGGCAATGAGAATCAGCCAGTTCTTATCTGCCCAGGCAGCCTTCATCTGGTTAAAGGGCGTATCGGAAATGTTTAATCCGATGAAGTAGTTCACCTTAGCCAGAGCATTCTGAGTGGATGTGATCAGATCGGTCAGAGCCGGGAATGCGCTGCGGGCGCTGTCCCAGCCGGTTTCGCTCAGCTTGTACAGCACGTCAACGATGTAGTTGCCCATGGCCGTGGTATCCGTAGTGGTAAAGTCCACGGCCTGTCCGGCTAAGTTGGCACTGGACGCTAAGGTTTCCATGGTTCCGGCGTAGCCTTCGGTGCCCATGATACCGGTCACAAGGTTCGAGAAGATACCCTTTAAGTTGGTCAGATAAGCCGGCACATTGTAGAACACGCGGTAAAGGGCGAACAGCGGGAAAATCTGAATGATGGACTGCAGGCAGGTACCGGTCATGGAAATACCGTACTTGTCATACAGCTGTTGCTGTTCTTCCTGCTGAGCCATCATGGAGTCCTGGTCGCGGCGTCCCTTGTACTTTTTCTGGATGGCGTCCAGCTCCGGCTTGATGCGGCGCTGTAATGCGGATGTTTTCTGCTGCATGTAAGTCAGCGGCATCATCAGCATGTAGAAGAGCACGGTAAAGACGATGATGGACAGGGCCACGTTCTGTGTACCGAATAAGGTGTACATCAGATTGTAAACCCAGTTCATAACCCAGCCCAGCAGCTTGGCGATGGGACCTAAGATCTGGCCCTGATACTGTGTCAAAACGACAAACATAGATACTCCTTTTGCTGTTGTGGTTGTAACTTAAAATACATGACGCATTTCAAAACGCCGGAATCAGATATTTATAAATCGAACATAAATATCCGCGGCTTATACACATGCTTTCCTTCCGGAAAACAATGATTTCTGTTCTGTCGATGATGAAATTACAATAACAGTATCATTACTGTTATTTTTAAAACAGGGTTTCACGAAGAAGCGTGACGCCGCTTCAGGCGACCGCCGGGCGAATGCCGGCAGATGGAAGACGGATAAAAATCCGAAGAGAATACGTGATTTAGTTTAGAAACTTATAAAATCTACTTTTTTCCATGGATCCGGATTTTCGGAAACTGATCCGGCACCGGATCATACCCTCCATGAGAGAAGGGATTGCAGCGCAGTATCCGCCACGCGGCCAGCAGGCTTCCTTTTAAAGCGCCATGCTTTTCTATGGCTTCCATCCCGTAGGCCGAACAGGTCGGCGTGTAGGGACAGTGCACCGTCTTTAACGGCGACAGATACCTGCGGTACAGACGAATCAGAAATAAAAGAAACCGTTTGATCATTCCGCTTCTTCACCTTTTAAAAGTAAATGGTGTCTGAACAGCAGCCGCATGACTTCTTCTTGTAAATCGTCATAGGGTGTGCCTTCGCTGCCTTCCCGTACCACCACCACCAGATCGTATCCCGGTTTGATCTGTGACTGGGTCAGGCGAAAGATTTCCCGCAGCTGGCGCTTTAAGCGATGGCGAACCACGCTGTTGCCCACCTTTTTGCTGACGGAAACGCCGATGCGCACCTTGTCTTTCCCGTTGGTCAGTGCATAAAGCACCAGATGGGACGAAGCATGGGAATGCCTGGCGCGGTACACGCGGCGAAAATCTGAATTTTTTGGAATCGAGTCCGGATTCTTCATCGATACTTCTGTTGCGCATGAAGGCCACGACAAATCGTGGCCTTCATAACATTATGATTCAAATTGCAAATTGTCCAAAACAGCGCGAATCAGCAATTTTGGCTACTGAATCACATTATTACGCAGAAAGCTGCTTGCGGCCCTTAGCACGACGAGCGGCGAGAACCTTACGGCCGCCGGCGGTACTCATGCGGGCACGAAAACCGTGAACGCGGGCGCGCTGTCTTTTCTTCGGCTGAAATGTCATCTTCATCGCTATCCACCTCCTTGAAAATCCGACAGAACATAACAACTATAGAGAAGAAAATAAAAAAAGTCAAGGAAAACTCTGTAATATTTTATGTGGATAACTCTGTGGATAAGTTCACATATTATGAACAGATATACACCCGCTAAAACTGGGCCTTTTGACGCGTTTTCAGGCGTTTTTTCAACGCTTTATGAACAGAGGAGTAAAAATCCAAAAAACGGCGGTTTTTATTGCGAAAAAAGGCCATTTGCGATACAATGTTTCTTGTATGTTTTTGCCCTTTTTTCATATTTTAAGGGCAGGTCGAGCGTCTGTAAACGGAATTTTCCGCAGCGACGCATCTGTAAATGTTAGTAGCGCTTTTTCTTTTTCTTCCTATTTAAATACAGAGGTTTTTATGGATCAGCTGCTTTCCAAATGGGATGATATTCTTCAGACCGTAAAGAGAGAATATAACGTACTGGATATTTCTTTCAACACCTGGCTGGCTCCGCTGGAAGTGTACGCGGTGAAGGATCAGGTGCTTTATATCCTGTTTCCCTCCGATTCAGACCAGATGACGCTGAATTATATAACGAAGAAATTCGAACTGCCCCTTCGCGTGACTATTGCGGAGCTGACAGGCGAAGAATACGATCTTCGTTTCATCCTGCCGAAAGACGCGGTTTCTCTGACGGCTGAGGATATCCGTCCGGTGGCAGAGTCCCGGGACAGCGATGCTGATATGAAGGCCTATCAGGAAACCCACTTAAATTCCCGCTATACCTTCGATACCTTCGTCGTCGGCAAGGACAACCGCTTTGCCCAGACGGCTTCTCTTGCCGTGGCCGAATCCCCGGGAGACGCCTTTAATCCACTGTACATTTACGGCGGTCCGGGACTGGGCAAAACCCACCTGATGCATGCCATCGGCAACTTCATCTTTAAGCAGAATCCGAAAAAGAAGGTGCTGTACGTCACCTCGGAAGAATTTGTCAACGAAGTGATCGAATCCATCCGCAGCGTGAACAATTCTTCCGCCATGACGAAGTTCCGCGAGAAATACCGCACGGTGGACGTGCTGATGATCGACGATATCCAGTTTATCATCGGCAAGGAAAGTACGCAGGAAGAGTTTTTCCACACCTTTAACTCGCTGCACAGCCAGAAGAAGCAGATCATCCTCACCTCCGATAAGCCGCCCAAGGCCATGGAGACCTTGGAAGCCCGCATCCAGTCCCGCTTTGAGTGGGGCCTGATGGCCGACATCGGCTCGCCGGACTACGAAACCCGTATGGCCATCCTGCGGCGCAAGCTGGAAACCGAAAGCTTCCACCTGGATGACGAGATTCTTCATTATATAGCAGATAACATCCGCTCCAACATCCGGGAGCTGGAGGGCGCCTTAAATAAGCTGATCGCCTATTCCAAGCTGCAGCAGGTGCCCATTACCATGGAAATCGCCGAAAAGGAACTGGAGAATATCATCTCCCCCGACCAGCCCCGGGCCGTGACGCCTCAGCTGATCATCGAGATGGTGGCGGATCATTTCCAGATCTCTGTGGATCAGATGATCTCAAAAAACCGCACCTCGTCCATTTCCCGGCCGCGGCAGATCGCCATGTATCTGTGCAAAAACCTGACCGATTCGCCCTTAGACGCCATCGGTTCCCTGCTGGGCGGCCGTGATCATTCCACGATCATTCACGGACACAAGAAGATCGCGGAAGAGTACGATACCGACGCGGAATTACGTGCACAAGTGGATATCATCACGAAAAAGATTCTTCCGGGCTGATGAGTGATGATGGGATGATTTTAAAGAAGGCATTTCATCCACATCTATCCCCGAAGCATCCTCAGAAAATCCGCAGGGATTTCCACGGATGAAACCACTTTAAATTGACGGTTTTACGGGCTTTTGCAACGTTATGAACATGTAAACAGGCCCTATTAAGAATACGTATAAATCTTTCATAAGAGAGCAAAACGCGCTGCGCGAATCCCCGGAGAATCCGAAATGAAGGTTTCGTGTGGATATCTACGTGAGTTTAAAGGAAAAGTGTTCAATCTTACAAATACAGAAAAACGTTATCATAATCGAAGATCATAAAAGAAAGGGGTATCCGCAATGAAAATCGTCTGCTCCAAGAGCGACCTGGTCAAAGCTGTATTTACCGTTTCCAAGGCGGTTCCGACCCGTACCACGATGCCGATTCTAGAGTGCATCATCTTAGATGCCACAGCCGGTGACATCCGCCTGATGGCCAGCGACACCGAACTTGCCATTGAAACCACCATCGACGGTGAGATTTTAGAGCCGGGTGTGATAGGTTTAAATGCCCGTCTGTTTGGCGACATGGTGCGCAAACTGCCGGATCTGGACGTGACCATCAGCTGCGGCGACAATCTGGTGACCAACATCCGCTGCGGAAAGGCCATCTTTGACATTGCCGGCCAGAACGCCGACGACTTCAACTTCCTTCCGGCCAACCGGATGTTTGATCCGGTGGTGATTTCCGAACTGGCCTTAAAGGATGTGATCCGACAGACCATCTTCTCCACGGCGGACAACGACAACAACCGGATGATGACCGGCGAGCACTTCCTGGTGCGGGATTCGGCTCTGAAGGTGACCTCCCTTGACGGCCATCGCATTTCCATCCGCCAGGTGGATTTAAAAGAACGTTACGAAGAAACCAGCGTCATCGTGCCCGGTAAGGTCTTAAATGAAATCACGAAGATCTTAAGCGGCGGCGCGGAAGACATGGTATCCATCTTCTTCTCCAAAAACGAAATCATCTTCGAATTCGAAAATACCGTGGTGGTATCCCGACTGATTGACGGCGAATATTTCAAGGTAGATCAGATGATTTCCGCCGACTTTTCCACAAAAGTTTCGGTATCGAAGCGTGACCTGTTAGACTGTATCGACCGTTCCACCCTGTTCGTCAAAGAAGGGGAGAAAAAGCCCATCATCATGCAGATCTCTGAAGGCAGCATGCGGATTTCCATCCGCTCGGCTTTGGGTGCCTTAGATGAAGATCTGGCCATCGAAAAAGAAGGCGGCGATCTGACCATCGGATTCAATCCCAAGTTCTTCATGGATGCCTTAAGAGCCATCGATGACGAACAGGTGGATATTTACTATGTGAATCAGAAAGCACCGTGTGTGATTAAGGATGCGGAAGGAAGCTATCTGTATCTGATTCTGCCGGTAAACATTATTGTTTAGTTTTTAAGTGTGAATCAGCGCCGGCGCTTGGCGATCCGCGTTAGCGGGAGCCTTAGCGTCCGCTGCTGCGAGGCTCGGAGCGAGAGCGTCCCGCCAAAAACACATTCAACCGAAGCGCCGTTGCAACAAATGTAAGAAAGTTGGTTTTATGGAAATATCTCTTCGCGAAGGCGAATCTTTTATTAAACTTGGCCAGGCTTTGAAGAAGGCTGGTCTTGTGGGCAGCGGCGTGGACGCGAAGTTTGTGATTCAGGATGGCGAGGTGTCCGTGAACGGCGAGGTTGATACCCGCCGGGGACGGAAACTTGTGGTGGGAGATGAATTTTCCTACAACGGCGAGACGGTGAAGATTGTGCCGTAACGGTTTTTCAAGCAGGAAAAATGCCCGTCAGGGACATTTGATATGGCTCTGTTTGGGTATACATCACTTATGAAAATAAAAAGCATTGAACTTCAGAATTTCCGCAATTATCGGGCTGTCCGCCTGGAGCCGGAGGATGGTACCACCGTTCTTTACGGCAAAAACGCCCAGGGGAAAACCAATCTGCTGGAAGCCGTTTATGTTGGCGCTACCTCCAAGTCGCCGCGCACGTCGAAGGATCGGGATCTGATCCGTTTTGGTGAAGATGAGGCGCATCTTCGGATGATCGTCGTCCGGGACGGGATGGAATCCCGTATCGACATGCATTTTCGCAAAAATAAGAGTAAGGGAATTGCCATAAACGGCGTTCCCATTCGCCGGGCTACGGAACTGTTTGGCATAGCCAGTGTTGTTCTGTTTTCACCGGAAGATCTTTCTATCATCAAAAATGGTCCTGCCGAGCGCCGGCGGTTTATGGACGCCGAGCTTTGCCAGCTGGACCGGATTTATCTGTCTGATCTGAGTAAGTATCAGAGGGTGCTGGACCAGCGCAGCAAGCTTTTAAAGGAGATCTACGAGGATCCGAAAAAAGCGGATACCTTGGATGTCTGGGATGCTCAGCTGGTGCAGTACGGGTCAAGAGTGATCCGCCGTCGGCGGCAGTTTCTGCAGGAAATCCGCGATACCGTGGAGGATCTGCATCGGAATCTGACCGGCGGGACGGAAGAAATCAGCGTCAGTTACGAACCGAATACGGAAGATGTGTTCTTTGCGGATGCGCTTTTTGCCGCCCGGGATAAGGATATCCGCTTAGGACAGACTTCCTGCGGGCCGCACCGGGATGATATCCGTTTTACGGCCAATGGCATCGACATCCGGCAGTACGGATCTCAGGGGCAGCAGCGAACCTGCGCCCTGTCGCTGAAACTTTCCGAAATTGCCATTGTTGAAAAAGCACGGGGCGAAAAGCCGGTGCTTCTTCTGGACGATGTGCTTTCCGAGCTGGATTCGGACCGGCAGAGGTTTTTGCTTTCCAGCATCCGGGACACTCAGACCATTATCACCTGCACCGGTCTGGATGAGTTTGTGAAAAACCAGTTTTCCATCGACCGCATGTATCATGTGGAAGAGGGAACGATAGAACTATATGAGTCTTAAAAGAGATCATTTCTGATCTCGAATAAAAAGTGAAAAACGCCGGTTAAAATACCATTCATTCTGACCGGCTTTTTAAAGAAACAGAAAACAGTGTTGTAAGGAGACTTCATGAGTCAGGAACTGAAAGACGATATTTTTGACAACCAGGAATATGGCGCAGACCAGATCCAGATTTTGGAAGGCTTGGAAGCGGTGCGTAAGCGTCCGGGTATGTACATCGGCTCCACCTCGGAGCGCGGTCTGCATCATCTGGTGTATGAGATCGTGGATAACGCCGTGGATGAAGCCTTAGCCGGTTTCTGTAAGCACATCGTGGTGGAGGTGAATCCGGATAATTCCGTCACCGTTACCGACGACGGCCGCGGTATTCCCACGGGCATCAACCACAAGGCGGGCATTCCGGCGGTGGAAGTGGTCTTTACGATCCTGCACGCCGGCGGCAAGTTCGGCGGTGGAGGATACAAGGTTTCCGGTGGTCTGCACGGCGTGGGCGCTTCCGTTGTAAATGCGCTGTCCGTGTGGCTGGAAGTGGAAATCCGCCGGGAAGGCAAAGTGTATAAGCAGCGCTATGAGCGTGGAAACACCATGTATCCCTTAAAGGAAATCGGCGTCTGCGATCCTTCTGAAACAGGTACAAAGGTAACCTTCCTGCCGGATCCTCTGATTTTTGAAGTTACGGAGTACGATTACAAGACCTTAAAGACCCGTCTGCGGGAGACTGCGTTCCTGACCAAGGATCTGCATATCACCCTGCGGGATCTGCGGGAAGATCCGGTCCGCGAGAACGTGTTCCACTACGAGGGCGGTATCAAGGAGTTTGTCACCTACTTAAATCAGGGCAACGCCGCGCTGTATGAGGACGTGATTTACTGCGAAGGCATGAAGGACAACGTGTACGTGGAAGTGGCCATGCAGCACAACGATGGCTATAACGACGCCTGCTACACCTTCGTCAATAACATTGTGACGCCGGAAGGCGGCACCCATATGACCGGTTTCCGCAACGCCCTGACCCGGACGTTTAACGCCTATGCCCGGGATCAGAAGATTTTAAAGGATAACGATCCGGCCCTTTCCGGCGAGGATATCCGAGAAGGTTTAACCTCCATCGTCAGCATAAAGATCGAGGATCCCCAGTTTGAAGGCCAGACCAAGCAGAAACTGGGCAATTCCGAGGCCCGCGGCGCTGTGGATGCCATCGTCAGCGAACAGCTGATGTGGTTTTTGGAGCAGCATCCGGCGGTGGGCAAGCTGATCTGTGAAAAAGCCACCTTAGCCCAGCGCGCCAGAGAAGCGGCCAGAAAGGCCAGAGAAGCCACCCGTCGCAAGAGCCCCTTAGAGGGCGGCGGACTGCCGGGCAAACTGGCCGACTGTTCTTCCAAGGATCCGGCGGAGTGCGAAATCTTCATCGTTGAGGGTGATTCCGCCGGCGGTTCCGCAAAGACGGCCCGAAGCCGTGCCACCCAGGCCATCCTGCCTCTGCGCGGAAAGATCCTAAACGTGGAAAAAGCCCGGGAAGAGCGGGTGTTTGACAACGCGGAAATCCGGGCCATGATTACGGCTTTCGGTACCGGTATCCACGAGGATTTCGATATCACGAAACTGCGTTATCACAAGATCATCATCATGACCGATGCGGATGTGGATGGCGCTCATATCGCCACCCTGATGCTCACCTTCCTGTATCGCTTTATGCCGGAGCTGATCCGCCAGGGCTATGTGTATCTGGCCACGCCTCCGCTGTACAAGATCGAGAAAAACAAAAAGGTGTGGTATGCCTACAGCGACGAGGAGCTGAACAAAATCGTCACGGAAATCGGCCGGGATCAGAACAACAAGATCCAGCGGTACAAAGGTCTGGGCGAGATGGATGCAGATCAGCTGTGGGAGACCACCATGGATCCCGAAAACCGGATTTTAAAGCGGGTGCAGATCAACGACGAAGATGCCTCCGAAATCGACCTGGTTTTCTCCACACTGATGGGCGATCAGGTGGAACCCCGGCGGGTATTCATCGAAGAAAACGCGAAATATGTTAAGAACCTAGACATTTGATTTTAAAAAGGATCAGCACACAGTGAAAAGTCACGAAACGATCATTTATGATCGTTTCGAAGAGTTTTCACTGTGTGGCCAAGACGCGAAGCGGCTCTGGCCGAACACAACGAAAAACGCGAAGCGTTTTGAGTTTGTTCGCTGATCCGCAAAACAGCCTTAAACTAGGAGCATTGCATGGACGACAAAATTTTTGATATTTCCGACCAGATCCAGGAGGTGGATCTGAAAGAGACCATGGAAACCTCTTACATCGACTACGCCATGAGCGTTATCGCGGCCCGTGCGCTGCCGGATGTAAGAGACGGCTTAAAGCCGGTGCAGCGGCGGGTGCTGTTTTCCATGATCGAGCTGAACAACGGTCCCGATAAGCCGCACCGTAAATGCGCACGTATCGTGGGCGATACCATGGGTAAATATCATCCCCACGGCGACAGCTCGATTTACGGTGCTCTGGTAAATATGGCCCAGGACTGGTCCACCCGTTATCCCTTAGTGGACGGCCATGGCAACTTCGGTTCCGTGGACGGCGACGGCGCGGCGGCCATGCGATATACCGAAGCCCGTCTGTCCAGGATTTCCATGGCGCTCTTAGCGGATATCAATAAGGACACCGTGGATTTCGTCCCCAACTTTGATGAGACGGAGCGGGAGCCTTCGGTGCTTCCGGCCCGGTTCCCCAACCTGCTGGTGAACGGTACCACCGGTATCGCCGTGGGTATGGCCACCAACATTCCGCCCCACAACCTGCGGGAAGTGGTGGACGGAGTGGTGCGCATCATCGACAATCACGTAAATGAGGGTCGGGATACGGATCTGGAAGAGATCATGGAAGTGATCAAGGGACCGGATTTCCCCACCGGCGGCGTGATTTTAGGCCGTCGCGGCATCGAAGAAGCCTATCGTACCGGCCGCGGCAAGCTGAAGGTTCGTGCCGTGACGGACATCGAGCCCATGGACAACGGCAAGCATCGCATCGTGGTAACCGAGATCCCCTACGGCGTGAACAAGGCCCGTCTGTGCGAGAAGATCGGCGATCTGGTGAAGGAAAAGCGTCTGGACGGCATTACGGCCATCCGGGATGAATCCTCCCGTGAAGGCATGCGGGTGGTGGTGGAACTGCGCCGGGATATCAATCCCAACGTCATGTTAAACCAGCTCTACAAGCACACTCAGCTGCAGGATACCTACGGTGTCATCATGCTGGCTCTGGTGAACAACGAGCCGAAGGTGATGAACTTAAAAGACATGCTGGTGCATTACCTGCGTCATCAGGAGGACGTGGTTACCCGCCGCACCCAGTATGATTTAAACAAAGCGTTGGAGCGCGATCACATTTTACAGGGATTGATCATCGCTTTAGACAACATCGACGAAGTCATCAAAATCATCCGCGGTTCCGAAACCGTGGCTCTTGCCAAGACCCGCCTGATGGAGCGCTTCGGACTGTCCGACGTTCAGGCCCAGGCCATCGTGGATATGCGTCTGCGCGCCCTGACCGGTTTGGAACGGGAAAAGCTGGAAGCGGAGCACAAGGAACTGATGGAAAAGATCGCCTACTATCGCGAAATCTTAGGCGACAAGAACAAGCTGCTGACGGTCATCAAGGAAGAACTGCAGGAGACGGCAGACAAATACAGCGACGACCGCCGCACCCAGATCGGTTTCGACGACGAAGAGTTCTCCATGGACGATCTGATTCCCGAGACCAATACGGTGGTGACCTTTACGAAGTTAGGCTATATCAAGCGTATGAACGCCGACAACTTCAAGGCTCAGCATCGCGGCGGTAAGGGTATCAAGGGCATGGATACCATCGACGAGGATTACATCGTGGAACTGCTGATGACCTCGTCCCACAATTACCTGATGTTCTTTACCAATCAGGGCCGTGTATACCGCATCAAGGCCTACGAGATTCCGGAAGCCTCCCGTACCGCCCGGGGAACGGCCATCGTAAACATCCTTCCGCTGATGCCGGAGGAAAAGATTACGGCCATGATCCCCATCCGGGAATATTCCGAGGATCTGTACCTGTTTATGGCCACCCGGAACGGTATCGTAAAGAAGACGCCGCTGTCCGAATACGAAAATATCCGCAAGACCGGCTTAACCGCCATCAACCTGCGCAGCGAAGACAAGCTGATCGAGGTGAAACTGACGGACAACGACGACGATATCCTGCTGTTTACGAAGAACGGTCAGTGCGCCCGCTTCCATGAGCGGGATGTGCGCACCACCGGCCGGGCCACCATGGGCGTCATCGGTATCAACCTTGCGGATGACGACCGGGTTATCGCCATGCAGCTGGCCAAGGACGCCGAAAGTGTGGTGCTGGTGTCCCAGAAGGGTCTCGGCAAGTGCACGAAGGTCAGCGAGTTCCCCTGCCACCATCGCGGCAGCAAGGGCGTGCTGTGCTACAAGATTACGGAAAAGACCGGCTGCCTGGTGGGCGTCAAGTCGGTGGAATATGACAACGAGCTGATGCTGATCAACAAGGCCGGCACCATCATCCGCATCGCCATCAGCGATACGGCTCTGTTAGGGCGCGTTACCAGCGGCGTGAAACTGATCAGCTTAAAGGGCGACGACGAAGTGGCCTCCATCGCCGTTGTGCAGAAAGAAGATTTAGACGAGGAAGAGGAACCTTCGGAAGAAGGGGAGAATTCTTCGGAGGAAGGTGAAACGGTTTCAGAGAAAGATGAAACGGTTTCATCCGAAGACGCATCTTCGGATGAGGGGACTTCGAATGAGGGGACCGATGCGGGCATAGAGCCCGAAAATGAGGCGGAAAAGCCCGAATCTTCTGAAGCCGAAGAATAAGGAATGAAAAGTGCAGCTTCTGCGGGCTAAAAGCCTGCAGAAGCTCTTGCTTTACAGTCAATTTCGAAAAGTCTGCAGGTTTTGGGCTTTTTGGGGCTTCCAGCGGGCTTTTAACCCAGGAAAATGATCGATTTGCAGTACTGCTGGAAGATGCCTGGAGAAGTCTGATTTTTAAAACCTCCAGCGGGCTAAAAGCCCGCGGAAACTATAAATTTGCAGTACGATCGGAAAATGCCTGAAGTTATCTGATTATTAGAACTTCCAGCGGGCTTTTAGCCCGTGGAAAGGAAAAGAAATGCGTACCCTGGATGTGAAAGAAGTAACGGCAGCCATCGCCCAGATGTGCATCGACGCCAACTATCATTTGAGCGCCGAAATGACAGAAATGATTCACGCGGCGAAGGATGCGGAATCCAGCGCCTTAGGCCAGCGGGTGTTAGGTCAGCTGGTGCAGAACCTTGAAATTGCGGACACAGACCGCATTCCCATCTGCCAGGATACAGGTATGGCGGTGGTTTTCCTGGAGATCGGCCAGGATGTGCATCTGACCGGCGGAAACTTAGAAGACGCCGTAAATGAAGGCGTCCGCAAAGGCTACCAGGAAGGATTTCTGCGCAAATCCGTGGTGTCCGATCCCATCCTGCGGGAAAATACGAAAGACAACACGCCGGCCGTGATTCACACCCGCATCGTCCCGGGGGAGCAGCTGCATATCACCTTGGCACCCAAGGGCTTCGGCAGTGAGAACATGAGCCGTGTCTTCATGAAAAAGCCGGCAGACGGCATTGATGGCGTGAAAGACGCCATTTTGACCGCCGTCAAAGACGCCGGCCCCAATGCCTGTCCGCCCATGGTGGTGGGTGTGGGCGTAGGCGGCACTTTTGAGAAAGCCGCGCTGCTGGCCAAGCACGCGCTGACTTTGGAAGGCGCCGCGCCGCGGATGCTGGACGGAACGCTGCAGCCGGATTGGGCGAAGGATCTGGAGCAGGAAATGCTTGAAAAAATCAACGCCCTGGGTATCGGTCCCGGCGGGCTGGGCGGCAAAACCACGGCCCTGGCGGTGCATGTGGAAACCTATCCCACGCACATCGCAGGTCTTCCTGTGGCAGTGAACATCTGCTGTCACGTAAACCGGCACGAAGAGCGCACACTTTAACGATTGAAGGAAAAAGTTATGAATATCACCCTTCCTATCACAAAAGAAACCGCCGAAACCCTGCACATCGGCGATTATGTTTATCTTTCCGGCGAGATGCTGGTGGCCCGGGATGCGGCCCACAAGCGTCTGTGCGATCTGCTGGATGAGGGAAAAGCCCTTCCGGTGGACATCGCCGGACAGACGGTGTACTACATGGGACCCTCCCCGGCCCGGGAAGGCCGCCCCATCGGCTCTGCAGGCCCCACCACGGCAAGCCGGATGGACAAATATGCCCCGCGCCTGCTGGATTTAGGTCTGGCGGCCATGGTGGGAAAAGGCCGCCGCACCCAGGAAGTCAAAGATGCCATCTGCCGGAACAAGGCAGTCTATTTTGCCGCCGTTGGCGGAGCGGGCGCTCTGCTGTCCAAGTGCATCAAGCAGTCGGAGTGCATCGCTTATCCGGATCTGGGGGCGGAAGCAATCCTTCGCATTCAGGTGGAGGATTTTCCGGTGGTGGTGGTGGCTGACTGCCACGGCGGAGACCTGTATGAAGATGTGGCCCGCGCGGGTGAGGGATTGTAAGTGAAAAAAGCGTAATGAAACCCCGCGCGGCGTTGGAAAACACCGGCGTAAAGCGAGCAGCCGCGCGGATGGGTTTTTCAGGCGAATAAGACGTAATGGACCCCGCGCGGTCTGCGCAGAATCCCCGAACAGGCAAGAACAAACACGGAGAAAAAGCATGCGAGTCTGTCTTTTAAATGATTCTTTTCCCCCGGTCATCGACGGTGTGGTAAACGTCATGATGAACTACGCAGATTACCTGATGAAGGATCATGACGCGAAGATCATCGTCGGTACGCCCAAGTATCCGGACACGGACTACACGGTTTATCCCTATCCGGTGGTTCCCTATCCCAGTCTAAACACCGCTGGTTCCACCAACGGCTACCGCACGGGCAATCCTTTTGCGGAGCGCAGCGTGTCGGCGCTGGCGGATTTTGCCCCCGACCTGATTCATTCCCACTGCCCGGCGTCTTCCACGGTGATTGCCCGGCTGCTGCGGGACCGGACAGACGCGCCCATCGTCTTTACCTATCACACCAAGTACGATATCGACATCGAGCGGTTCATGAAGGCAAAACTGGCGGCCAAGGAGACCATCAAAGCCATGGTCAGCAACATTGAAGCCTGCGACGATGTGTGGGTGGTCAGCCGAGGCGCCGGCGAGAGCCTGAAGGCATTAGGATTTCAGGGAGATTACCGGGTCGTGAACAATGGTGTGGATTTCTCCAAGGGCCGGGTGGATGCAGAGACGGTGAGCCGGGTGACGGCCAAGGCCGATCTGCCCGACGGTGTGCCGGTCTTTCTGTTTGTGGGCCGCATGATGACCTATAAGAACATTCCGCTGATTTTGGATGCCCTGGCGCTTCTGGCCCAAACGGGACAGGATTTTCGGATGCTGTTTATCGGTAAAGGTCCGGATCAGCCGATCCTGGAGGAAAAAGCCCGCAATCTGGGGCTTCTGGGGGGCGACGGCGCGCCGGCGAAGTGCATTTTCTTAGGTCCGGTGTACGACCGCAACGAACTGCGCGCCTGGAATACCCGGGCGGATCTGTTCCTGTTTCCCTCCACCTTTGATACCAACGGTCTGGTGGTGCGGGAGGCAGCGGCCTGCGGACTGGCCAGCGTGCTGATCAAGGATTCCTGCGCGGCGGAGGGCATCACCGACGGCCGCAACGGTTTTATCATCGAGGAGACGCCGGAAGCCATGGCGGCGCTGCTTTCCGAGGTGAGCAAGGATCTGTCTCATCTCCATGATGTGGGACAGCACGCCATGGACGAGATCTACCTGTCCTGGGAAACCTGCGTTTCGGACGCCTACGATCGCTACGGCGAGATTCTGGACATGAAGGCCGCAGGCACTCTTCCGAAAAAAAAGATGATGCCCACGGATTTTCTGCTGAAACTTACCGCCCGCAGCATGGAGGAAAAGGAACTGTTCCGCCTGGTGCGCAGGGATCTGTTTGGCGACTTCCGTGAGACTGCCGTAGGTATGATGGAAAATATGCAGGATGCGGCGGGCGCGGTCAAAGGCGGCGTGACTGCCGTGGCAAATGCCACCATTGGCGGTGTGAAGGCGGTATCAGACGCGGCGGTGGAAAACACCCAGGAAGTGACCGGCATTTTAAAGAGCGGGGTGAAAGCCGTATCGGACGTCACCATCGGCGGCGTGAAGGCGGTGTCGGACGCGGCGGTGGAAAATACCCAGGAAGTGGCGGAGATTGTCAAAGACGGTCTAAAAACTGCGGTCAGCGTGCCGGGACGGCTGATGGATAAGCTTTCGGACAGTGTGGATGCAGCGCAGGCCAAGGCGGATCAGTTGTGGGATGCCATGTTTGAAGACGAAGAGGATTAAGCGTCTTTTCGCAATGAGCCATGCGGGCGGCATTGTCTGCCGCCCGCATGTCATGGGTGAGGTATTATTTACTCTGTTCTGAACGATACATTTGTCTCATATTTTAAAGAAATATGCAAGACTTTTTAGGCTTAATGAGACGATTGGAGCAAATAGTCGCATGAGAAGACATTTTACCCGGGAATACGTGACAGAAGCGCTGTTTCGTTTGATGGAAAAGAAACCCTTCTCGAAAATCACCATTTCGGAAGTGGTTGAGCTGGCCGGTACATCCCGCGCCTCCTTTTACCGGAATTATTTAAGTCTGGATGATGTGATTAAAGTCTGGGTAGAAGATTTTGTGGAATCGGCCCGGCCAGTCAATCACATTTATATGTCTGATGTCTACGAATCCATCGAGAATCTTCTCTGCGCCATGGAACAGGCAAAATGGGAACTGACACTGATCCACCAGGCCGGGCTGCTGTCTTATTTTCAGCAGACCATGAGAGATATGACCCGGCAGGAAGTGGATGCGGTGAACGTGACAAAAAATTCCTACCAGGCCTATTTTTACGGCGGCGCAACGGCCGGATTTCTGACCGCATGGATACAGAACGGGTTCCGGGAAAGCAGCGAAGAGATGGCCCGTCTGTACTTAGACTGCCTGCGGGGTTATACGGATTACGCCCTTCCGCTGATGGAGAAACGACAGCAGGAGCAGAAAGAGGGTCCCGAAGCCTTTGCGAGATTAAACAGCCCCGTCTCCAATATCCCGTCGAAGCGGGTGTAAAGGCTGCATTTGACGTGTCGAATGGAATTGGCGAAAAGTGCTTGACACGGGCCGACTCCTTTTGTACAATAATTGGGCGCATGTTTCTATCGGTAAATCGTGCGTCTGGAGAAGTACTCAAGAGGCCGAAGAGGTGCCCCTGCTAAGGGTATAGGTCGGGAAACCGGCGCGAGGGTTCAAATCCCTCCTTCTCCGCTCGGAAGAAGGGCCGGATGAATCTTCGTTTTCACCAACAGCTTCTTCTCCTGAAAAAGCGGATTGTTCCGCAAGTGGCGCCATAGCCAAGTGGTAAGGCAAAGGTCTGCAACACCTCTATCACCAGTTCAAATCTGGTTGGCGCCTCGGTTGAAAGGGATTGCGTTAATACGCAGTCCCTTTTATGTTTGCGCGAAGCAATGAGCCATGCGCGGACGAGAAGAAAAGGAAAGGAATCCATATGAAACCAAAGGTATACATTGACGGACAGAGCGGCACCACGGGCCTGCAGATCCATGAGCGCCTTGCCAACCGCAGCGACATCGAAGTGCTGCGCATCGATGAGGACAAGCGCCACGACAACGACGAGCGCAGAAAGATGATCGCGGCAGCGGACATCGTTTTCTTATGCCTGCCGGACGCCGGCGCGCGGGAAGCCGTGGCCTTAGCCGAGGGCACCAATGCTCGCATCATCGACGCTTCCACGGCCCATCGCACGGCTCCGGGCTGGACCTACGGTTTTCCGGAACTGTCTGACGAGCAGCGCGATGCCATCAGAAACAGCAGCCGGGTGGCCAATCCGGGCTGCCATGCCACGGGCTTTCTGTCCATCGCCGCGCCCCTGGTGCGCACGGGTCTGGTGCCGGCGGATTATCCCTTTACCTGCTATTCCCTCACCGGCTACAGTGGCGGCGGAAAGGGCATGATCGCCGAATACGAGGACGAGGCGCGAGATGAGAAGCTTTCTTCCCCGGCGCTGTACGGGCTGGGTCTGGCCCACAAGCACCTGCCGGAGATGCAGGTGGTGGCACAGCTTGCGTCTGCACCGGCCTTCCTTCCGGTGGTGGATGACTATTACAAGGGCATGGCCACGACCATCCTTTTGCACAACGATCTTTTAAATGCGTCTGCTGCGATGGCAGGTGAGAGTGTGCAGATTGCGGAAGCTGAAACGCCGGCGGAAAAAGCAGCGGTGAAATCGCCGGTGACACCGGACGTGATCCGCGCAAAATTAAAAGAGTACTACGCCGGAGCGCAGTTTGTGCGGGTGTGTGACGCAGAAGAGCTTCCGCCGCGCATCTACGCCAACACCTTAGCGGGCACCAACCGTCTGGAAATCTATGTGTACGGAAACGATGCACAGACGGGCATCACGGCCCTGTTTGACAACCTGGGCAAAGGTGCATCCGGCGCAGCCGTGCAGAACATGAACATCATGCTGGGTCTGCCGGAGGATACGGGACTGTAAAGGTCCATCCCACAACGCAATATAAGAAAAAGAATCAGTACTTTTGGCGACTTAATCATAACTTAGACGTAATAGAAGAAGGGGACAGGAGCGATCATACCTATGGGAAACAGC
The DNA here is from genome assembly GCA_045544375.1 of Shuttleworthella sp. Taxonomy (GTDB): domain Bacteria; phylum Bacillota; class Clostridia; order Lachnospirales; family Lachnospiraceae; genus Shuttleworthia. The sequence goes on from JAZPYY010000028.1 coordinate 64,367, forward strand.
AAAGCGGTTATTTTTGACATGGACGGCACAACCTTAGATACGCTGGAGGATCTGCGCATCGCCATCAATTACGCCCTTGCGGCCCACGGACACCGGGGAGATTATCCCACGGAAGTGGTGCGGCTGTTTTTCGGAAGCGCCATCCGCGTCGCCATTGAGCGCGCCCTTTTCGCGGAGCAGATGAAGGAACCGCTGACGGCGGAAGAGGAAGCGGCCATCCTATCCATCGGTGAGTCGAAGGAAAGCGACGCCGATCCAGCAGAGGTGGAGGCAATTTTAGAAACCTACCGACCCTATTACAACGCTCACTGCGATGACCACACCGGCCCCTATGACGGTATTCCGGAAGTGCTTCTGGCACTGAAAAATGCCGGAATCAAAACCGCAGTGGTGTCCAACAAGCCGGACGCCGCTGTGCAGAAACTGGTGGAGGATCTGTTCCCCGGCCAGTTTGACTACTGCTTAGGACAGATCGACGGTGTGCCCAGAAAACCCCATCCGGCCATGACCGAACAGTGTCTGGCGGCCCTGGGGGCCGAAAAGGAAGATGCCGTCTATATCGGCGATTCCGAGGTGGATCTGGCCACGGCGAAAAACGCCCAGCTCGACGCCATCGGTGTTTCCTGGGGATTCCGCGGCAAAGCATTCCTGAAGTCTCAGGGCTGCGAAAGAATTGCGGACACGGCAGACGAACTGCTTCAGATGCTGATGTAAAAAGGAGCCGTATGGGTCGATTACGTAATATTCCAGGCGCGGATGACGTGCTTTCAAAAAGTGCATATGTGGTGCAGAATCCGGCGGAGCACGCCGGACACTGGCAGGAACTGTTTGCGCAAGATGAGCCGAAGCCTCTGTTTGCCGAGTTTGGCATGGGCAAGGGGAAGTTTATCACCCAGATGGCGGCTCTTCATCCAGAGAGCAATTATATCGGTGTGGAGCGGTATTCTTCCGTGCTGCTGCGGGCGGTTCAGAAACTGCAGGGCAGCGATACGGCCGCGGAAACCGGCTCACAGCCGGAATCTGAAACGGCAGCTGTGCCTTCCGCCGGCGACCGGTTTACGGAAACAGCGGTTCGTCCGAATCTCCGCCTTCTGTGTGCGGATGCGGCGGATGCGGATCAGATTTTTGCCGACGGGGAACTGTCCGGTGTGTACCTGAATTTTTCCGATCCCTGGCCGAAGGATCGCCATGCGAAACGGCGGCTGGTGGCGCCGGGTTTTCTGGCCCTGTTTGCAAAGGTGACGAAAACCGGCGGCGTGCTGGAATTTAAAACCGATAACACGGATCTTTTTGCCTTCGGGCTGGAATCCCTTCTGGCCAGTCCCGACTGGGAACTGCTGTATGAAACCCGCGATCTGCATGCGGATGAGGCGCTGTACGCCGGAAATGTCATGACCGAATACGAAGAAAAGTTTTCGACCCGGGGTCAGGCCATCTGCAAATTTGCGGCGAAGCGGCTGTAAAGCCTACGGGCAGCGGCGGGATTATTGCGGCGAAGCAGCTGCGGATTTGTGATGTGTCTCTTTCGCGTATCCGCGAGCGAAGCAAGACCGGCAGTGCTCGGCGATTCGTTTCCGCCACGCATCGGGGCGAAGAAAAAGAACCAGAAAAAAGAGTCAAATGACGTCCAAACAAGAAAATTAAAAAAATGCTTGCATTTCGCCTGAAGGTGCTCTATAATACCTCTTGCACTGCAAAAGCATGCGCGATTAGCTCAGCTGGCAGAGCACCTGACTCTTAATCAGGGTGTCCAGGGTTCGAGCCCCTGATCGCGCACGGAAGGTCTCAGTCCTTTGTTTTCAGAGGGTTGGGGCTTTTTCTTTATCATCATCTCCGTTCCGGATGCCCCGGGCATCCGCAGTATGCTGCGTTCATCTGATTTGCGATAAACATCAGGAGGTCCTGCATGAATGTCCCAAACCGGTCTTTCCGATCCCACGGCCTTTGGCTTTGCCGGCATCTGAAACAGAAAACCGCTGCCCTGACCGCGCTTTTGCTGGCGGTTCTGATGGCATGTTTCATCCCGCTTCAGGCGCAGGCCGCTCAGCTGGCGGTCACGCCCTGGATGGCGTTTCAGGAGACCGCATCCGCATCTGTGGTGCTGTTAGAGCCTGAGAGCGGTGCGATTCTGTACGCGAAAAACGCCATGGACACCCATTATCCGGCCAGTATCACCAAGCTGATGACGGCAGTCCTGGCCATGGAGCACTGCGATCCCCAGGAAATCGTCACTTTTTCCCATGACGCCGTCTACAAAAATGAGGGAGACACCTCCAATATCGCCCGGGATGTGGACGAGCAGATGACCATGGAGCACTGCCTGTACGGCATGCTTTTGGCATCGGCCAACGAGTGCGCCTGGGCCATCGCCGAGCACGTCTGCGACGGCGACGTGAATGCTTTTGCAGATCTGATGAATCAAAAGGCCGCCGAGCTGGGCTGCGTGAATACACATTTTGCCAATCCCAACGGTCTTCACGTCGAAAATCACACCACCTGCGCCTACGATATGGCGCTGATCGCCCGGGCTGCCTGGCAGTACGATCTGCTGCGGGAAATCATGGGCACCCGCTTTTACAAGATTCCTCCCACCAACAAGCATGACGAGGAAACGCCCTTAAACAACACCCACTACATGATCAACAATTACAAAACGGCCAAGTACGTCTATGAGGATTGTGTGGGCGGGAAAACCGGCTACACCCCCGAGGCCCATTCCACCCTGGTGACCTATGGCCAGCGCAACGGTCTGACGCTGATTGCCGTGACCATGGACGTGACGGCGCCGAACCAGTATATCGACACCATCGGCCTGTTTGACACCTATCTTTCAGACGTCACGCCCCAGCAGGTTTCCGCCACGGATCCCCTGGTGCTGGATGCGCTGTCGGCGGCTTCTGCGGAAGGGAAACTCCGCGGCGACGTAAGTCAGATTTCCTTAGACGGCCCCCTGGCTCTGGCGCTTCCCGCAGGCGCTGCGCCGGCGGACTGCACTTTTACGGTGACACCGATTGAAGAAGCGGATATGACCGCGGCTTTGGGCATCCGTAAAACCGGAAAAGATGCCGCGCTGCCCTATCCGGAAGAGAACGCCGCCGGCCTGTTAGAGGTGACCTGGCAGGATGTGACCGTGGGTTACGCGCCTCTTTGGTACACCGGAAACGGCACCTATGCCGACCAGCTGCCGCCGACCCCCGAACCGGAGGAAGAAGCACAGCCGGCGGAAGAGGAAGCCCCAGAGGATACCGGCTTTTTCGGCCTGAAGCTTCCGAAGCTGAATCTGCCTTCCCTTTCCCTGCCGAAGCTGAAACTTCCCTCGGTGAACACTACCATTCTGATTATCATCCTTTCCGTGGCCCTTCTGGCGGCGGTGATTTGGCTTGTCGCCCTGCTGGTGTCCAACGCCCGGCGTAAAAAGCGCCGCCGCAGCCGTTACCGCGGCGCTGGACGGCCCATGCGCACCATTCAGCGACGGGATGAAAAGAGAAAGAAAAACCGCAGATAAACGCGGAATATGAATTGCAGATAAATTATTCGCAGGACGGATCCTGTGGGTTTCACAAGCATGGAAAAACGGCCGGAAACGGCCGTTTTTCCAAAGTAACAGAAAAGCGATGGCCATGATCAACGAACTTCGTCAGTATACAGCGGGGGACGCATATCCCTTTCACATGCCTGGACACAAGCGGAATCCGGCCTATTTCTGGGCGGATCCGTCCATGGACATCACGGAGATCGACGGCTTTGACGACCTGCACGCCCCCGAGGGGCTGATTGCCCGGCTGCAGCAGGATCTGGCGCAGGTTTACGGGGCAAAGGAAAGCTGTCTTCTGGTAAACGGATCCACCGCCGGCAATCTGGCGGCCATCTTAGGCAGCACCCGTCCGGGGGATCGCATCCTGGTGGCGGCCAACTGCCACAAAAGCGTCTGGAACGCCCTGTGTATGCAGGATGTGGCGGTGGATGTGGTGGAGCCGAGGTATAATGAAAACGGCCTGTGGGGCGTGCTTTCGGCAGAGGATGTGGAGAGCGCACTGACATCCGGGGACGGAACGCAGATCTCGGCACAGGATGGCAAATCGGACAATGACCGACAGACTGCGGAGAACGGACAGCCGAAATGCGCTGCTGTCGTCATCACGGCGCCCACCTATGAGGGCCTGATGCCGGAAGTGGCGGCCATTGCTGAAACGGTCCATGCTCACGGGGCTGTGCTGATGGTGGACGCAGCCCACGGAGCCCATTTTTTTGATGAGCATTTTCCGGAAAATCCGGTTCTTTGCGGCGCGGATCTGGTGGTGATGAGCCTGCACAAAACCCTGCCCTGCTACGGGCAGACCGCGGTGCTTCATATCTGCAGTGACCGGGTCGATGGAAAGCGGATTGCAGAATGGCTGGGCATGATCCAGACCAGTTCTCCATCCTATCTTCTGATGGCCCAGGCATCGGCCTGCGCGAACTGGATGAAGACTAAGGCTGCGGATGAGATGGCGGCTTTTTCCGCCCGGCTGGCGGCCTTTCGCGAAAAGGCAGCGGCCTGGAAACACCTCCGTCTGCTGCCGGTGGACGATGCGTCGAAGCTGGTGATCAGCACCGCCGGGACGTGTGTCGGTGAAACGGAATCTGACCAGAATGGGCAAAAAACCAGCTGTCTTCAAAAGGAAGCGGTGGGCATCCGCGAGCCGGAATCTGGCCAGATCGAGAAAAAAATCGGTCGGCCCCAAACGGCTGGTGCAGGTTTCAGCGGAACCGAGCTGGCAGAGCGTCTTCGAAAAGAATATCACCTGGAAGTGGAAATGGCCGGGCTGGATTATGTGCTGGCCATGACGTCGGTATGCGATACAGAGGAGGGTTTTGCGCGGCTGGAAAAGGCCCTTGGCGAGATCGATGCGTCGCTGACTGACGGGTTGGCGGAGGCCAGTGCAGAGAAGAAAGCGGGCGGTTTCACGGAGACGGAAAACGCAGTCCTTTGGACGGCAACAGGGAAAAATTCGCCGGAGACGAAAAAGACGTGTTCTCCGGTGGCAGAAAGCAACGCAAAACAGCCGGCCCTGTCCTGCTATCAGGCCTTTCACGCCCAGGGGGAATGGGTGCTCCTGTCCGAAGCCGAGGGCCGCATCGCCCGACGGGGCGCCTTCATCTATCCGCCGGGCATTCCGTCGCCGGCACCCGGAGAGTGCATTTCAAGGGAACAGATCGAACGGCTTGCCAAAGCTGCGTCAGAGGGGCTGACGCTGCGGGGTATTGTGGACGGGAAGATTGAATGTGTGATAAGATAAAGTTCGATGCAGGTGTCTGGTTTTAAAGGGGGTTGACCATGCACGTATCCCGAAGATTTTTACAGAACTGTATGTCGGTGCTGGAAGTGCTTCTGGCAACGCTGATGACGGCGGTCATCGTGGTGCTGGTCATCAAGCTGATCGGAAAGGCCTTTTTTACCGAGGGCATCGTTCCCTACAATGTAGAGTATTACATCGGCCAGATCATGAGCCTGGCCATTGGCATTGAGTTTGCGAAGATGCTGTTTCATCACACGCCGGGCACCATCATCGAGGTGATGATGTTTGCCATTTCCCGGCACATGATCGTGGAGCCGGGCGGCGCGCTGGAAACGCTCTTAGGCGTGGCGGCTTTAGGATCGCTGTTTGCCATCCGCAAGTATCTGTTCTCCACCTTCTACGAGGATGAGCGGATCATCTGTAAAGGGCAGCTTACGGTGCGTCAGATGGATCAGTGGTACGGTATTCACATCCCGGCCGACCGCAGCCGGCTTTTATGCGACGTCATCCGCGAGCATTTAAAGCGGCTGGATCTTCCGGCGGAAGTGGGTACCCAGTTCCACATCGGCGACGCGACGCTGCGCATTCATGAGATGAGCGACGGCAGCATCCGCCGGGTGGAGATCGTGCGCTCCAAATCCCAGTACGAGGATCCCTTGGAAGAAAACTGACTCTTCATTGTCGCGGCGCCGTGCAGAAACGGGTTTGCGCTAAAGATACGCATGCGAAGGCCAATGTACTTCGAACGGATAAGGCGTAACAAAACCCCACAATTCTTCTTCAAAATCCCGCAGTCGCTCATGTATAGAGCGAGCGGGATTTTTTGCTTGAAATAACGTAATTAACCCCCGCAATTCATCCTCAAAATCCCATGCACGCGACAGCTTGCCCTGGCCGGCTGCTTGCTTGGTAAATTTGAAACATTTTTGTGCCGATCCAAAAGGCCGATTTTCAAAAAAGAGGATATGATAACTTCGTCATTGAAAAAAGTACGGGCCACAGCAGGGAATGCTGATAAAGCACGGCGACAATACCAGCGGCGACGAGGTTACAATCACATGAAAAGAGGACAGGATTTACTGGATCATGGCTCCTTCTGGGAGCTGGTATGGAAGCTTTCCGTGCCTTCGGTGGTGACCATTCTGGTCATGATTCTATACAACATGGCGGACACCTTTTTCATCGGGCAGACCGGAGATCCGTCGAAGATTTCCTCCATTTCCCTGGCCATGCCGGTGTTTACGGTGCTTTCCGGTATCGGAACCCTGTTTGGCAACGGCGGATCCACATCCATTTCCATTGCCTTAGGCGAGGGCAATCAGCATAAGGTGCAGCAGATCGTCACATTCTGCTTTTTCGGCTGCCTGGCTGTGGGGCTGGCATTTATGGCCG
>JAZPYY010000029.1:0-5533 GCA_045544375.1 Shuttleworthella sp.
CTCCCCCATCCGATCCGCGCGATGCGCACATCTCGCGCCATTGCGCTCGATGTACGTTGGTCCTCGCATGCTTCGCGTGCGAGCACGCGCGCCTGCTCCGGCCTTATCGCGCAAAAGAGAAGGATGGCAGAGTGTGAAAACACACTCTGCCATCTCACGTTCATTTTTAAATTTGTTATTTCGCGTAGTCTGTAGCCCGGGATTCCCGGATAAGACTGACTTTAATCTGTCCCGGATAATCCAGCTCATCTTCGATGCGCTTGGAAATGTTGCGGGCAAGCAATACCATCTCGGCATCGCTGACCTTTTCCGGAATAACGCTGACACGGATCTCACGGCCTGCCTGTACGGCAAAGGCCTTTTCGACTCCCTCAAAGTCATTGGTAATGTCTTCTAACTGTTGAATTCGCTCGGTGTAGCTTTCCAGAGACTCTCTGCGGGCTCCGGGGCGGGCGGCGCTGATGGCATCCGCTGCTGCTACGATCCAGGCGATCAGGGATTCAGGCTCCACATCGCCATGATGCGCTGCCACGGCATTGACGATGATGTCTGATTCCTTATACTTCTTGCAGAGTTCCACACCGATCTGCACATGGGTGCCGGTGCTTCCCTCTTCGTGGTCGATGGATTTGCCGATATCGTGAAGCAGTCCGGCGCGCTTCGCCGTGCGCACATCCACTCCGACTTCGGCGGCGATCAGCCCGGAAAGCTGAGCCACTTCCACGGAATGCTGCAGGGCATTCTGACCGTAACTGGTACGATACTTCATTCGGCCGAGCAGTTTGACCAGCTCGGGATTCAGTCCGTGAATGCCAACCTCAAGCACGGCGTTTTCGCCGGCTTCACGGATGGTGGTATCCACTTCCTTCTTTGCCTTTTCGATCATCTCCTCGATGCGGGCGGGATGAATGCGCCCGTCGACGATCAGCTTTTCCAAAGCGATCCGCGCGATTTCCCGGCGAACCGGGTCAAAGGCGGAAAGAACCACGGCTTCCGGCGTATCGTCAATAATGAGTTCCACGCCGGTCATGGATTCGATCGTGCGGATGTTGCGGCCCTCGCGGCCGATGATCCGTCCCTTCATTTCGTCGCTGGGAAGGGAAACCACGGAGATGGTGGCTTCAGCTACGTGATCCACTGCGCATTTCTGAATGGCAGTCACCACAATCTCCTTTGCCTTTTTATTGGCTTCCTCCTTAGCCTGCGCTAAGGATTCTTTGACGATTTTGGCAGCATCGATTTTTACGTCTTCTTCAACAGTTTTCAGAAGAATTTCCTTTGCCTGTTCTGAGGTGAGTCCGGAGATCCGCTCCAGTTCTGCGAGCCGCTGCTCATTCAGTTTCGCGATTTCCTCACGATCCTTCTCGATTGCCTGTTCGCGGGTATTGAGATCCTTTTCCTTCTTGGCGAGCTGATCTGTCTTTTTATCCAGATTCTCTTCCTTCTGGGCGATGCGGTTTTCCACACGCTGGACCTCTGCCCTGCGGTCACGGATTTCCTTGTCCAGTTCATTCTTGGACTTCAGATTCTCCTCCTTGGCTTCCACAAGTGCCTCACGCTTTAAGGACTGGGCCTCTTTTACTGCTTCGTCAATAATCTCGCGGGCTTTGTCTTCCGCGCTGCCGATTCGTTTTTCCGAAACATTGCGATGGTAATTGTTGGACAGGACCAAGGTGACCGGAACTGCAATGATCAGGGTCACGATGACCGCTATGATCACTGGCAACACAGGGAGCACCTCCTTTATCTACTTGTCACAGTGCAAAAATAAAACCAATTTATTTTAGCCCTGTTTGAGCAACGTGTCAAGGATTACCTCAGCGCACTGTAGATATCGGACAGGACAAATCCCCGCTGCCCGAGAAAGCGCACCATCCGTGCCTTGTCCTGTTCTGTGGCCGTATCCCTGTCATACCCCTTCTTTTTTAAGAGGCTTTCGATCAGCGGACGTTCGGAATCGGGATATTCCGCTTCCAGTGCGGCGTCAATGATTTCTTCGGAAATGCCCCGGCGCACAAGATCCTGGCGGATGCGCAGACGGCTGCGGCTTTCCGCCTGGGAGCGCACATAGTTGGCCGCTAAGCGCTCATCGTCGGTATAGTGAAAGGAAGCGACATAATCTAAGGCTGCCCGGACCGCTTCCGAAGGATAACCGCCCTCGGTAAGTTTTCGTTCCAGCTGAAAAACAGATCGATCCTGCTGTTCCAAAAGATGCATGGCACGTTTTTTTGCCCGGGGAATGAGCACGTCGTTTAAGATCTGCTGCCAAACTTCAGGCGAAAGCTCCTCTTCTTCTGTCAGACCGTATGTGGCCAGTTCTTTGCGGTAAAGAACAAAGTCTGCCCCGACTTCGGGACAGACTTTGTATTTCCCGCCGCGCAATGTTTCGATTTTCACTGGCAGCTCCTTTTGCTTTGCATGTTTCTGCTGCGGATGCTCCTTTAATTGCAGCGTCAGCAGGTAACATCGCCTTTGGAAGGACCGATCATGATTCCGGATCCGCCGGAGCTGCCGGATTGGCAGTTTCCTGGTCTTCTTCTTTCGGCATGTAATGATCCCGTACCTTCCGGTCGATTTCAGCGAAAACTTCCGGATGATCCTTTAAGTACTGCTTGGCGTTTTCACGGCCCTGGCCGATCTTCTCGCCTTCGTAGGCATACCAGGCGCCGGATTTATTGATGATATCCAGGTTGGCAGCCAGATCCACCAGCTCACCTTCCTGAGAGATGCCCGTACCGAACATGATGTCGAATTCGGCCTCGCGGAACGGCGGAGCAACCTTGTTTTTCACCACCTTGATGCGGGTATGGTTGCCGATGACTTCGCCCTGGGCCTTTAAGGATTCTACCCGGCGCACGTCGAGACGCACCGAAGCATAGAACTTCAGAGCACGGCCGCCAGTGGTGGTTTCGGGATTACCGAACATGACACCGATCTTCTCACGCAGCTGGTTGATGAAGATGACGATGCAGTTGGTGCGGCTGACAACGCTGGTCAGCTTACGCAGCGCCTGGGACATCAGGCGGGCCTGAAGACCCACGTGGGAATCGCCCATGTCGCCTTCGATTTCAGCCTTGGGAACCAGGGCCGCGACGGAGTCTACCACGATGATGTCGATGGCGCCGGAACGAACCATGGTCTCGGCGATTTCCAGCGCCTGCTCACCGTTGTCGGGCTGGGAAATATACAGGTTGTCGATATCCACGCCGATATTGCGGGCATAGATGGGATCGAGGGCGTGCTCGGCATCGATGAAGCCGGCGATACCGCCACGCTTCTGCACCTCGGCTACACAGTGCAGGGCAACGGTGGTTTTACCGGAAGATTCCGGTCCGTAAATCTCAATGATACGGCCCTTGGGCAGACCGCCCTGGCCCAGAGCGATGTCTAAGCTTAAGGAACCGGTGGGCACCGTTTCCACGCGCATGTTTGCCGCGTCGTCACCCAGCTTCATAACTGAGCCGCGGCCGTACTGTTTTTCAATCTGCGAAATAGCAGCGTTTAATGCTTTGATTTTTTCTTCCTGTGCCATGTTAAACCTCCATAAAATCGAACAACTGTTCGCATTCCAAATGGTAAACGACTTCCCTGTTTCTGTCAATAGAAATTTTCAAGAATTTCTTCTGACAGGGCAATGGTAACACACGCCACTGTTCCATCCATGGGACTTTCCAGCGGGGTTTTTCCAAAATTTCCAATTCGTAAAGTGAGATTCTGAAGCAAAGTAAATGATTAGATTCAGAAACTGAAAAAGAAAAGCAGCTCCGCCGCCGCGGAACTGCTGTCATCATAGATGATACGCCAGCCTGTGTCAAGGGACGACACAGGACAGGCTCCGTTATCTCGCGAATTCGGACAGTACCAGCCCGTCGTTCCGATCTAAGGTCATTCCCACAGACCAGCTGTTGACAAACAAAAGCAGCGGCCGGTCTTTTAGGTCCTTGACCCGCTTCATATCCGAAGTGCCCGAAATCTTATCAATGGGCACCTCGCTGTGCTCCACCCAGCGGATGTATTCGTAGGGCAGCATCTCCATGCGGATTTCCACATTGTACTCGTTGTTCAGACGGTATTTTAATACGTCGAACTGCAGCACGCCCACCACGCCCACAATGATCTCTTCCATGCCGGTATTATATTCCTGGAAGATCTGGATGGCGCCCTCCTGGGCAATCTGCGTAATGCCCTTCATGAACTGCTTGCGCTTCATGGTATCCACCTGGGACACCCGGGCGAAGTGTTCCGGCGCGAAGGTGGGGATGCCCTCAAAAGCAAAGGGTGTCGGCGCATTGGTCAGGGTATCGCCGATAGAAAAGATGCCCGGATCAAACACACCGATGATATCGCCGGCGCAGGCATCTTCGATGATCTGCCGCTCCGACGCCATCAGCTGCTGGGGCTGGGCCAGGCGGATCTTCTTTTGCCCCTGCACATGGAACACTTCCATGCCGGCCTCAAATTTGCCGGAGGTGATGCGCATGAAAGCGATGCGATCCCGGTGAGCCTTGTTCATGTTCGCCTGAATCTTAAAGACAAAGGCGGAAAAATAATCGGCAAAGGGATCGATCACGCCCCCGTCCGACGTCCGCGGCAGGGGAGACGAGGTCATCTGAAGGAAGTGCTCTAAGAAGGTCTCCACGCCAAAGTTGGTCAGGGCCGATCCGAAGAATACCGGAGACTGCTCCCCGCGGCTGACCTTTTCCTGATCAAACTCTTCGGCTGCGCCGTCTAAAAGCTCCAGCTCATCGGTCAGGGTGGCGTAAGCCTCCTCGCCAATCTGATCCTTTACGGAAGGATCGTCAATGGAAACCGTCTCTAAGTGACCTTCCTTCGTGCCCTTGGCCGTATCGGAAAAGAGCAGCACGTTTTTCGTATTCCGGTCGTAAACGCCCTTAAAAGCCTTACCGGAACCTAAAGGCCAGTTCACCGGACAGGTGGGGATTCCCAGTTCCTTTTCGATGTCATCCATCAGTTCAAAGGTGTCCCGGGCATCGCGGTCCATCTTATTAATAAAGGTAAAGATCGGGATATGGCGCATGGCACAGACCTTAAACAGCTTGCGGGTCTGGGCCTCCACACCCTTGGACGCGTCGATCACCATCACGGCGGAATCCGCCGCCATCAGCGTACGGTAGGTATCTTCCGAGAAATCCTGGTGTCCGGGCGTATCTAAGATGTTGATGCAGTAGCCGTTATAATAAAACCGCAGCGCCGAAGATGTGACGGAAATACCACGTTCTTTTTCAATTTCCATCCAGTCGGAGACGGCGTGCTTCGCCGTGGCTTTCCCCTTGACGGAGCCGGCGGTATTGATGGCGCCGCCATAGAGAAGGAACTTCTCCGTCAGCGTGGTTTTACCGGCATCGGGGTGAGAAATGATGGCGAAGGTGCGGCGGGTTTTGATTTGATCCTGCAGTGTTTGCATAGGTTTTTCCTTTCAAATGTGTATGCATTCGCCATGCACGACATACTCGCGAACGCTCGCGTTCGCTCGTTGTCGCGGCATTCTCCGTATGCGGACTCGTCTGCCCCC
>JAZPYY010000030.1:0-49408 GCA_045544375.1 Shuttleworthella sp.
CCCACAGAACGACATGGCTACGATCCGACTTTTTCGGCGTAGGTATCCAGCTCATTAAAATAGGAAACGCGAAGGGCCAGATAGGTGTTGGCAAACAGTTTGACGGCTTCGGCTTCCGTGGTTCCCATAAACAGGGTGTCGATGGGACGCTTGATGGCGCCCTGCTGCAGCAGTGCGGCAAAGGTGCGGGCTGCGGCGTCGTTTTCTTTGGAGCGGCCGACGATGATCCGGGAGGGATAGAGGTTGTCGTAAAGGGCCTTGGATTCCCGCAGGAATTCCGGACTGAAGATGATGTTGTTCATCCCCAGCTTTTCGGAGACGTGGGCCGTGTAGCCCACGGGAATGGTGGATTTGATGACGATGGCAGGCCGCTTTGCGCGATGCGCCGTGCTTTCTTCCACCAGCCGGATGACGGCCTCTACGGCGGAGCAGTCAAAGAAGTTCTGTTTCGGATCGTAGTTGGTGGGGGCGGCCACGATGACGAAATCCGCGTTGCGGTAGGCAGCGGCGCCGTCGGTGGTGGCGGTAAGATGCAGATCGCGCCGGCCGGCCTTGGCCTCCGACAGGAAAGCTTCAATATAATCATCCTGGATCGGCGACTGGTAACGGTTGAGCATGTCCACCTTTTCGGGGACGATATCCACCGCGGTGACGTCGTTGTGCTGGGCTAAGAGCACGGCTAAGGACAGCCCCACGTAACCGGTACCGGCCACGGCGATGCGGCAGCGGGGCACGGCGGGATCTTCAGCCTCTGAAGGCAGATCTGCGGGAACGGAGGCCGGATCTTCGGCCATCACATCTTCCATAGAAAAATGCAGCACTTCGGAAAGGGCCTGCAGCTGATCCACGGAGGGGGTAAAATTACCGGATTCCAGACGGGAGAGCAGGGAACGGTTGATATTGCAGGCGGCAGCCACCTGCTCCTGGGTCAGGTGCAGCTCCTTGCGGCGGTTTAGTACTGTTTCGGATAAAAGGGGTAAGGACAGTTTTTTCATGAGAAATCTCGGTTCAATCACATCTTATCGTTACGGGCAGCAGCGGACGCAAAATGTTGCTGAAAGCAACAAATATGCATAAGATGAATCCTGCACAAAAACAAGGTAAATATAACAAACCTGAATTTGCGCGTCAAGAAGTGTTTTTAAAAAGTGACGGAATGAGGAACGAATGTTACTAAGAGTAACATATCGCCGAAGAGCACCTGATGCATATGCATGTGAAAAGGGCCAGGGACGGGCTCTTTAGGGCTGTTTTCCCGAGGATGTAAAACGGACTGGAAATCGGTTCCCTTCTTGAGAATCCAGTCCCGGCATGGTATATTTTTGCTTGAATGTGCAATAAAGCAGATGGACTGGGAAGGGGTGCAGATCATGATGAGGTTTTACAGACCGGTTTCCTTGCTGTTGGTGTTATTGATGTGTTTCGGTTTGCATATTCATTCTTATGCCGCCACCGAAGACGTTTCCGGCAAAACGCCTGCTGCAAAAGCCGAAAAGACAGAGGATTATTCGGCGGACGATGCCCGGCAGACCGTTTTATGGTCCGAGGGCGAGGCCCAGGAAGTTACGCTTCAGGTCGAAGATAACGACGAACTGTTTGCGGGCTTTGTGGATCGTGCCTTTGGAATCGGCCGCGCTGCTTCTGCCAAAACGCCGAAACGGGCAAGATCCATAACGGCCGGAAGCAGGCTTACGGGCATGAATGCGCTGATCTATAATCGCCTTTCGGCAGGCATCATGGAGATCGCGGCGGGAACTGAGACATCCGCGGTTTTTGAGTTAAGCCCGGAAGACCTGGGGATTCAGTCCTTATCCGGCTCGGGGTCAACGTCGGAGGAAGCCAATGCGAGTCTGGGGGCCGCCCTTTCTGAACTGTATCCGGAGGGCTATAACTTAAGCCTGATCTTAGACGCATTGCTTTCGGATCACCCCTATGAACTGTTCTGGTATGATAAAACCCGCTCCACATCATTGCAGGGGCCGGGAATGAGAGCCGTTAGGTATTCCGCCGAATGGACGGCCCAATATTCCAAAGGGATTACCATCTCCATGCCGGTTTCCCAGGAGTATGCAACCGGAACCTACGAGGTAGACGGCACGCTGATTGCCGCCGTCCATGACGCGGCCGACAGAGCCCGGGCTGTGGTGGATGAATATGCCGGCAGCGGCTATTCCGATTATGAAAAGCTTGTCGCCTATCGGGACCGGATCTGTTCGTATGCATCCTATAATGATGGAGCTGCCCAGGACAGCAGTACGCCCTATGGCAATCCCTGGCAGCTGATCTGGGTGTTCGACGATGATCCGGCCACCACGGTTGTCTGTGAAGGATACGCAAAGGCGTTTAAGTACCTTTGTGACATGACGGAATTTTCGTCTCCGAAGATTTCCTGTATCACGGTCAGCGGCTATATGGGCCAGGAAGCTCATATGTGGAACATTGTCACCATGTATGACGGACGGAATTATCTGGTGGACGTCACAAACTGTGACGAAGGAACCATCGGTTATCCGGACGAGCTGTTTTTAGCCGGTTACGATGCCAAGGAAGAACCCTTCTCTGCGACGCTTGTGGACAGCGAGGGCAACGAGTCGGTTTACGAGACGGTTCTCTATATGCTTCGGTGTAAGGAAACCCTGGAAGAAACCTATTTTTATGACCTGGATACGGAGACGCTGTTTTCCGATGAAGAACTTGCGCTGGCAGGTTCCGATTTTGTGGAAGAAACGGAACATACCGTGGTGACCGATGAGGCGGTTGCGCCGACCTGTACGGAAACGGGTCTGACGGAAGGCAGCCACTGTTCGATGTGCGGCGAAGTGCTGGTGGCGCAGGAAGTGGTTCCGGCGCTGGGGCACACGGTGGTGACCGACGCTGCTGTCGCGTCGACCTGTACGGAAACCGGTCTGACGGAAGGCAGCCACTGCTCCGTGTGTAACGAGGTGCTGGTGGCGCAGAATGTGGTTTCTGCGCTGGGGCATGACTATGGCGCCTGGACCAATTTGAACGAGAATCAGCATCAGCGGGTCTGTTCCCATGACGGAACGCATGTTGAATATGCAGACCATGTGTGGAACGACGGCGTTATTACAAAGGAAGCAACTGAGTTTGAGGAGGGGATCCGGACATACACCTGCACGGCTTGCGGAGCGGAAAAGACAGCGGTGATTCCCAAGACAGCTCATGTCCACCAGATGACGCCGGTTCCGGCGGCAGCTGCAAGCTGCACGGAAGCTGGCCACATCTCATATTATCGCTGCGACGGCTGCGGATTGCTGTTCCGGGATGCGGCGGGTACACAGCAGGTTCTGCTTGAGGATACGGTGATTCCGGCTTCCGGACACACGGCGGTGACCGATGCGGCCGTTGCACCGACCTGTACGGAAACGGGCCTGACGGCAGGCAGTCACTGTTCGGTGTGTAACAGAGTGCTGGTGGCGCAGAACGTGGTTTCAGCGCTGGGACACACGGTGGTGACCGATGCGGCTGTTGCGCCGACCTGCACAGAAACGGGTCTGACGGCAGGCAGTCACTGTTCGGTGTGTAACAAAGTGCTGGTGGCGCAGAACGTGGTTTCTGCGCTGGGACACACGGTGGTGACCGATGCGGCCGTTGCGCCGACCTGCACAGAAACGGGTCTGACGGAAGGCAGCCACTGCTCCGTGTGTAACAAAGTGCTGGTGGCACAGAACGTGGTTTCAGCGCTGGGACATGACTATGGCGCCTGGACGAAGCTGAATGAGACACAGCATCAGCGGGTCTGTGCCCACAACAAGGCGCATGTGGAGAAAGCCAATCATACCTGGGATAGCGGCTCAGTTACAAAAGAGCCGACGCAGACGGCTGAGGGTGTGAAGACTTATACATGTACGGTTTGTAAAGCGACAAGGACGGAGAGCATATCGAAGCTGCCGGCGGATGAGCCTGTAAATCCGGATCCCGAACCGGAACCGGATCCCGAACCGACACCGACCCCGACGCCTACACCGACGCCGACGCCCACACCGACACCCACACCGACGCCTACTCCCACACCTGCGCCCACGCCCACGCCTGCTCCGTCGGGGGATCAGAAACAGGTTTCCAGGCCCATGTACCGTCTCTATTATCCGGGTACGCATGAGCACTTCTATACCTCGGACGAGAATGAAAAGAACGTGCTGACCACGCCGGCGCGGGGCTGGGAATACGAGGGTATTGCCTGGTATGCGCCCACGGAGGGCATTCCGGTTTACCGTTTGTTCAATCCCTATTCCACAGACCATCATTACACCACCGACTATAACGAATATATGACGCTGGGCGCCAATGGCTGGGATCAGGAAGGGATCGGATGGTATTCGGATCCGAATCAGGGAAAGACACTGTACCGTCTGTTTACGCCGGAACTGGAAATCGGCAGTCATCACTATACGGCGGACGCCAATGAACGTGCGGTGCTGCTGGCCAGCGGTTCATGGAGAGATGAGGGTATTGGCTGGTACGGACTGAAGTAAACGCCTATATGTAGTGGGTTTTTGCCGGAGTTTTGATCGGAAGACGACAGAATGCATGAATTGTATTTTAAAAATACAAAGTGTTAAACTAAAACTTGTACAACCCGGATTGAACTTTTAGATGAAAAGTATTACTATGACAACTGTAGTTCTGGCTTCCAAAGGAGGAAAAAGAAATGAACAAGAAATTCTGGACAGTATTATTAGCTTTGGTTGCGGTACTGGCAATGTCCATGACAGCCTTCGCCGCGAGCGGTGTCAGCGCGGACGAGCAGGCGCTTCTTGACAAATTTGGCGGCGTGGTCGACAAGTGGGCAGCCGCTGTTGAAGCAACTGGCGACAGCCGCGTAGCTCAGTACAAGGGCGAAGCGGAAAACGCTCTGACCAAGGTTGAACTGGACAAGGCTGCCTGCGACGATCTGGCTGCCACCATCGATGCCGTGGATAAGCTGCTGACCGACAAGAACGTCAAGACCAAGGCTGACTTAAAGGCCGCTGCTGACGAAGTGGTTGCTCTGGTCAACAAGACTTCTCAGAAGTACAACATGACCGTTCAGCTGAGCGCCAAGGAAGAAGCCAAGGTTCTGATCGGCAACGATGTAGCCGCTTCCAACAAGGGCCTGGTGAACAAGACCGGTGCTGATCTGACCGCCACCGCTGTGGTTGTGCTGATCCTTGCCGCTGCTTTCGCAACGGGTCTGGTGCTGGTGCGTCGTCAGCGTACTGCTGCTCGCTAATAATATCAAGAGCTTCTTATAAGGGGTTCAAATGACAGAATCTAGAATTCAGAGACTACTGGCATATCTCATTGTGCCAGTAGTTTTTTGCGCTTTAGGATACCTGATGCTTTTCATCGCACTCAGGCCGATCTGGACCACAGCATCGGCTGTACTTGGCATGCTCTCGGCAGAGGACGTTCCGGTATTTGACGATACGCTGACCTCCATGTACGATCCCGACGCCGCCCCTGCCGCCGTGCAGGAAGTGGAAAACGGCGAGACGTATATTCATATCGAAGACGTGGAGTTTCCCACCTCCGGTGCGCAGTACGGATATCTTACCTGCGACCGGATCGGCGTCTCGGGTCCGGTGTACTGGTTCGACTCCAACGACATTCTGCGTGTGGGTATCGGCCAGTCCATTGCCTCGAAGCCCCCGGGATTTGGCCGGATGGTGCTTCTTTCGGCGCACAACACCTCTTTCTTCCTTCCGCTGAAGGATGCGGCGGTCGGGGACGTGTTCCGGTTTGATACCAACTACTGTCCCTATGAGTACCAGGTTTCTGAAACCTTTGTCATCAATGAGAAGGAACTGGATAAATGGCTGGGGGAGCGGCTGCTGAACGACCACGAGCTGCTGGTGATGTACACCTGCTGGCCTTTTGACGCCTATCTTGGCCGAAAGACGGATCGCTGGGTGGTTGTTGCTGAGCGGATTTCCGGCGAGGATGTGAAGTGGAGGAATCTGGACGATGAGTAAGAAGAAAAAACGTTACTTGTCGCCTTCCAGAGCCCGGAATACGGCAAGTTATATCTTTTCATTCCTGCTGTCGCTGACGTTTCTGGCCATGGGCCTTCTTGGGCTTCTGCGTCTGGCGGTGACCGACGGGCAGATTCTGTCGGTGTTTGACTCCACATATGTGGGCTACGTGCACACGGATCTGGAAAATGAGATCCTGGACTACACGCTTCCCACGGGCATTCCGGTGGAGGTGGTCAGCGACCTGATTTCTGAAGAGCGGGTGGCATATGACCTGCAGATCTCTTTGGCCAACGAAGTCCAGAACCGCTCCTATGACATTTATACCGGCGACATTGCGGAAATGCTTTCAGACCGGGTTACTTCCCTGTACCGTGAACAGGGAACGGAAGTGGACGCGGACCTGGAGAAGATCATCGACCGCTATACCCAGGATATCTGCGAGATCTATGTGGATGACCTGAAGGTGCCGGGATTTGGAACGGTGCTGCGTATTATCACTACAATCCGGCGTCTGTTTCCTTTCGTGATGGCGGGTCTGGCCATTTTTGCGGTGATTCTGATCGTGCTTTGCATCCGGCTGCATTCCTGGATCCATCGGGGCCTGCGCTATGTGGCATTCGCCGCCGGCGGCGCGGCGCTGATGACCATGCTGGCTCCCCTGCTGGTGTGGATGGGAGATGCTTATCGCCGGCTGCAGATCTCTCCCCAGTACGTCTATTATGCGCTGACGGAATACATTGAGCGGCTTTTAAAATACTGTTTTGTGACAGCGGCGGCGTGGCTTGCGGTTACGGTGCTGCTGGGCATCCTGATCGCCCTGCTTCGTAAGAAAGCGATGAAGCATTAAGACAGGGTGAGTCAGGTGACAGGTGACTGGCCTGTTTTTCCGCTTTTTTCGGATGGTACATCCGTGGAAAACGGAACGTGCCTGGTCCTGTTTCAGAATGTAGAAATGTTGCAAAATGAGTGATTTATTTCGTAGAAACGGATCACCTCGGGTGATCCTGGCAAACGTCCTGCTGGCAGTGCTTAGCCTGTTTGTGAATGGGTTTGGAATCTACCTGACCATTCAGGCGAACATCGGCGCTGCTCCGTGGGACGTTTTGAATCTGGGCCTTTCAAAAACCTTTGGTGTCCTTTATGGAACCGCCTCCGTCACCGTGTCCTTTGTGATTCTGGCGGTGGATATCTGGATGCGGGAACCCATCGGTCTGGCCATGTTTATTGACGCCGTGGTGGTGGGCAAGTCGGTGGATTTCTTTAACCATCTGGGACTGGTGCCAAAGTGCACGTCTCTTTGGACCTCTGTTCCGGTGCTGATCCTGGGCCTGTTCGTTCTGGCCTACACCCAGTACACCTACATGATCGCGTCTTTGGGCTGCGGTCCCCGGGATACCCTGCTGGTGGGACTGGCCAAACGGCTGCCGAAGGTGCCCATTGGCGCCATCAGCATCGTCCTGCTGGGCACTGTGACGCTGGTGGGATGGCTTTTGGGCGGTCCGGTGGGCATCGGCACGATCCTCTGTGCCTTCGGCGCTGGCCCGGTCATGCAGTTTGCCTTTTTCACCGTGCATTTCGACGCAACGAAAATCCATCATCAGAGACTGCAGGAATCCATGCAGGTCATCTTCGCAAAATAAGATAATAAATGGACCGGGGAAATCCCCGGTCCTTTTTTGGTGAGATGCGCTGATCGGCTGGGTGGCAACGCCTGCCCCTCCCATCAGAGGTTTATTTTAAACCGTACCAGCCAATGGCTTCGTCTGATTCCGTTTTTCTGTGGGGAAGGCATATCGGAAGGATTCGCCGGAATCATTTCTACCGTGCGGAAGGTACCTTGAATAAATCTGCAAGAATTCGGAGCAATTTTTTTCCTGTGCGGGAATCAAGAGGGAGTCAAAAGTGCCTGTCACTTTTGACTCATTTTTATTATTTAAACATATCCGCCAGTATCTCCTCCGCATTCATTTCCATATATCCTTCTGGGTCTGTCAGCACCCCGTTTCCGCTGACTTCCCAGGAAAACCGTGCGTTTCCGTTCACCGAGAAGGTTTCGTAGGATCCGGGATGGACCAGTGTGTTCTGATACCGGCTGTACCAGGCGGGGTAATAAGTGCGCATGTACTGCTGTGCCAGCTGGTTGGCCTGACAGTGGCTGTTGGGTCCGAGGCCGCGCAGCGCTGGTCCGCCGCCCCGGGCACCGGTGATGCTGGGAGAGGGAGTGCTGTCTAAGAGGACGATGCTTCCGTCCGGGCAGCTGCCCACCACCATCCACACATGCCGTCCGGCGCTGACAATGTCGCCGGGATGCACATTCTGCATGTTTTGCGACAGGCTGCCATAGCCCCGGTCGGACAGGGACCGGGCGAAGCCGAAGGCCTGGATGGTGTAATCTTCTGTGTTTTCCGGCGCATTCGGATCTGCCAGCACGTGCCGGAGGGTCCATCCCAGATAGCCGGAGCAGTCCAGCCCGGCGTACCAGTATTCGTTCCATTCCCCGTGGGGATAATAGCTGCCGCTGTGATAGCCGGTGTCGAAGTCGTAGGAGGCGTCCTGGGAGGCGAAGAATTTGGCCCATTCCCCGGGCTCATAGGTGACGGCGCCGCCGTTGTCCTGCCAGTTCCATCCGCCGCCGTAGATGTAAAGGGTTGTGCCCACGGGATACAGGGCGGTCTGCAGCAGATTTTTGACGGTGCGAAGGCCGGTTGTGCCGTATACGGGGGCGAAATAAGCGGACGAACCGTCGGAAACCGCTTCTACGGACAGAATCTGCCCGTGATTTGTGGTCAGATGATACATCTGTCCGCGGATCAGCTGATTCTGTACGGAATAGGAGGGATCCTCTGTACCCACGGAAAAGGCCATGGTCTCCCCGGCCACCCGGAACAGATACCGGAAGGAGGCCATTTCGGCCACATTGGCACGGCCGAACTGCTCCACGCCCAGGTATTCGCCGGTGATCCGCGGCGGATCACTCCACTGGGCGGGCTGGCCTTCGGCCGCCACGTAACATGCAATGCCCTCGTCGAGCCACGCGCCGGAGCGGATCAGCTGATCGCGTTCGTAGCGGCTGGTGGTGTAGTGGTGGGCGCCGGTGGTCAGGGAAGGTGCAAACAGGCGGTACATGGGAACGCCCCAGGCCGGATCGGCAGACAGCCAGGCCACACCTTCATCGTTCCATCCCCCAGAGGAGGTGAGGACGCGGTATTCATTTTCGTCGGCGGTGTAATGATGATCGGTGGAGCCGGGATTGTAGAGACGGTGCACCACGGAAGTACCGGCGGGGGAGGGGAGGACATCCTGCGCTGTGCCGGAATCCGCAGCCGAGGCGCTGCTGGCCGGGCTGTGGGAAGCGGCTCCCTCCGCGGCCGCGAAAAAACCGATTCCTTCGTAAACCCATCCCCGCTGGATCAGCACGTCCCGCTCATTCTCACTTCGGGTGTAGAGGTGCTCGGCGGTATCTAAGTTGTACAGCCGGTACATGGGAACGGAGGCGGCGTAAGGATCCGCGGTTTCGGCCTGAACGGAAGGGGGAGCGGAAGGGTACAGGGAGGAAAAGGCCGGCGCGTATAACACACAGAAACACAGAAGAATAAGAAACGGAAACCGTGATTTCATAATGAAGTCCTTTGAAAGATGATATGTCTGGGACATTGTCTATGATAATAGAAGCTGCTATTTGAAAGCAAGATGCAAGAAAGGGACGCGGGGAGGTTCCCGTCCCATTTTTGAAGCAGTTTTCAGCAGAGGTAAAAAGCGGCTGGAATTTGGGCAAGAAGCCCCAATTCCAGCTGCTATAGCATATATCTTCAAGGTTTGCCAGATTGTATGTATTTTGGGCTTCCCCGCGGGCTGGCAGCCCGCGTCAAGCCAGGTTTTGCAGTACGGCTGACGAGTTTCCGCAGGCTTGGGCATGGAAGGCTTCCCCGCGGGCTGGCAGCCCGCGTCAAGCTAAGTTTTGCAGTACGGCTTTCGGGATACGTTGGCTTTGGGCACAGGAAGCTTCCCCGCGGGCTGGTAGCCCGCGTCAAGCCAGGTTTTGCAGTATGGCTTTCGGGATTTGTTGAGTTTGGGCACAGGAAGCTTCCCCGCGGGCTGGCAGCCCGCGTCAAGCTAGGTTTTGCAGTACGGCTGATGGCTTTTCGCGGGTTTGGGCATAAAAAGATTCCCCACGGGCGGATAGCCCGTGGGGAATCTTTTTCCAGGCCCTATTCTGCCGGATGGCCGCCGGAGACGGCGTACCAAGCGGTACCTTCATCGATCCAGCTGATGCCATCGCAGATGACATCGCGCTCATAGGCGCTGGTGGTGTAGTTGTGGGTTCCGGTTTGCAGCACCGGCGAGAACTGACGGTACAGCGGCACGCGCTTCTGGTCGTCAGAATACCAGCCGACACCTTCGAACTTCCATCCCTGGCTGATCAGCGTGGTGGTTTCGTTTAAGTCCATCGTATAGTGGTGATCGGAAGTGAAGGGATTCAGCAGACGGTAAACCGGTGTGTGGCTGTGGTTCGGTGCGTACCAGCCCACACCTTCGTTGTTCCAGCCTCGCTGAATCAGCACGCTGCGCTCGTAGGCGTCCGCGGTGTAGAAGTGCTCGCGGTTGGATTCGTTGTACAGGCGGTACATGACAATCTTCTCGGAATGTGTTTCCGGAAGAAGGTCAAAATCCATGGTGGTCCAGTTTTCCGAAACGTAGTCGGGATTGCCCACAAGAATGTAGGTTCCGTCCGCCTGCTGTACGGCGTTCTGTCCGAAAACGCAGGAGTAGATGCGGTAGTGGCCCGGCGCCAGATTCGTGCTGAATTCGCCATCTGTGTCAACGGAGGGAAGGACGTAGATGTGTTCGCCGGGGTCGCCGACAATGTGGTCGTTTTTGAGACCGTAGGTGTCGTGGGTGGTTTCGTTCCAATAGACATATTCGCCGGTGTCTGTATTCATGGCGATGGTATAGGTCCACTCGTAGTCGTAGCCGCCGAAGGTCACATCCAGCAGAAACGCTAAGGTTTCACCCTTGTAGATGTTTCGCAGAGATTCCGCATCGAAGGCTACAGAGGGTTTTGGAGTATCGTCGCTGCGGCCGTTGGAGTAGTAGGAGACGGCAGTGCCCATTTCGTAGGGTGCCGGAACGCTGTATTCATCCACGCCGCCGTTGTTATCCCCCTTGTAGCTGGAAAAAATGGTATCCCCGCCGGCGGCTTCCTCAGCGTGTGAGGTGACGGCTGCGCTTCCGGCGGTGACAAGCATCGCCAGGGCAAGGATCAGACTGGTAAGCTTCTTTTTCATGAGAACCTCCTTCTGTTTCACCACCGTGAGATTTCCTGCAGCCGGAATTCGAATTGCCGGCGTTCGTTTCGCGAAATGGTTGCCAGCAGCAATCCGGCGAAGAAGCTTATAATGGCGGCCAGCATGCAGAAACCGCACACGATGAGGGTGGGGAAGCGTTCCACCACGCCGGTCTGGGCGAAGTCAATGAGCACCGGAATGAAGAAGCCCACGGCTAAGACGGCCAGCACGGCGGCGATCAGCGAGAAAAAGGCGAAGGGCCGGTAGTCGCAGAACAGCCGCGCGATGGTGCCAAGCACCTTCAGACCGTCGGAGACGGTGTTCAGCTTGGATTCGCTGCCTTCGGGCCGGTCGCGGTAGGTGATGATCTGGTTTTCGATGGCCATGTTTTTGTCTACGGCGTGGATGGTCATTTCGGTTTCGATCTCAAATCCCCGGGAAACCACGGGGAAGGATTTGGCGAAGCGGAAGGAGAAGGCGCGGTAGCCGGTCATAATGTCGCGGATGTCCGAGCCGAACAGCACGTTGATGGATTTGCGCACCAGGGAATTTCCGAAGTTGTGCATGGGACGCTTGTTTTCCTGGAAATAGGTGGAGGAGAGGCGGTCGCCGATGACCATGTCGATCTGGCCTTCCAGCACGGCTTTGGCCATGGCCGGGCCGTCTTCTGCCGGATAGGTGTCGTCGCCGTCCACCATGATGTAGCATTTGGCGTCGATTTCCTGCAGCATGCGCCGCACCACGTTGCCCTTGCCCTGCATGGGCTCATAGCGCACGATGGCGCCGGCTGCCCGGGCAATTTCGTCTGTGCCGTCGGTGGAATTGTTGTCGTAGACGTAGATGGCTGCGTCGGGAAGGACCTGCTTCCAGTCGGAAACCACCTTGGCGATGGTCTGGCTTTCGTTGTAGCAGGGAATTAAGATGGCAATGGTATCCATAGATGTCCTCGTGACGGCGGGCCATCACATGGCCGGCCGGTGCATCGGTGAAGTCGGCGCTTCATCGATATGAATTCATGTAATAATGTAACAGAGATATTATAACGAAATTGATGGTAGGATGCCAGCCGGGAATCGATTTCTTTGGACGTAAGCGGTTTTTTGCAGGAACGGCGGTTTCCTTGCAATCGGGGAAGGTGTTTGGCATAATCACTGATAGGAACTTTGATTCATCAGATTGCTGTGGGATCTGAAAAGGACGCGATCCGGAAAGAAAATAGAATGACTGAGACGAAGAACCGTTTTTCAAAACCGAACATTTTTCGAACTTCTGCGCTGTGGACTGTGGTTTTTGTGCTGCTGCTGGCCGGGCTGTCTCTGCTGCGCATCTGGCTGATGCGCTACGCGGGCTGGTACATGATTCTGAATTCCAACGTGGATGACGAGATGCAGGTGCGCAACGCCATCGCCATGCTGGAGGGCGAGTGGATGGGCGAATACAGCAACGCCACCATCGCAAAACACCCCTCCTATCCCTTTTTCCTGGCGGCGATGCACTGGCTGCATATTCCCTATCCCATCGGTTTTGCCCTGCTGATTCTGCTGGCGGGAGCCGTGTTTGCCGCATCCCTGCGCCCGGTGGTAAAAAACCGCTGGATCCGGGGCATCATCTACCTGTTTCTGATTTACAATCCCATCGGTTTTGCCCACGATTTTGCCATGCGCATTTACCGCAACTCCCTGATTCCCTGGAGCGTGCTGCTGCTGGTGGGCTGCATTGTGGGCCTGTATCTGCGAAAGGATCGCAAACTGAGGATCCAGCTGGCCTGGAGCGCAGGTCTTTCGGCTTCCGCGGCCTTTTTCTGGTTTCTGCGGGAGGATTCCATCTGGATGGTACCCTTCCTGGTGGCCGGTATGGGCCTTCTGGTGCTGTACTGGGTGGCCCAATGGCTGCAGGGAAAGAAGCGGGGCGGCGGACGCATCCGCGCAAAAAGGGCGGCGTCTTTAGCCCTGGTGGCGGCGCTTCCTTTCCTGACATTGGCCGGCGCGAAGTTTACCATTTCCTATTTAAATAAAATCAACTACGGCGTCTTCATGACGGAGGATCGGGTGGAGGCTTCCATCGGTGACGTGATGCGCTGCCTGTACCGCCTGGACGACGGCGTGGACTGGAAGGCGAAGCGCGATCCGGAAGATCCCACGGTCTGGGTTTCTTCCATTGCCATTCAGAAGGCCCAGGAAGCAAGCCCCGCCTTTGCTCAGCTGGACAACCTGATGGCCTGTTACATGACCCTGTCCGGCGGAAAGGAGATCTGGGCCGATTGGGCCGAGTGGGCCATCCGCACGGCAGCGGCGGAGAAGGGCTATTATCGGGACGCGCTGGAGACGGAGATCTACTTTGCGATTGTGGCAGACGAGCTGGAGCAGGCCTTTCGAGACGGCCGGCTGACCCAGAAGGAGGGCATTTTCCTGTCTTCCCAGACCGGTGCCTTTATGCCGGATGATTTTGAAGAGGCGTGGGAGATTACGGGCGTCACTTTCCAGAACATGCTGCGCTACCAGTTCTGCGACCCGGCCAACGTGGTCATCGATTTTTACGATGAAACGAAGCTTCTGAAGTGGGAAGAACTGCTGCAGACGAAGGTGCCCCGGACAGAAGAGCAGCTGGCGATGATTTACCCGGCAGCGGAGGTGGGAGCGGCAGATAACGCGGATTCGGCAGCGGATGCGTCCGCAGCGGATGAAAAACAGGCGCCGGATCTTTCCCAGGTCCCCGAGGATGTACTTCACAGCAACGCCCTCCTGCAGTCGAAACATGACGCTGCCTATGAACGGGGCGTGAACCTGGTGGCGGTGTATCGTTTCCTGCACGTGCCTTTTACGGTGCTGATGATCGCAGGCTATCTGCTGGCGGTGATCTGGATGATGGTAAAGCGCACCAAGACGCCCCGGGCGGTGTTTGACATCTGGCTTCTGCAGAGCGGCCTGCTGCTGAATACGCTGCTGGACATCTACATCGTCAGCCTGTTTTCCAAGGCGCTGACCCCCAATCCCATGGCCAACGTGTTCTGCTTCTACGCCATGAGCGGATACACCATGCTGGCGGCGGTGACGGGGTTAAGCCTGTGCACGGCGGTGCTGGCAGTTAAATCATTTTTAACTAAAGTTAAGAGCCAAAACGCATAGAGCCTGACGGGCAGAGGAATTCAGATGGCGCTTAGAGCCGGGGCGGGCGGAGGATTCGAAAAATCCATAAACTCGGCCGCGCAGGGTTTTATTGTCTCAGTGCGTTTCATCTGATATAATGCGGATTAACAGTAACGAAAAGACACAACCGCATAACACAGCAGATCGTCTGCAGCAATTCTGTCAGACCGTTTTTTAAGGGAGGAGCATATGAAGCACATCACAAAAAGACTTGCAGTTCTGGCGATGGCAGCGGCATTGATTCTTATCATGCTTCCTGCTGTCACGGCGAAGGCAGATGTGACCTTCAGCCCCTGGAGCTCCAAGCCCGTGTATCGTCTGTGGCTTCCGGCCAATGGTGATCATTTCTACACCATGAGCGCCGTGGAGCGGGACTGGCTGGTGCGGGAGAGTGGCTGGGTCGCCGAGGGTACGTCCTGGGTAGCGCCCACAGAGTACAACTCGGATTCACCGGTGTATCGTGTGTGGAACCAGTATAATGGTGACCATTTCTACACGATGGACTGGAACGAGGTGCAGTACATCGTTACGCATTCCAACGAGAAGAACAACTGGGTGTATGAAGGTGTCGCCTGGTACAGCGCAGATGCGAAATCCGGAGATCTTTCCAAGCGTGTTCCGGTGTACCGTCTGTTCAATCCCCAGCAGCCGGATTACTGGCCGGGTTCCCATCATTACACCACCGACGCTTATGAGCGCCAAGTGCTGCTGTCCGGCGGTATCTGGCGGGATGAGGGAATTGCCTGGTACGGCGTGCCGGATCAGATGGCAGAACTAGCCAGCAAACTGAACAAGCAGGGCACCCTGGCCATTGAAGCCGATGAAGCCTATGTGCAGATGGAAGCCACTATCCAGCTGAACAATACCGGCGCTTCCGGATCTTCCGTTAAGGTCGTTATTTCTCAGGGCAGCCGCGTCGTCAGCTTCGGGCTGGGAAATCAGGCCAACCTGACGGAGCAGTTCCCCTGGTATACCAACAATACGGAATTCGTTCTGGAGAATATCTACGATCCCGATCTGGCAGCCACCGCCGGTCTGGAAGGCAAGAACTATCTGCATTTTGCCACCGACGACAAGGGCAATCTGCCCCAGCTGGGCACGCCCTATGATGTGCGTCTGACCTGGAACAAGAACGATAAGCGGCTGCGGGCCTATATCAATGACAAGGAAATGACTACCGGTTACGAGAACTGGACGAAGATCGACTTCGATGCGTCGAAGCCTTTTACCGTGGCGGTGGAAGGCGGCGTGAAGCACGGCGGAGACATCATCGACTGCACGCTGACCCATGTGAAATTTAAGATCGGCGACAGCACTCTGGTCCGCCCGGTAACGGGAACGGATAAGTACCTGTACAGAGGCGCTGAAAACGGCTGGAACGACCAGGATCTGGATTTCTTCGGCCTGGATGCCACCGTGGTAAATCCCGGTACGGCCGGTCCGGATGCCCGTTACACCATCTGGAGTTACGAGAAGGAAGCTGTGGGCGGTTATGACGCCACCTTTACCATCAAGGGCACAGCCAACTGTCCGGCGGGTTACGACTGGGATACCTGCTTCCAGATTACTGAACCGAGAACCGGTCAGAAGGGCAAGCCGCTGTCCGCGCAGGTGAACCTGTCTCAGTGGCAGAGCAACAAGAATCCGTCCAAGCCGGATCCGGAATAACACAAATGTTTTAAAATCGCCGCCTTCGGGCGGCGGTTGTTTTTATCTGCAAAACAAAGTACAATAGTCTTTATGGAAAATGTGACATCACAACCGAACCGCAGACAGATCTGGCGCGGGCGGCTTGGGTTTTTCGCCCTGCTGCTGGCGCTTATTTTCGTGCTCTCATTCGCCACGGATGCGCTGGCCAAAAAAAACGCCACCCAGCTGGCTGACGGCGCTTCCCGCAGCATCCTGGCAAAGATGCAGCCGGCAGAAACCATCGACGTGCTGATCATGGGCGACAGCGAAAGCTACACATCCATTTCGCCCCTGCAGCTGTATCTGGAACACGGCTTTAGCGCCTATGACGCTGGTCAGCCCCAGCAGAAGGTGGAGGCGGCCTACGTGCTGCTGTCTCAGCTTTTTAAACACCAGTCACCAAAAGTGGTGCTGTTGGAGACCAACCAGTTTTTCCTGTACGAAGGCATCGTGGCCGAACTTCGGGATACCTTAGCGGAGGAGGCGAACCGCCTTCCGCTTTTTGCCTACCACAGTGCCTGGAAGACGCTGATCGACGCGCCGGTTCCGGCTCAGCATACCATCCGCCGGGGGTTTACCGTGCGCACGGACATTCTGACCAGCGGCTATTCGCCGGATTACATGCACGTGGGACAGGTGGTGGAATCCATCCATCCCATGACGGCCTGGTACGTGCGGCGGATGAAGGCGCTGTGTGACCGCAAGGGCGCGGCGCTGGTGTTCTACACCTCGGTTTCGCCGGCCTTTCATAACTATGCGCGGCACGATGCGGTGGCGGCTTTAGCGGCGGAACTGGGCGTGGCCTATCATGACATGAACACCATCCCTGAGGAACTGGGCATTAACTGGGAAACGGATATGCTGGATGCCGGGGACCACGTGAATATCTACGGCGCCCAGCGCATCACCCGCTACATGGGAGATTATCTGGCTGCCAATTACGACATTGCGGATCACCGCGGCGATGTTGCCTATGCGGACCTGGCTGCGGAAGCTGCGGCGTATGAAGCCGAGGCGATGGCAGCCGAAGAGATGGTGGCTTCGTATCTGGAGCAGCAGTAAAGAATAACGGCGGTTAAAAGCTGGCTTGTGTTGGAGAAGCTGCAAAGAAATACGGCGACTCAAACACCTGCCCGTGTTGGAGAAGTTCACTATTGGATAAAGGAAATCTATCTATATGAATAACGAAGCACTGCAAAACGCAAATAATCAGATCGATGCAAAGGAGCCTTACCGGCCGCTGATTTCGATCCTTGTTCCGGTGTACAACGTGGCGCCCAAGATCCTCCACGCCTGCATCGATTCTGTGCTGGCCCAGACCTATCCCAACTGGCAGCTGTGCATGGTGGACGATCACTCCACCATGCCCGAGATGGCGCAGATCCTGCATGCCTACGACGATGATCCCCGGTTTAAGCTGAAATACCGCCAGGAAAACGGACACATCGCCCGGGCGACCAACGACGCCATGGAGATGGCCGAGGGTGATTTCATCGCCTTCTTAGACTGTGACGACGTGCTCTGTGAAAACGCCCTGGAGGTGATGGCCCATCGGCTGGCCGAAAATCCCGAGCTGGATTTCCTCTACAGCGACGAGGACAAGCTGACGGAAGACGGCACCACTCTGTGCTATCCCTTCTACAAGCCGGACTGGTCGCCGGATTACTTCTTAAATATCATGTACACCTGCCACTTCTCCCTGTATCGCCGCAAGATCGCCATGCGCATCGGTGGCATTCCCTACGGCTGCGACGGCGCCCAGGATTACGCTTTTACCCTGGCCTTTACCGAGCAGACCACGCCGGATCGCATCGCTCACATCCCTCAGATCCTGTACCACTGGCGTCTGCGGGTGGGTTCCATCGCGGAAAATCCCGAGGCGAAGCCCTATGCTCAGACCGGCGTCATCAAGGCCAAGACGGATGCCCTTGCCCGGCGGGGATTAAAGGGTGACGTGGAGTGGATCGGCGACAACTTCCAGTATCGTGTGAATTACGAGTGGGATCCCTGGCCGAAGGTGTCGGTCATCGTGCTGTCCAAGGATCATCCGGAGGTGCTGCGGCGGTGTCTTACGTCCATCCGCGAAAAGACGGAATATCCGGATTACGAAATCATCGTCGTAGACAACGGCAGCGCTCCGGCGGCGAAGGCCCGGTACGAGGCCCTCTGCGCTGAAACGGACGCGGTGTATGTCTACGAGAAGATGCCCTTTAACTTCTCCAAGAGCTGCAACTTAGGCGCTGCAAAGGCCACCGGCGAGCTGCTTCTTTTCTTAAATGACGACACCGAGGTGATTACGCCGGTGTGGATGAAGCGGATGGCGGGCCAGGCCCTGGTGCCCCATGCGGGCGCTGTGGGGGCGAAGCTGCTGTATCCCGGCGGAACCAAAATCCAGCATGTGGGTGTGGTGAGTCTGGAATCCGGCCCCGGCCATGCTTATGGCGGCGCGGACGACGCTCAGGTGTTTGACTACGGTTTAAACCGCTCGGACGTGAACGTGCTGATGGTGACCGGCGCATGTCTCATGGTGACCCGTGCCAGGTTTGACGAGATCGGTGGCTGGGACGAGCGTTTCCCCGAGACCTATAACGACTGCGATTTCTGCATGCGCCTGTACGAGAAGGGCTATTTCAACTGCCTGCGCAACGATGCCGTGCTGTATCATTACGAGTCCTTTAGCCGGGGCAATGACGCCATCCAGCCGGCAAAGAAGGCTTCCATGCAGGCGGCCTGGCGGCTGCTGTACGGCCTGCATCCCCAGTTTCGGGGAAGGGATCCCTTCTATAATCCGGCTTACAATCCGGTTTCCGCGGATTACACTGTGCGGCCGGCGGTGGAGCTCGCCGGGGCGGAGCGGGTGGCCGCCCAGCGGTTTTTAGCGGATGCGGGGGTGAAGGAAGCGGCGAACGCGAATGGCGCAGCGAGTACAACGGCTGCGGCAGAGGACGCGGGCAAAGAGGCCAACCTGCCTGTGATGTGTCATGTGCAGAATCCGAACCTGCATTTTGCCCTGGATCAGGGTCTGGGCGGTATCGGTATTGTGGGCCCGAAAGAGGTGCTGTCCCTGCGCGGATGGGCCTATCTTTCCGATGCCTTTTATTTAAAGGAAGACGCGCCGGCGGCGAAGACGGTGCGGGCGTCCGGCGGCGGTATGGCAGGCACCTGCCCGGCGGTGGGACAGCAGCAGGTATATGTGCTTCTGCTGGAAAACGGTACGCCGGCATATCGCATTCCTGCAAAAATGTGCGATCGTCCGGACGTAAAGCGCGCCTTCCATCTGCCCTCTGCAATGGCGGGCTTTTCGGTGGATTTCTCTGCGACGGATCTGGCGCCCGGGGGCTATGGACTGGCTCTGGGTATTGACTGCGGCGGCGTGATGCACTGGGCACCCCTGGGACAGGCATTTATCTATGTAAAAGATGCTTCTGCAGAACTGGATCCGGCGCAGCAGAAAACGACTCCGAAGGCTTACATCGGTGTCTGCTGCCACAAGCCTTCCTTTGTGCCGGACAATCCTTATCTGGTGCCCATCCATGTGGGCGCGGCTTTGAAGGACAAGCCCTTAGATGGCATGCAGCCCGACTGCGAAGGGGAGCAGATTTCTGCGAAGAATCCCCATTACTGTGAGCTGACGGCCCACTACTGGATGTGGAAAAACAAGGCCCTTTCGGCGGATGCGCCGGAGTGGTTCGGTCTGTTCCATTACCGCCGCTATCTGTCCTTCGCGGATGCCCGGTTTGCGGCGGACGCGGAAGCGCAGATTTCGGAAGATGCGCCGGATGCGGACACTTTGGCCTGCTATGGCATCTCCAAAGAGGCCATGGATCGGGTGCTTTCCTCGGGAGCGGATATCTTCCTGCCCGAGCCCTACGACGTGCGAAACGGCGACGCTCTTTCCATCCGGGAACTGTATGTGAAGAATCACGAGGCCGAAGACCTTTCCTGCATGGAAGCGGCCATCCGCGACCGCTGGCCGGCTTACGTGCCGGCCATGGAGGCCTACTTAAATGGCACCCAGAGCCTGGCCTGCAGCATGTTTGTCATGCGCCGGGAGCTGTTTGCGGAATACAGCCAGTTCCTGTTTGACGTGCTTTCCGTGGTGGAAGAGAAGCGTCAGGACGCGCTTTTGGATTACAGCGCCTATAACGCCCGGATTTACGGCTTTTTGGGCGAGCGCCTGCTGGGCATCTTCGTGCTGGCCAAGCAGATGCAGGAGGATGCGCCGAAGGTGCGCTATCTGCAGCGGATCCAGTTTGCCTTCACGGACGCCGAAACCCCGGCACCCAAGCCGGCGGGCGGTATCCCGGTGATTTTCTCCACGGATGAAACCTATGCCCGCTACACCGCGGCGGCGGTTGCATCTTTGGTGGCATCGAAAAAGCCGGAGACCGCGCTGGACATCCTGATCCTGCATTTCGGCCTGTCGGAGAGTAAGAAGCGGCTGCTGTCGGAGACGGCGGCAAACGCCCGCGCGGCTTTGGGCAATGCTGCCGGGGATGTGAATGCGGCGGATCGGAAGAAGGAGGGCGCGGTATCCCTGCGCTTCTACGATGTTTCCTGGGCGCTGCGGAAGATGCGCAACCGCGGACTGGTGATGCCGGTGACGGCGCCCATGCTTCCCGCACTTCTAGGCGAACTTCTGCCTTCCTATGGCCGCGTCATCAGCCTGGACAGCGACCTCTTAGTCTGCGATGATCTGACGGATCTTTACAACGCCGATCTGGGTGAAGCAGCCATGGGCGGCGTGCGAAACGTGGATGTCATCACGGTGCACAACCGCTACAATCCGCCGCTGCTGGCCCAGTGGCAGGAACGTGCCCACGACCGCAGTCTTCGCCGGTGGATTCAGCCCGGCGTGCTGGTAATGGACCTGCCCCGCTGGAAGAGTCAGGTATCCGCGGAAGCCGCCTTCGCGGCCTTTGCCGGATTCCCTGCAGGCCACGAGATGGAAGCGGTGAACCTGCTGGGCGCCTGCGCCCCGGCGGTGTTAGACGACCGCTGGAACATGCAGCAGCCGGATAACTTTGCCACCTTAGTCGGCCCCAGAGACGGCGCTGTGGCGGCCCTTTCGGTTGCCGAATCCGCTTCCTGGCGGGCAGCCCTTTTGCGCCCGGGCATCCTGCACTTCTCAGGCAGAGACAAGCCCTGGGTGCGCACGGAAGGCGTCTGGGCAGACCGCTGGTGGAAGACGGCCCGCACCCTGGGCTGCTACGAAACCCTGCTTCGTGATTTCTTAAGCGGCGTTCCCGCGCCGGGCTGCGAAGGCACGCCCATTGCGGCCTGGGTGGATGACAGCGAAATGACCGGCGCCTCCGGAACCGGCGCAGCCGGCACCAAAGGCGGATTCCCCGGCCCGGCGCCTGCACCCGCACCGACGGGCCAAACGGCAAGCATGAAGAGCCGCATGAAGCAGGAACTGAAACGCGTGCTTCCCCAGCCGGTGATCGACCAGCTGAAGAAGCTGAGACAGTAGGTAATTTGGAGTTTGGGACATGAACACATCCCCCCGCGAAAAACTGCATACAGCCTGCGGCTTTCTGCAACGCGGCATCAAAACCTTCCGGAAGAAGGGTTTTGCCGGCGTGGCTGCCAAGGTGCGCGGGCGGATCCGGCGCAGGAAGGAGCGGGCCCGGTTTGACTCGTACGAGGATTGGATTCGCGCCAACGAGCCGGACGAGGCGGAGCTGAGACGGCAGCGGGCGGAGTGCGCGAAGTTTGATACTGGAGTGGACATACAGTCAGATGCTTCAATGGCAGGTGCTGCGGCAAACACCCCCTTGTTCTCCATCCTGGTGCCCGTCTACCGCACACGGCCCCTGTTTCTTTCTCAGCTGGTGGATTCCGTGCTAGCTCAGACCTATCCCAACTGGGAACTGGTCTTAGCAGACGGCAGTGCTTTTTCCGCCGGGGATGCGGAAGCCTCGTCCTGGGAGCAGCTGATTTCTTCCCAGGCTGGCCGGGATCCGCGCATCCGCCGGATTCCTCTGCAGGAAAACGGCGGCATTGCGGGGAACACCAACGCGGCTTACGCGGCGGCGAAGGGCGACTGGATCGGCTTTTTAGACCATGACGATACCATCTCTGCAGACGCCCTTTACCGGATGGCAAAAGCTCTGCAGAAGGATGGGGACATCGACATTTTCTACAGCGATGTAGACAACCTGTCTGAGGATGGAACCCACCGGCTGCTTCCTCATTTCAAGGCGGATTACAATCTGCAGATGCTGTGCTCCATGAACTACCTCTGCCATTTCCTGGTGGTGAAAAAGAGTTTGCTTCAGCAGGTTCTGACGGAAGAGAATTCTTTGCAGACAGCGCTTTCGGATACCGGTAACGGAACGGAAGCGACAGAGAAGAAAACTACAGTGGAGATGGAAACGGTTCCCGCATTGCTCCGCTCCGGTTTTGAAGGCGCCCAGGATTACGACCTGGTGCTTCGCTGCTGTGAGCGCACTGACCGGGTCTGCCACATCCCCCGGGTGCTGTATCACTGGCGGGCTTATGGCGAATCCACGGCGGAAAATCCCGAGAGCAAGCTTTATGCCTTTGAGGCGGGAAAGCGCGCCGTGCAGGCCCATTACGACCGGCTGCATCTGCCGGGAACCGCGGAAAACACAGCGGTATACGGCACGTATCAGACCCGCTGGCACAGCAAAAAAGAACCTCTGGTTTCCGTGCTGATTCCCAACCGGGATCAGCCTGAAATCCTGGATCGGTGTTTACAGTCCCTTCTTTCGGACGGCGGATATGAGAATATAGAAGTGCTCCTCTTAGAGAACGGCAGCACCGAAGCCGCCACTGTTTCCTGTTATGAAAAATGGCAGGCTAAGGATGCCCGGGTGCAGGTTTTCACCTGGCGGGGTGAAATGGGATGCATGAGCGGCAGCGCTTTGGCTGACGCAGCAGGGCAGGGCACTTCATCTGGCGGCGCCAATGCGTCCTCCGGCAGCGCGCCTTCCTTTAATTACTCCGCCATCAACAACTTCGGCGCATCCCACGCCAGGGGCGAATATCTTCTTCTGTTAAACAACGACACTTCCATCCGCACGCCGGGGGCCATCCGCACTTTAGTGGAGACGGCCATCTGTGAGGGCGCGGGCGTTGTGGGTGCCCGCCTGTTTTATCCGGATGACTCCATCCAGCACGCCGGGATCTACCTGGGACTGGGCGGTGTGGCGGGCCATGCTTTCGCCGGGGCAGACGAAAACGATCCCGGTTATTTCAACCGCATCATTGCCATGCAGCAGCTTTCTGCCGTGACCGGTGCCTGTCTGCTGGTGGAAAAGGCCCTTTATGAACAGGCTGGCGGAATGGATGAGAGACTGGCTGTCACTTTTAACGATGTGGACCTGTGTCTTCGGGTGCGAAGATTGGGCAGTTCTGTTATTTACAATCCCGATGCTACGCTGTATCATTATGAGTCAAAGAGTCGGGGCAGTGAAGATTCAGAAGGGAAGCGCCGGCGCTTTGGTAAGGAAATCGAGCTTTTCTCAGAAACCTGGGAAGATGTTCTTTCCGCCGGCGATCCGTTTTACAACCCCAACCTGTCCTTAGACGACGCGGGTTTCGGCTTAGCACAGCGCAGCCGGGTGGAAACGTAGAAAATAGTAGAGTATGGAGACACACATGAGCAAGCAGAATCATAACGGGTATGAAAAACGCAGCATGTGGGTGCGCGCCATCGCGCTTATTGCGGTGGTGGTCATCGTTCTGACCTCGGGCATTTTAGCCTTTGCGGAAGAACCCACCGCACAGGAGACCCAGGCTGCGCAGACAGAAACGACTGCAGACGCCGATGCGGCCACGGATGACGCGGCAAAGACGGACGATGCGGGCAAAACCGACGAAACCACGGACGTGGTGACCGAGCCGGTGGCGACTCAGCCCATGTACCGCATGTACAATCCCAACACCCACGAGCATCTGTATACCGCCGACACCAACGAGCGCAACACGCTGATCATCACCGGCTGGAACTATGAAGGAATCGGCTGGTATGCCCCGGTGACCTCCGATCAGCCGGTGTACCGTCTGTTCAATGCGGGTGTCAGCGATCATCACTACACCACGGATTACAACGAGTATCAGACCCTGATCAAGAACGGCTGGAACGACGAAGGTATCGCCTGGTATTCTGCAGCCGAGGGCAACATTCCGGTGTACCGCGAGTATTCTCCGGCCCTGACCACCGGTGCCCACAACTTCACCACCGACTTAAACGAACACCACACCCTGATTTCCTGGGGTACCTGGAATGACGAAGGTATCGCCTGGTACGGCATGGAGGGCAAGAAGTTATCCCCCTCCGAAACCCTGCCGGCTAACTTCATCTACCTTCGGGACGCCGGCGACAACGTGGCTGCCGTGGTTTACAATCCCTGCGGCATGAAGAGGGCTGACCGCGTAACGGCCTCCGTCTGGTCCGACGGCCACGGCGGAGACGACCTTGGCGTGTACGAAGCCTGGTATGACGGCGACGCTTACGTGATCGTATTCCCGAAGCGCGACCGCATGGAAGCGGGCCGGGTTCACGTGATGTTTGCGGCGGACAACGGCTCTGCCCACACCGAGATCGGCTACCTTCCCTACGATCTGGCTTCCGTTCCGTGGAAGAACGGGTGGGTTTACGCCCACAAGCAGTGGTATCACTATGACGGCGCCGGTAACGTGACCGCCGTTGCAGAATCCATCCCGGGCTACATCTGGAAAGATCTTTCCACCGAGGAATTCACCTTCGTTTCCGATGCTCACTCCGATGCCCGCGTGGATATGCTGACCCGTGCCAACAGCTACAGCAGCCCGTCCAAGTACATCATCTTAGTGAACCGCACCACCCACACCACCGGTGTGTATGAAGGTTCCAAGGGCAAGTGGAAGGAAGTCATGTATGTGACCGTCAGCGACGGCGCGCCCCGTACGCCCACGGTGGAAGGCGTGTTCAAGGTGGGTATCAAAATGCGTTATTTTGATTCCGAAGGACACCGCCTGTTCTACGCAACCCAGTTCTATTATGACTATCTGTTCCATTCCATCAGCTACTACCAGGATCCTCAGCCGACCCGGATCCGCGACGGCCGAATCGGCGTGCCGATTTCCCACGGCTGCGTGCGTATGGTATTAGAGGATGCGAAGTGGATCTATGACAACGTTCCCGCCGGTACGACGGTGGTGGTTTATCACTGATAACCGCTTATGGATGAAAAGAAACAGGAAAGTGTGCGCGCGTATGCCGATCTTCTGAAAGAAAGGCAGCGCGCGCATGCGCTAAAAAAAGAAATACAAAAGCAGCCGCAGGAAGCGCAGCCGCTGGAAGATCTGAATGCAGCAGAGTCGCCCTCGGATTCGGCGGCTGCCGTAAAGCGGCTTCTTATGCCGGCAGAGGAAAAGCAGCGGCCGGCAAAAACGGCGGGTTCCGCAGTAGCTGCACAGACAGCTGCCGCACAGCGTGAAGTCCTTCAGGGAACCGTGCTTCCGGCCAATCCGGATGAGGCGGCACTTGCAGCGGATTACCAGGACCGGCTT
Organism: Shuttleworthella sp.; assembly: GCA_045544375.1. Taxonomy (GTDB): domain Bacteria; phylum Bacillota; class Clostridia; order Lachnospirales; family Lachnospiraceae; genus Shuttleworthia. The sequence goes on from JAZPYY010000030.1 coordinate 25,621, forward strand.
CGCCGGGCCGGCGTGGCGGAAGGCGCCGAGCCGGATGTGTTCGACCGCCTGGTGGCCTGGGGCATCAAGTTTCGCTACGTGAAATGGCTGGGGCCCATCTATTCCAGATATAAGGAATACCTGCTTTACGCTCTGTTCGGTCTGGGTACCATGCTGATTTCCATCAACGTATACCTGACCCTTACGGACCGCATGGGCTGGACCATTCTGATTGCCGAAGCTGTCTCCTGGTTTTTTGCGACGCTGTTTGCCTTTTTAACCAACCGCAAATGGGTCTTTACCTACGCGCCCAAGGGCAAAGTGGCCTTTTTCCAGCAGATGGTCAGTTTTTTCTTCGGACGATCGCTGACCTTAGGCCTGGAGGAAGCCATCCTGCACATTTTCGTGCTGGGACTGGGCTTTCCGAATATGAAAGTGGAATACGTGGCGCAGATCTTCATCATCATCGCCAACTACGTATTCAGCAAGCTGGTGGTTTTCCGCAAGCGCACCATTGCCCGCCGGCATACACGCCGCTTTGACGTGGAAGATCCGGACGGCTACCGGGGTGAAAAAGCCCGAGGGTAACCGTCGGTACCTGCGGAATCTGAGGGAAGAAATCGGTAACCGGTGATCGGAAATCGTTCATAATTCCTTCATTAGACTTTCATCAGCATCTGTGGTAAACTCTATAAAACATGCGCACCTAAAGGCAGCGAATTCGCGAACAACGGATTGGCTGTCCTTCGTGCGTAAATCTGGTAGTTTCAATCACGCAAACCGGCGCTGCCTGCTTCTGCGGGCCCATATCGGTGAAGCCCGGTTTTCAATTCTGTTTTAAAAGAAAAACGAAAACAAAAGGGAGTGACACATGCTTACAAAAGATCAGGCCCAGGCGCTGCTGGAGGAAAAGGGACAGGCCCATGTTCTGCGCTATTTTGACGATCTGACCGACGCCCAGAAGGAAGCGCTGTTAGCGCAGATCGAGGCCGTGGACTGGGACGTGGTGGCGCAAGCTTCCGCACCCAAGGACGAGGCGAAAAAGGAACTGGGTGTGATTACCCCCATTCCGGCTGTGGAAATCAGTGAAATTAAAGAGCGTAATGAGGAGTTTACCGAAGCCGGTCTTGCCGCCATCCGCGCAGGCAAGGTGGGTGCGGTGCTTTTAGCCGGCGGTATGGGAACCCGTTTAGGTCTTGACAAGCCCAAGGGCGAGCTGAACGTGGGTATCACCAAAACCCTGTATCTGTTTGAGCGCCTGATTCAGAACCTGCAGGATGTGACGGCCCAGGCCGGTGTTTCTATCCCGCTGTACATCATGACCAGCGAGAAGAATCATGAAGATACCGTGTCCTTCTTTGAAGAGCACAATTACTTCGGCTATCCTGCGGCGGACGTGAAATTCTATCGTCAGGAGATGGCGGTGGCCGTGGGCTACGACGGCAAAATCCTCTTAGAGGAGCCGGGCCGCTTAGCCACTTCTCCCAACGGTAACGGCGGCTGGTTTTCTTCCCTGGCCAAGGCTGGCCTGCTGGAGGATGTGCATCAGCGCGGCGTGGAATGGCTGAACATCTTCGCCGTGGACAACGTCATGCAGCGCATCGCCGATCCGGCTTTCATCGGTGCCACCCTTCTTTCCGGCAAAAACAGCGGTTCCAAGGTGGTGCGCAAGGTGGATGCCTATGAAAAGATGGGCATCATCTGCGCTGAGGACGGCGTGCCGGCGGTGGTGGAATATTACGAGCTGACCCCCGAAATCGCCGAAACCAGGGACGAGCGGGGCGAGTGGATGTACGCTTTCGGCGTGATCTTAAACTACCTGTTCCGGGTGGAAAAACTGGAAGAGGTTATGAAGAACCGCATGCCGGTGCACATCGTGGAGAAGAAGATCCCCTGCCTGGATGCGGATGGAAACGCCGTTTCTCCTTCTGAACCCAATGGCTTTAAGTTTGAAACCTTAGCCGTGGATCTCATCGCCATGATGGAAGATACCCTTCCCTACGAGGTGGTGCGCGGCCATGAATTTGCGCCCATCAAGAACCTGCACGGGGTGGATTCCCTGGATTCTGCCCGGGAACTGCTTAAAGCAGAAGGCGTGGAACTGTAATTTCCCAGTGAGGAATACGGTATGTATAAGAAGGCTGAGCACAGCTGGCTGAAGCACCTGGACTTCACGATTGTGGACATCCTTGCGCAGGAGCTTGCATTGCTTGTGGCATATCTGGTCCGCTTCCACGGCTTTGATTCCGTGCGGGAGCTGATCGGCATTACAGACGGCAAGGGCGTGGTCACCGTGATGGAGACCGGCGCTCTGTACGCCCGCATGGCGGTGGTCATTTTCCTGATCGACGTGGCGGTGGTCTTTTTTACAGAAAGTTACACCGGCATACTGCGACGCAACAAGTATCAGGAACTGCGGCACACGATTATGCACTGCGCCATTGTTTTCGGCGGATTTCTGGTGTATCTGTATGGTACCCAGCAGTCCCTGTTTTACTCCCGTACCCTGCTGTTCGTGTATTTTGGCACGTCCATCGTGGTGGAGTACGGTGGCCGGGTGCTGTTAAAGCGGGCTGTGCGCTGGCGCAAGCTGCAGGACAAAAACAAAAACCGCATGATCATCGTGGCGGAGTCCTCCAACGTGGACCGCTGCGTTTCTGAAATCGCCCATAACCGGATGGTGGATTTTAAGGTGGTGGGTATCTGCATCGTGGATGAAAACCGCATCGGGGAAGAGATCCAGGGCATCCCTGTGATTGCCGCTGCCGATACTTTTCTGGATTATATCCGCACCGAAGTGGTGGACGAAGTGTACATCGACGGTAACACCCGGGCCAGCTCGGAAGCCCTGGCGGCCACGCTGGTGGAACTGGGTCTGGTGGTGCACATCAGTCTGATGCATTCCGAGCACATGGTGCCCAATCGGACGCTGGAAAATTACGGCAACTACGTGGTGATGACCACCAGCATGCACATCGCCAATCAGCGGCAGCTGGCCATGAAGCGCCTGATGGATATTGTGGGAAGCATCGTGGGTCTTGTGATCTGCGGAATTGCTTTTGTCATTTTCGCCCCCATCATCAAGCTGCAGTCCCCGGGACCGGTATTTTTCTCCCAGATCCGCATCGGCAAAAACGGCCGGCGGTTCCGCTTTTACAAATTCCGCTCCATGCGTGTGGATGCGGAAGCCCAGAAGGCCGAGCTGGCGGAAAAGAACGAGATGCAGGGCAACATGTTCAAGCTGGAAGACGATCCCCGGGTGATTCCCATCGGCCGGTTTATGCGCAAGTTTTCCATCGACGAACTGCCCCAGTTCTGGAATGTCTTAAAAGGCGACATGAGCCTGGTGGGCACCCGTCCACCCACAGAGGACGAATTTGAGCAGTACGAATATCACCACAAGGCCCGCCTGGCCTTCCGGCCGGGACTGACCGGCATGTGGCAGGTGTCCGGCCGCAGCGACATTACGGATTTTGAGGCTGTGGTAGCGCTGGACACGGAATACATCGCCGAATGGTCTCTGGGATTGGATATCCGCATCCTGCTGAAAACCATTGCTGTGGTTCTCATGGGCAAGGGGTCAAAATAAGAGATAAAACAGGATCTGCCGGATTTTTAAACCGCACCGGATTCATCTGTGATCATCTGATCGAAATTGTCACATTACCGGATTATACCTGACAGGAGAGAAAGAATGGCTAAGGACACAGAAACCGTACATAAGAAATCCACGGCGAAGAAGCGGCGCCGTTATCGCGTCTTGGGACTGATACTGCAGTCTCTGCTTCTGGCTGTGGTGCTGGTTGGTCTGTATGGCTTTTCCAAGCTGGACATGATCCACTTTGACGAGCTGGATCCCATCCGGGTCAACAAACTGACACCCGAAACGGAAGAGCGCTTAAAGGGATTCATGACCATCGCGCTGTTTGGTTCCGACAACCGTGTTCAGGGAGACTACGGCGAGGGCAGCCGTTCCGACAGTATCATGGTGGCCGTCATCAACAACGACACCAAGGAAGTGAAAGTTGTCTCTGTTTACCGGGACACCTATCTGGACGTGCAGGGCACGCTGCGCAAGTGCAACGCGGCCTACAGTTTCGGCGGTGTGCAGGGCGCCATCGAGATGCTGAACTCCAACCTGGACTTAAACATCCAGGACTATGTGGCAGTGGACTTCAAGGCCTTAGCCGACGTGGTGGATGCTTTAGGCGGTCTGGACTTTATCATCGATGACGAAGAAGCCTACCACATGAACAACTCCTACATTCACTTCGTGGAAGAGAACGTGGGACGTCTGTCCAGCGAGGTGCACGGAAGTCCGGAACCCCAGCACTTTGACGGTATTCAGGTGGTGTCCTACTGCCGCGTGCGTTACACCTCCGGTAACGACTTCCGCCGTGCCGAGCGTCAGCGTATGGTCATCCAGCTGATCGTGGACAAGATCAAGCATATGAACATCCTCCAGGCCAACGACGTATTAAACGCCGTGTTCCCTGAGATTTCCACCAACTTAAATCTGGGCGATATCTTAGGTCTGGCCTCCCACATGATGGACTACTCCATTGCGGATACCCACGGATTCCCCTTCGCCATGCGTTCGGGTATGTTAGGCAGCGCGGGCAGCGTGGTGGTGCCCTGTACGCTGGCCACCAATGTGACCCAGCTGCATGACTATCTGTATGGAACCCAGGGGTATGTTCCGTCAGAGGAAGTTGCAAATATCAGCAACAAGATCGTCAACAACTCCGGCTTTAACGAGTCCAGCGCACTGGATTACGGATATTGATTTTCGACCCTTTTACAGGTGACGCCTGCAGGCAGCGATACTTCAGACTTGGGCTTGCGGTGAGATCGGCTATAAAGGAGTTTATTATGATGGGGAAGAACCAGGGGAAACAGGTAAAGGCTCTGCTTTTGGCACTGATGCTTGCTGTTACGATGGCTTTTGCGCCGGCACAGACGGCTCAGGCGGTGACCATGCCCACCATCAACGTGGTCAGCGGTTTTAACATTGACGGTGTGTCGCTGTACCAGGGCCAGATCGCGGCCTTTCAGTTTGAGGCCACCCGGGGAAGCTATGAAGTGGAAAACGCCGCCATGTTCATCTACCCGCTAAATGCAGGGGAGAATCCGGAACCGGTGGGTTACGCCGGTCTGACGATTCAGGACCGCAATAACGTGTATGGTGAAGGTACGGAAGAGCGTTTTGCCGGCAAAAGCCTGATCCACTGGATTGTGGACTGGGACACGTCGGAAATTGCACCCGGTGATTACGTGGCCGTGGCATATATCGGTGCCTGGAACGGCGATTTCAATACCACCACAGATGGTGTGCACACGCCGGAGATTTATGCCCGGGTGTCCATTAAAGCGGATGACCGCCCGGCGGCCATTCCCATGTACCGCCTGTATTATCCGGGAAATCACGAGCACTTCTACACCGCGGACGCATATGAAAAGCATGTGCTGACCACCGAGAGAGGGTGGAACGATGAAGGCATCGGCTGGACGGCGCCCCGCTCCAGCAATGAGCCGGTGTACCGTCTGTTTAATCCCTACGACGGGGAACATCATTACACCCGGGACAAAAACGAGCGCAACACGCTGGTGGAAACCGGCTGGACCTACGAGGGTGTGGGCTGGTATTCCGACACGAACCAGGCTGTTCCGGTGTACCGTCAGTTTGCGCCGTCCCTTCCCACCGGCCGGCACAATTACACCACGGATGCCTACGAACGTGCGGTAAACGCAGCCGGCGGCGCGTGGATTGATGAAGGGATTGGCTGGTACGGACTGAAGTAATTCCAGCCGGACGGATACAAAGACGAGGCTGTCTTTTAAAGGACAGAACAGTTCCATAAAGGAGAAGCTCCTTTGAAGAACAATCAGAAAGAGACTCCTGTGAAAAATAAGTTATTCTGGAACCATCGGGCGCTGCCGGCTTTGGGGCTGGCGGCTGCCCTTTTTTGTTCGACGACCCTGCAGGCACAGACGCCGGCAGCGGTGGCGTTTGCTGAGGAAAGCATGGAGGATGGATCCGGTCTTTCCAGCGGCAAAACGGAGACCGAGATTCTCTATGTTACCGCCAAGGCTACCGATCTGTCGGCAGATCAGTTCGCCCGGGAGGTCTCCATTCAGACCCGCAAAAACGTCTTAAAGGAGCGGGATCTCTGGGAAGCCTGTTCGGGGACATACTGGCGCAGTCAGCTGTCCGCGGAGGAACGGGCCTTTTATGATGAGCTGCGCGGGATGCTGCTTCTGGTGCTGTGCGGAACGGAAGATCTGGAATCATACAAAAGCGAAATTATTACGCCTTTTGTATATACCAGCAAACTGAATCGTTCTCAGGTTCAGGCCATCGCCCAGCTGTTTCTGTACAACGAACCGGCCTTCTTCTTTATTAATAACGGGTTTGTGCAGTCTTCGGTTTATGATTCCTCCGGCACGTCCTTCGGTGTTGCTTTCCAGTGTTTTCCCGCATTTACCAGGGGTGCGGACCGACGGAGAGTTGCCGAGCAGCTGAGGGATAAGGTGAATGATTACCTGCGGGACGCGGATGGCGTTTCCTCGAAACAGGATAAGGCCTGGATGGTTTACAGCCGACTGATTTCCGAGATGGCGTATGCGAAAAGTGAGTATGATCAGTCCATATACTCAGCCTTGTTTGAACACCGCGGCGTATGTGCCTCCTATTCCGAAGCATACGAAATGATCATGAACGCTGCCGGCGTGGAAACCCTTTGCGTCACCAGCGACGGTCACGAGTGGAATCAGGTGCTTTTAGATGACGGCAACTGGTACGCGGTGGACCTGACCTGGTCGGATCAGGCTTATGGCGCAGACGACAGCTATTTCTGTGTCAGCGATGAAACACTACTTTTGGAAGACCTGTTCGCAAGCAGGCTGGGCTCACATGTCCCGGAAGATTTCTGGTCGCAGCTGAATCGTCCGCCCTGCCTGTATGATTTAAAAGAGCAGACAGCGCATATCCACACCTGGGACGGGGGCGTGGTGGTAGTCCCTGCAACGGCATCTGCAGAGGGTACCATCCTATACACCTGCACGGGCTGCGGCGAAGTGATGTACGGCACCATTGCAAAAACCAGCAGTGCGATCGGTATGCACCGGCTGTATTTCCCGGGCACCCACGAGCATTTCTACACCGCGGATGAAAACGAATACCGCACCCTGATCACCACCGCCGGGTGGAACGATGAAAGCATAGGCTGGTACGCGCCGGCCACCGGAAATCCGGTGTATCGTCTGTTTAATCCCTTTACCACCGACCATCATTACACCATGGACTTAAACGAATACATGACCCTGGCCTTACAGGGGTGGCAGCAGGAAGGTGTGGGCTGGTATTCCGACCCGAACGAGACGGTGCCTGTCTACCGGCAGTTCGCGCCGTCGCTTGTAACCGGCACACACAACTACACGACCGACGCGAACGAACGCGCTGTCAATGCCGCGTCCGGAGCCTGGCTGGATGAAGGCATCGGCTGGTACGGGGTAAATCCCTAGCAGAAGCAAAATGCAGGTCAGATTTTTGTGATGAGTGCAATGCAAAAACGGAACAGGTGCCCCACGAACGGTCGGCCCCTGTTCCGTTTTTTAGGCTCATTTTAAGTACCGTTCACGTATTTGTCCCTGTTTGGACACAATTTCGCCACAAATGACCGCTAGACTTTAGAGCATGGAACAAAAATCATACCGGTTCGGATTGGACAGATGAAAATGGTCTGGTCAGATGATCCGGCGGTTCCCGCAAATGGCGGGGCAGCATCCGGTATATTTGGTTTTAGTGTGACATGGAGGTACATCATGGAATACGGGAAAAACGACGAAATCATCGAAACAGAAGGTGAACAGAAAAACGGCGAATTCCTTACAGGTGCTGATTTAACGGATGGCCATACATCCAAATCGCAGGGAACGGAAGAGACCGGCGCCAGCGATCCGGCGTGGACGGAAACCATGGAAGAATCCCAGGAAACCCTGTGGGACGAGCCGCCGGTAGACGACGCAGCCAACACGACGGAGTCGGGATATACGGCAGCAGAACATACGGAACCGGAAGCGGCCACTCCCCTTGGCAGCACGGCCTATACCAACACCACCTACACAGGCGGATATAACGTCAACAGCCTCTACGGTCAGAGCAATCCCTATCAGACCGGCGGCGCTTATGGCCAGAACAGCACGTCTTCCGCATCCGGAAATGCATCCGCGGCAGGTGATGGCAACTCCGGCCGCGCAGCTTATTACAGCGATGCGGTATACAGCCCCTACGCAGAGGGCGGAAAGACGAAGCAGTCGAAGCAGCCGAAGGAGAAAAAAGAGAAGAATCCGGATTCCTTCGGACGCAAGCTTCTGCGCACCGTGGCCTTAGCCTTAGTCTTTGGCCTGGTGGCCGGCCTGATGTTCCGCTTTGTGGGCGGCGTAGGCTTCTCCGGCGGAAACAGCGCCCAGGTGGAGAAAGAGGAAGATTCCCAGAAGATTGAGACCACCCTTCCGGCAGCAGACGCCAATGATGATGACGGTGTGGTGGAAAGCACCCCGGCGTCCCAGATTTCTCTGCAGACGGACGTTTCCGAAATTGTGAAGCAGACCATGCCTTCCATCGTGCAGGTCAGCAACATCTCTCTGATTCAGTACCGCAGTTTCTTCGGCCAGCTGCGCACCTATGAAGTGCCTTCCGCCGGCAGCGGTATCATCATCAGCGAGGATGACGAATATATCTACATCGCCACCAACAACCATGTGGTGGCCAACGCCAACGAACTGACCATCACCTTCTGCGATGACGCCAGTGTGTCTGCCATCATCGTGGGCACGGATCCGGAACATGACTTAGCCGTGGTTTCCGTGAAACTGGCAGATGTTCCGGCGGAAACCCTTGACGCCATCCGCATGGCTGTCATCGGCGATTCCGATGAGCTGATCGTGGGTCAGGGCGCCATCGTGATTGGCAACGCCTTAGGTTACGGCCAGTCTGTGACCGTCGGGTACATCAGTGCCAAGGACCGCGAAGTCACCCTGCAGAACGATGACGGCACGGAAATCACCAACCAGCTGATCCAGACCGATGCAGCCGTAAACCCCGGCAACAGCGGCGGTGCACTGTTAAACATGCGCGGTGAAGTGGTGGGTATCGTTTCCGCCAAGTATTCCGACACTCAGGTGGAAGGTATGGGCTACGCCATCCCCATCACCCAGGCTAAGGATATCATCGAGACCATCGTTGAAGGCGGCGTTCCGGAGCAGAGCACTGATTCTGCCGGCAGCACGGATTTAGCGCCGGGAACGGCCTACTTAGGTATCTACGGTATGGACCTTGACGAGCAGACCGCCGAGCAGTACGGCATGCCTACGGGCGTTTACGTTTCCCGTATCATCCGCGGCAGTGCGGCGGACGCGGCCGGCTTAAACCGCGGCGACGTGATCCTTTCCATCGACGGGGATGACGTGACCTCCATGGAGGCGGTGCGGGAGTACATCACCGGAAAGAAGCCCGGCGATACGATCGAAATCGTCTATTCTTCCTGGAACAGCGATTACGAAGAGGAAGAGACCGTGACGGCGACCCTGACGGCGGTGCCTGAGGAGTAATCGGACACCCTGTATTTTCGGTCTGCTGCAGTGAATCTGCGGTTTCCTAAAAAAGATCGTAAACGGGGTTACATATACGAATAAAACAAGAGGCATGTTTTCGGGAAAAGGTTCGGAAACATGCCTTTTCTAATGCACTTTTTTCTTGCAGTGGTCCTGTTTCTTGCGGTACTATATATTTGTGAAATAATGTGCATCACGTAAGAACGACACCTGAAAAAACCGTACACAGACCGCCGGTTTATGATTTATGATCTGATGCGAAGGCAGCTGTCGGGAAAGGAAAACCGAATGAAGAAGAAACCCTATCGCCGTAAAACCAAGATTATCTGCACCTTAGGACCGGCCACCGACCAGGAAGGCGTGCTGGAAAAAGTGATGAAAGCCGGCATGAATGTGGCCCGTTTTAACTTTTCCCATGGAGAGCATTCCGAACAGCTGTCACGTTTAGAGCATTTCAAGGCCGTGCGGGAAAAACTGGGGCTGCCCATCGCGGCGCTGTTGGATACCAAGGGTCCGGAAATCCGCCTGAAAACCTTTGAAAACGGCCCGGTGATCTTAGAGCCGGGACAGATGTTTACTCTGACCACCCGGGACGTGCCCGGTACTTCCGAGATTGTCTCCATTACCTACAGCGATCTGCCGGACGATGTCAAGCCGGATGATCACATCCTGATCGACGACGGTCTGATTGAGATGGTGGTGCGGGAAGTGACCGAAACCGACATCACCTGCGAAGTGCGCAACGGCGGCAAAGTGTCCAACCGCAAGGGCGTCAACGTGCCCAACGTGGAGCTGTCTATGCCCTATTTAAGCGCAAAGGATAAGAAGGACATCCTCTTCGGCGTGCAGAATGACTTCGATTACATCGCTGCCTCCTTTACCCGTACGGCAGACGATATCCGCGCCATCCGCGACCTGCTGCATCAGTACGGCGGAGACGATATCCGCATCATCGCCAAGATCGAGAACAACCAGGGCATTGACAACATCGACGCCATTATCGAAGCGGCGGACGGCGTCATGGTGGCCCGCGGCGACATGGGCGTGGAGATTCCCCTGGAGGAAGTGCCCATCATCCAGAAGATGATCATCAAGAAGACCGTGTCCGCGAGCAAGGTGGTTATCACGGCCACCCAGATGCTGGACTCCATGATTCAGCATCCCCGGCCGACTCGTGCAGAAGTCACGGACGTGGCCAACGCCATTTACGACGGTACCAGCGCCATCATGCTTTCCGGCGAAACGGCTGCGGGCAAGTATCCGGTGGAAGCCGTGGAGATGATGGACCGCATCGCCGTGCGTACGGAGAAAAACATCCCGTATCTGCAGCAGCTGCGCAACCGCGAAGCAACGCTGATGTCCCACGAGAGCATTTCCGACGCCATTTCTCACACCGCCTGCATGATGGCGGGTGACCTGGATGCCCGCTGCATCGTATCCGTGTCGAAATCCGGCCGGACGGCGCAGATGGTCAGCCGGTATCGTCCCCAGAGCCCCATTATCGGCGGCTGTCTGACGGACAAAGTGTGCCGGCAGCTGAACCTGTGCTGGGGTATTACGCCGCTGCTGCTGGAAGAAAAGAGCGATATCAACGAGCTGTTTGATTATGCTATTGATGTGCTGCAGGAGAAGGGATTTGTGGTGGAAGGCGACACCGTGGTTATGACCGCAGGCGTACCGCTGGGCATCGCAGGAACGACGAACCTGCTGAAGGCGCATGTAGTTTAAGTCATATGAATTTCCGGGGTGGGTTCACCTGAAAAGCGGGCACGTGTGCCCGCTTTTCAGTGGAAATCACTTTGAAGCTAAGAGCCTGAAGATGGGTGGAGAGCAAGAAAAAGCAGGTGGTTTCCGGGCATAGCGCCCAGGAACCACCTGCTTTTTTACTCTTTGCTCACATCAGCTTTATCCGCGTTTTACCACCGGCTCTTTTTTGGTCATCACCCGGTAGGATACGGAGTCGATCAGCTGCCACAGCACCCGGGCTGCGCAGCGTTTGACGTCATCCATGAACAGGTACTGTCCGCGGTCTAAGCCCTTGTAGGTGATCTTCTTGCGGCCGTCGGGCAGATCTTCCACGCATGCTTTGCCGGCTTCCACATATTCGGTCACCTTGGCGTTTATGGTCACGCCGGGGGCCACGAAGGTTTCCACCGTGTCGGTGCCTTCCGCATCCGGTACAAACACGTTCCAGTATTCCACCACTTCCGTGAAGAATCCGCCGAACACCTTGAAGGATTCGGTCTTCACAAATCCATCGGGCTCGAATTCGGGAGCCTTGGCTTCCAGAGCCGCGGTCAGGAAATCGCTGCGGTAGCCGCCCATGATCAGGTCATTACCGGCGGCGTAATCGTAGGCCTTGACGCTGGCCGTACCCCAGTCGGTCATGAACAGGCCTTTGAAGCCCCACTCGCCGCGAACCACTTCCGTCAGCAGCTCGTAGCTGGAGGAGGTCTGCACGCCGTTGAGCTTGTTGTAGCTGGTCATAATGGTCTTGGGATCCGCTTCACGCACGCAGTATTCAAAGCCGCGCAGGTGAATCTCCCGCAGGGCGCGCTCGGAAACGGTGGCGTTCATCAGCGTGCGGTTTTCTTCCTGGTCGTTGCAGGCGAAATGCTTGATGGAAACGCCGGCGCCGGGGGTCTTCTGTACGCCGATGGTGATTTCGGCGGCGCAGTGTCCGGACAGCAGCGGATCTTCGGCGAAGTACTCGAAGTTACGGCCGCACAGAGGATCGCGGTGGATGTTCATGCCCGGTCCTAAGATGATGCTGTAGTTGTAATATTTCAGCTCGCGGCCGATGATTTCGCCCACGGTGCGAAGGGCGTCGTCATCCCAGGTCTGGGCTAAGGCCAGGCCCACCGGATTGTCAGTGGCGCCGCACAGAGGCAGGTGCAGACCGGCCGGGCCGTCGGTAACCAGCCAGTTGGGAATGCCCAGGCTGGATACAAACAGGGAGGTGGTGGCTCCGGAGGAGCTGGGGCCGTCCACCGGGCGATAGCCGCCGATGGCGGGCAGGGGCAGTCTGTCAGCGCCGGGGATGTTGGAAAGCACTTTCTGCACGGCTGCAGGAAGAGCGGATTGTGTCTGGGCAAATCGGGAGGGCACACTGTACTTTGTCTCGTTGGCGTTTCCGGTGATGAGGCGCAGCAGCACCTGGGGATCTAAGGAGTTGACGAAGGCTTCCATGCGCACCCGGCCTTCGGCCACGTCGATTAAGGTGGCGTTGGGATTGGCCGCGCAGTCGCCATCTTCCGGATAAGGCGTGGTGTTGCGGAAGTGCTTTCCGTCCACAGAGGCCAGATCTTCCTTGGGGGTGTCGCAGACGTTTTCAATGGTTTCGCAGTCAGCGGCCGAGAGGGCGCAGCGCAGGGCCTCAGCAGGAACCTCCGAGGAGGGCAGCGGCCAGTGGCCCAAATCAGCCTTGGCTTCGGCTTCGCTTCTTGCCGGAGGAACCAGAAGATCCAGCTCGTGATCCGGCGACAGCTTGTTGGAAACCTGGCGGACGACGGCGGTTTCATCCAGAGTCAGAACGGCGCCGACGCAGGTGCAGCGGCTGTGACTGCCCACACGGAACAGGTAGTCGCCAGCTTCCAGCACCCAGGCGGCCTTTTCGGTGTCGTAGGAGGCCAGGGATTCGGTGGGAATGGTGATCGTCACCACCTGGCTCTTGCCCGGAGCGAGCAGTCCGGTCTTTTTGTAACCCCGCAGTTCCTGCCAGGGCTTGGAAAGGCCGGCTTCGGGGGCGGAAACATACACCTGCACCACTTCCCGGGCATTTACGTCGCCGGTGTTGGTGACTTCGGCTGTCAGGGTGACATTTTTCCAGTCAGCCTTGATATCCGTTACTTTCGTGGAGAAGGTGGTGTAGCTTAAACCGTAGCCGAAGGGATACAGGGGATCGATGCCAAAACTGTCGAAATAGCGATAGCCCACGTAGATGTCTTCGGTGTAATCCTCCTGCAGGGAGTCACCATCGTTTTCACTGAAGGTGGCGCTGGCGGGATTGTCTTCATATTTGCGCGCCCAGGTGTCGGACAGGCGGCCGTTGGGGCTCATTTCGCCGCACAGGACATCGACTAAGGCATTTCCGCCTTCGGCGCCGGGCAGGCTCATCATAATGGCCGCGTCGATGCCGGGAATCTCGTCGATGAAGGATGCGTCGATGACGCAGGTGTTTAACACCACCACCACATGGCGGAAGGCAGCGGCGATGCGGGTCAGGTTGTCCCGTTCCACATCGGTGAGATCGTAGTCGCCCTTTTCGGCCTTGCGGTCGCCGCCTTCGCCGGCGTTGCGGCGGATGACGTAGATGGCAGTGTCGGCGCTGGCTGCCACGGCGATTTCGGCATCGGTGACAGGCAGGTCGTCAATCATGATGGACAGACCGCTCCAGATGCGGCTGATGCGGGAAAGGGTTTTGTCCTCTTTGTTGGCGCGTTCACTTTCCGCGCGGAAGCGATCCAGCCAGGAACGGGAGGTGAGTTCAAAACCCGCGTCCTCCAAACCCTGCTCCACCGTGACGGTGTAGGGGGCGAAGACGAAGCCGGATCCGGTTCCGCAGAAGACCGTTTCCACAGCGCCGCCGCCAAAGAGGGCAACGCGGCTGTCGGTTAAGGGAAGGGCGTTGTTGTCATTCTTTAACAGCACCATGCCGTCGGCCGCGATGCGCCGGATGTCTTTCATGTGCTCAGGGAAGGGGTGGCGGCTGGGTTTGCCGGTGACGAAGCCCACCATCTGTCGATAATCCATGGAAACCTCCTTTTTGATACAGCTTATTTTTGGATGCCGATTCATGTAACAGATAAAACTATTGTATCATATAGCAGTTCGGTAACACCACGGAAAACATACGGGAAAAATAAACACAAAAGCGAAAAAATTTTATTCTGCGTACCGGTTTCTTCTGTAAAAGGGTATACCGGATTTTTGATGTGTATTCCCTGTGGACTTTATGGTAGAATACAGCCGTGTTTGCTGAATGCCGCAGGAGACGGCTGTGCAGCACGACAGAGGACACCGAGAATAACGGTGTCCGGTTGGAGAGGGAAAAGGTTATTCGTTCTACGCAGGAGGCACAAGAGATGAGTTCCTGGATCTGGCGTTTTGGCGATTTTGAGATGTTCCACCACCTGCAGGTGCAGGGCCGGCGGCGCAACCGCGGCGCGAATTATCCGTCCGTGTGGAAGCTGTACAGCCCGGAGCCCACGGTGCGTTTCAAGAAGGATATTAAAACGGAGGGCGGTCACATTTCCATTCGTGCCACCGGTCCCTTCCGTGTGGTGCTGCTGCCGGAGATGTCCACCGGCGGTTATTCCATGGAAGAATACATCGGCACCAGCGAGCTGGATCTCCACGCCGGAGAGTATTCTGTGATCATTACGGTGCAGGCGCCGGACAGCTTTGGGGCCCTGTACGTTTCCGGTCTGATGGAGACGGACGACACCTGGGAGGCGGACGACGTGACCAGCGACTGGACGCCGGCGGAGTGTTCGCCGCTTTATACCAATCCGGATGTTCCCCCCACGGTTTTTGCCTTCGACCGGAAGGTGGAAGAAGCGGTGGCGACGGAGAACATCAACGGCGGCGTGCTGTATGATTACGGGAAAGAGCTCATGGCCGAGCTTTCCGTGACGGACGTGTCCGGCCGCAATCTGGTGATCAGCTTCGGCGAGTCCCGGGAGGAAGCCTTAGATGTGGGCAACAGCGAAGTGTGCGAGTTCTACCGAGGCGTGGAATCCGCAGGAAATGCAGATGTTTCTGATGCCACCACTAGTGCCGAGGGGGCCATCTACGGCGCGGGCACCGAGGTTCTGCACGAATTAGAATTAAATTCGAATATCATCAAGCTGGATCAGCCCCTGATTGCCAATCCCGGCTACATCAAAAAGGGCGACCGGCTGCATATGGCAGACAACGCCTTCCGCTATCTGTTTATCAGCGAGGCGGAGGCAAAGCCGGAGGTGATCTCCCTTCTGCCCAAGGTGGACTGCCATGCCGGTTTTACAAGCAGCGATGCCAAGGTGACTCAGCTTTGGAACACGGCGGCCTACACCTTCCTGTTAAACGACCGGGAATTCTTCTTAGACGGCATCAAGCGGGACCGCTGGGTGTGGTCGGCGGATGCCTACCAGAGTCTGTTTGTGGATCATTATCTCCTTCGGGATCGGGAGGCCGAGCGCCGCACGCTGATTGCCTTAGGCGGCCGCCTGCCGGTGAAGCAGTACATCAACACCATCATGGACTACAGCTATTTCTGGCTTATGAGTCTGTGGGAGTATTACGCGGAATACGGCGACGTGCGCTTCCTGGAACTGATGTATCCTCGGGCAACCGCGGTGATGGAATTCTGCGACAGCCGCCGCAGCGTGGATGGCTACGTGCGGGGCCGGGTGACGGACTGGGTGTTCATCGACTGGGCCGAGATGGATAAGAGCGGCGCGCTTTTGGGCGAGCAGATCCTGCTTTCCAT
The DNA here is from genome assembly GCA_045544375.1 of Shuttleworthella sp. GTDB lineage: Bacteria > Bacillota > Clostridia > Lachnospirales > Lachnospiraceae > Shuttleworthia. Next base: position 41,687 of record JAZPYY010000030.1, read on the forward strand.
TGCCATGCGAAGCTACAGCCGTCTGCAGCGGGTACTTCGGGAGCACAACTCCCCCATCCTGCGCCGGTTCGATACTTCCTTTGACTGGGATGTGGAAGCGGACGTGCTGGAAGAGCACATCCTGGCGGATTTCTGGGACGAAGAGCTGCAGGCTTTTGTGGACTGCCACGAGTCGGGCCTGCGCCACGTGACCCGGCAGAACAACATCCTGGCGCTGCTGTATCTGCACTGCGACGATGCCTGGAAGCAGAAGGTGTATCACAGCGTGCTGGAAAACGACGCCTATCCGCCCATTACGACGCCCTACTTCCGCTTCTATGAGATGCGGGTGAAGTGCCGCATGGGCCACACCGAGGCTATTGAGGATCTGATCTTAAATTACTTCGGCCCCATGCTGGATCAGGGTGCCACCACCTGCTACGAGGAGTTCAATCCGGAATTGGATCGGATTTCGAATTACGCCATGTACAACCGGCCCTACGGCAAGTCTCTGTGCCATGCCTGGAGTACCAGTCCCGTCTATCTGCTGGGACGGTACCGTCTGGGTGTGAAGCGCACGGACATCGCCTGGAAGAGTTTTGAGGTGCGTCCGGTGGCCGGTCCGCTTAGCATGTACGACGGTGTCGTGCCCATTGGCGGCGGTGAAGTGCATGTGCATCTGGAAAACGGGAAAGTGACGGTGACGGCGACCCGGGAGGGCGGTACCCTGGTGCTGGGCGAAAAGCGGATCGCTTTGCCGGCGGGAGAAGCCGTGACGGAAGAACTGGCATAATGTCGAACGCGTTGCGTGCAGATATGCATGTATTCACTGAACATTTCGCACAAATGAAAAAGCTTTGGATTGGCAGGTTTCCAATCCAAAGCTTTTTTCGTTTTCGTTGGCGCACCGAACCATGCGGCGAATGGGCGGCCTTATGCCTTCGGCAGGTACTGTTCCGCTGCTTTCTGCATGGCCCGGAAGGTTTCTTCGCTGATGTAATGCTCGATGCGGCAGGCGTCATTTCGGGCGGTCTGCTCGTCCACCCCTAAGCGGATAAACAGCTCGGAGAAGAACTCGTGGCGCTCCAGCATTTCTTCGGCAATTTTGCGGCCTTCATCCGTCAGGGTGATGTGGCGGTTTTCATCGATGGTAACATAGCCGTGATCTTCCAGCTGGTGAATGAACACGGACACGGTGGCCCGGGCGTATCCGAAGTAAGAGCAGATGTCGGTGGCGCGGACATTTCCCTGTTTGCGGGAAAGAATTAAGATAGACTCGAGATAGTCCTGAGCGGATTCCTGAATTTTCATAAGATACAGCACTCTTTCTAAAAAACAAAAAGACAATGCGCAGGCCGTCAGTTTCATGTAACCGCAGTAAATATAGAAGACGTTTCGCAGGTCGTCCTCCTGGCGGATCCGGTTTTTCACGGGCCGGACCTGCCGACGCAGGACACTGTCTTCATTCTATCCAAATGTTGGTTGTATTTCAAGGACTCGGCACGAAAATAAGAAAAGTGGCTAAATTTTGATATCTCTGTTTCCTTCGGATTCGCTACGATTATGCTAGTTTGAATCAATAGCGGACTTTGATCCGCATCGGTATCGAAGAGAGCAGCGAAGGGAGAGAGGAATCATGCAGAGATTATCATTTAACACTGACTGGACCGTGACCGACGAAACCGGCGTTTCCAAGCAGGTAACCCTGCCCCACGACGCCATGTTTGAGCGGGTGCGCAGCCGTGACGCCAAGGCCGGCGATGCCCAGGGATTTTATCCCGGCGGCGCCTATGTTTACGAGAAGACTTTCGAAGCTCCGGCGGAGTGGGAGAATCAGACGATTCTGTTCCAGTTTGAAGGTGTGTATCAGGACGCCAAGGTGTATTTCAACGGCGTGCAGGCGGAAGGTCCCCGTCCCTATGGTTACATCCCCTTTTTTGTTTCCGCCGACGGTAAGCTGGATTACGGCAAAACCAACACCATCCGCGTGGAGTGCGACAATATGAATCAGCCCGCCAGCCGCTGGTATTCCGGCGCGGGCATCTATCGCCCGGTGTGGCTGTGGGTCGGCGGCAAAGACGCCCTCTGCCCGGAAGGCATCCGCTGCACCACCAAGTCCACCCTGCCTCCCACCTTGGAAGTGGCGGTACAGAGCGTGGGTGAAGCTGACGCCCTGGAAGTGGCCATCTGCGAAAAGGGCACGGATACGGTGCTGGTTTCCGGTGAAGCGGCGGTGGAAGGCGGCTGCGGAGTGATGACCTTGGTTACCCCGGCGGCGAAGCTCTGGTCTGCGGACGAGCCCAACCTGTACGACGTGTGCGTCACCTTAAAGAAGGGCGGCGAAGCCGTGGACTGCGCTGTGGAGCGCACCGGTTTCCGCCAGATCGCCTATAACAGCGCCCAGGGCCTGTTAATCAACGGCAAATCCGTGCTCTTAAAGGGCGGCTGTATCCATCATGATAACGGCGTTCTTGGCGCGAAGACCTTTGCCGAGGCTGAGGCCCGTCGTGTGCGCATCTTAAAGGAAGCGGGCTTCAACGCCATCCGCATGGCTCACAATCCGGCGTCTGCTGCCCTGATTGCCGCCTGCGACGAGATGGGTATGTATCTGATGGACGAAGCCTGGGATATGTGGTATCAGCACAAGAATCCCGGGGACTACGCCACCTTCTGGGAAGACAACTATCTGGGCGATTTAAAGGCCATGGTGGACCGGGGTTACAATCATCCTTCCATCATCCTGTGGTCCATCGGCAACGAAGTTTCCGAGCCCGCCCATGAAAAGGGCATCGAAAAGACCAAGGAGATGACGGCCTATCTGCACGAGATCGACGGTACCCGTCCCGTGACCGGCGGCTTCAACCTGATGATCATCAGCCAGGCGGCCAAGGGCAAGGGCCTGTACGACGAGGGCGGCGCGGCACAGGCGGATAAGACCAAGGACATGGGCATGAATTCCACCATGTACAACATGATGGTGTCCATGGTTGGTTCGGGCATGACGAAGGCGGCCAATTCTTCCAAGGTGGACAAGGTGTGCAGCCCCTCCTTAGATGCTCTTGACATCGCCGGTTACAACTACGCCTCCGGCCGTTATCCCATGGAAGGCAAGCTGCATCCCAACCGTGTGATTTTCGGTTCCGAAACCTTCCCCCAGGACATTGCCAAGAACTGGGATATGGTAAAGAAGTTCCCCTACGTGGTGGGCGACTTCATGTGGACGGCCTGGGATTACCTGGGCGAGAACGGTATCGGCGCCTGGACCTATGAGAAGGACGGCGGCGCTTTTGCCAAGCCCTATCCCTGGAAGACGGCGGACGCCGGCGCCTTTAACCTGATCGGTGACGGCGATGCGCAGGTGGCCTTAGCTCAGGCGGCCTGGGATGTGACGGATGTGCCCTTCGTCGGCGTGCAGCCGGTGAACCATCCCGAGACCAAGGTGCGCAAGGCGGCCTGGAGAGGCACCAACGCCATGGCCAGCTGGGCGTGGCGGGGCTGCGACGGCAACAAGGCCATTCTGGAAGTGTATTCCAACGCGGCTTCCTGTGAAGTGACGGTAAACGGAAAGAGCTTAGGCAAGAAGAAACTGAAGGGATGCAAGGCCACCTACAAGACCAGGTATGCAGCCGGTACTCTTACGGTAACCGCCTACGATGCCTCCGGAAACGTGACCAAGACCCGCACCCTGGTATCCGCAGAAGGCGCCCTGTCTCTGGTGCCGGCTCCGGAAAAGGCCACGGTTTCTGCCGGTGAGCTGATCTTCATCCCGGTATCCATCTGCGGCGAAAACGGCGTGCTGGAATCCAACGCGGATGCCAAGGTTTCTGTCACCGTGGAAGGAGGCGAGCTGTTAGGCTTCGGCAGCGGCAATCCCCGGGGTGAGGAGAACTACCTGGACGGCGCCTATACCACCTGGTACGGCCGGGCCTTAGCGGTGGTGAAGGCCGGGGAAGGAAAGAGCGTCAAGGTAACCTTCGCTGCCAAGGGATTTGCGGACGCTGTGGCGGAGATCGCAGTAGAATAATTTGCACGGAAACGCAGCGCGTTTCAAAAGCTAAAAGATTTTACGCCCGGTCCATTGAATGGACCGGGCCTTTTGCGGTATACTGGGTTTACATATGATCTTGTGAAAAGCGTGTGAAAACACGCTAGAAAGTGAGGAAATCGAAATGGGCGCAAAAGAGTGTATTGAGGCGGGCAGGGCGATTCTTGGCATCGAGTTTGGATCGACTAGAATCAAGGCCGTTCTGGTGGACGAGAATCACACGCCCATTGCGCAGGGCAGCCACGAGTGGGAAAACCGCTACGACAATAAGATCTGGACCTACACGATGGAAGATATTCATACCGGTCTGCAGGACTGCTACGCCGACATGGTAAAAGACGTGCAGAAGCAGTACGGCGTGACGCCCACATCCTATGCGGCCATGGGCTTTTCCGCCATGATGCACGGCTATCTGGCCTTTAATGAGCAGGGCGAACTGCTGGTGCCTTTCCGCACCTGGCGCAACACCATCACCGGAGAAGCAGCCGCCCAGCTGACGGAAGCCTTCCATTTTAATATCCCCCAGCGCTGGAGCATTTCCCACCTGTATCAGGCCATCTTAAACAATGAGCCCCACGTGCCGGAAATCCGCTTCTTCACCACCTTAGCCGGCTACATCCACTGGAAGCTGACCGGTGAGAAGGTGCTGGGCGTGGGCGACGCCTCCGGCATGTTCCCCATCGACGCCGAGACCGGCAATTACAACCAGAAGATGATTGCCAAGTTTGACGAGCTGGTGGCAGACAAGGGCTTTGCCTGGACCCTGTCAGAGATCCTTCCCAAGGTGCTTTCCGCCGGCGAGGATGCAGGCGTGCTGACGGAAGAGGGCGCGAAGTTCCTGGATCCGGTCGGAAACTTACAGGCCGGTATTCCTCTTTGCCCGCCGGAAGGTGACGCAGGCACCGGTATGACCGCCACCAACAGCGTGGGCGTGCGCACCGGTAACGTGTCCGCCGGTACATCCATCTTTGCCATGGTGGTTATGGAGAAGGATCTGCCCAACGTTCACGAGGAACTGGACATGGTCACCACCCCCGACGGCAAGCCGGTGGCCATGGTGCATTGCAACAACTGCACCTCCGACTTAAACGCCTGGGTGCGCCTGTTCGCCGAATACAACGAGGCCGCGGGCATCCGGATGGATATGAACACCCTGTACGGCACGCTGTACCGCCTGTCCTTAGAGGGCGACGCCGACTGCAGCGGTCTTGTCAGCTACAACTACTACTCCGGCGAGCCGGTGACCGGCCTGATGGAAGGCCGTCCCATGCAGATCCGCATGCCCGACAGCGCCTTTACCCTGGCCAACTTCATGCGCAGCAACCTGTATTCCTCCATGGCTACCTTAAAGGTGGGCTTAGACATCCTGCTGAAGGAAGAAAAGGTGCCGCTGGAGAAGATGTACGGCCACGGCGGTCTGTTTAAGACCAAGGGCGTGGGACAGCGCTACATGGCGGCTGCCATGAACGCACCGGTTTCCTTAATGGAGACCGCCGGTGAAGGCGGCGCCTGGGGTATCGCCGTGCTGGCTGCCTATCTGGTGCAGAAGGCGGAAGGCCAGACCCTTCCGGCGTACTTAAATGACTGTGTCTTCGCAGGCATGGAAGCCGAGACCATGGCGCCCGATCCGGAGGATGTGGCCGGTTTTGACAAGTACATGGAAGGCTATGTGGCCGGACTGGCCGCCCAGAAGGCCGCAGTGGAAGCACTGCAGTAGGCCGGAGAGTACGAAAGTATTCGCAGAAGGCGGAGGAAAGATCGCCGACAGCTTGTTTTCTGACTGACCGAGATAAAGGAGAATCGCATGTTAGAGGAACTGAAATTAAAGGTATATGAAGCTAACATGGAACTGCCCCGCCGGGGTCTGGTGACCTACACCTGGGGCAACGTGTCCGGCATCGACCGGGAAGCCGGCCTGTTTGTCATCAAGCCCAGCGGCGTGGAATACGACGAGCTGACGCCGGATGACATGGTGGTGATGGACCTGGAGGGCAACCGGGTGGAAGGCAGGTACAAGCCCTCTTCCGATACCCCCACCCATCTGGAACTGTACAAGGCCTGGCCGGAAATCGGCGGCATTGTTCACACCCATTCCCCGGAGGCGACGCCCTGGGCACAGGCGGTGCGTGATATTCCGCTTTATGGAACCACCCATGCGGATTACTTCTACGGCCTGATTCCCTGCGCGCGCCATCTGACGCCGGAAGAGATCGACGAGGCATATGAGAAGAACACCGGCTTAAGCATCATCGAAACCTTCGCAAAACGGGGCATCAACCCCATGTACACGCCGGGCGTGCTGTGCGCCAGCCACGGCCCCTTCACCTGGGGCAAGGACGCGGCGCAGGCCGTGTATCACGCGGTGGTGTTAGAGGAAGTGGCGAAGATGGCCACCCGTACCGAGATGGTCAATCCCCGCATCACCCATGCACCGGATTGCTATCGCGACAAGCACTTCTTCCGCAAGCACGGCGCCAACGCCTATTACGGACAGTAAGGAGGGACGTATGCAGTTTCAGAAAAAAGCAGTGATCTTTGATCTGGACGGCGTCATCTGCTTCACAGACAAGTTTCACTATCAGGCCTGGAAACAGCTGGCGGACCGCCTGGGCATCTACTTCGACGAGGAAATCAACAACCGTCTGCGGGGTGTTTCCCGGATGGCGAGCCTGGAGATCATCTTAGAGCGCGCCGACAGGGAATACACCGAGGCGGAGAAGGAAGCCTTTGCCGAAGAGAAAAACAACACCTATCGGGAGCTTCTGGCGACCATGAGCACGGCGGATCTTTCCGACGAAGTGAAATCCACACTGGAAGAACTTCGCGCCCGGGGATACCAGCTGGCCATCGGCTCTTCCAGCAAGAACACCAAGTTCATTCTGCGCCGCATCGGCCTGGAAGGCTTTTTCGATGCCATCGCAGACGGCACGGACATCACACATTCCAAGCCGGATCCGGAGGTGTTTTTAACGGCGGCCAGGAAGCTGATGATGGATCCGGATGACTGCGCGGTGGTGGAAGACGCCAAGTCGGGCATCGAGGCAGCCAAGGCCGGCGGCATGACAGCGTTAGCGCTGTTTGGAGATGCCAAGGACTGCGGACTGGAAGATTACAATCTGACGTCCTTTGCGGATCTGTTAAACGTGCTTCCGTAAGGAAACAGAAAACGGGCGTCTGCAGAGGCGGACGTCCGTAAACGCGATCTGTCAGGTATCTGTGAATATGTAAAAAGACAGAGGCAGCAATTTTTGGGGTTAGCAAAAAAGGGGGTTACTATGCTGAAAGATTTTGTGAAAGCCGCGCCGCCGGAAGACGAAGTGCTCCGGGCAGAACTGAAAAAGGCCCAGGAAACGCTGGGCGGCTACCAGATGAAAATCAAGGAAGCCAAGCTTCCGGTGATGGTCATCTTTGAAGGCTGGGGGGCAGCCGGCAAGGGCAGCATCATCGGCAAGGTCATCAAGAACATCGACCCGCGCTTCTTTGATGTTAAAACCATTTCATCCAAACCCACGGAAGAGGAGAGACGCTATCCCTTCCTGTACCGTTATATGCTGGACATTCCGGAAGCCGGAAAGTTCGAGTTTTTCGACTCCTACTGGATGGAGGAAATCACCTATGGCGTGATCGACGGCACCCTTTCCGAAGAGGAATATGCCCAGCGCATCGCCAGCGTCAACATGACCGAGCGCCAGCTGACG
>JAZPYY010000031.1:0-7146 GCA_045544375.1 Shuttleworthella sp.
AAACCAAATGATCAACTCCTTGGCTCACAGAACGACATGGCTACGATCCGACTTCCGGCTTCACGGGCGATACCCACGATCTCCACGATGCCGTCCCGGATCTCGGCCACTTCTTCTTCAAACAGGCGGCGCACCAGCTCGGGGTTGGTACGGGAAACGCGAATGCGCAGGCCCTTCGTCTGCTCGCGCACTTCCTTTACATACACACGGATGCGGTCGCCGGTCTGCCATCTCTCGCCGCGAACCTGCTCGTTTTCCGCCAGGAAACCGTCGGCACGGCCCAGGTTGATGTTTAAGTTGCGGCCGATGTAACGCTGCACCACGCCGGTGATCAGCTGGCCTTCCTTCTCCTGATATTCGTTTAAGAGGCTCTTGTTTTCTTCCTCACGGATACGCTGCACGATGATGCTCTTGGAGTTCATGGAAGCGATGCGGGAGAAGTGCTTGGAATCCACTTCCACGGTCACCACGTCACCCAGCTTTAAGCCGCCGTCGATGGCGTGAGCGTCCTTTAAGGAAATCTCTTCCAGGTCGTCGTCTACGGTTTCCACCACGGTCTTGGCGGAATAAACATGGAATTCGCCGTCGTTCATATCGATGACCGCGCGAAGGTTTTCATATTTCTTATCCGGCTTGCCATAGGTGTTTTTGCAGGCCTGAATCAGCGAAGCCTCCATGGCCTCAATCATCGCCGCCTTATCGACGCCGCGTTCCTTTTCCAGCAGATCCAGTGCCGCCAACAGTTCCGAGTTACCCATTTTCCGTAATCCTCCTCTTTCCTTTTATGATACGGTGATGTACATGAGTTTATTAGCATTTCGCGGGAAGAATGATTTGATCCCGCGGAGAGAAAAAACACTTTTTTGGCCCCTGACGCAGGGGGTTACATGCCTGTTTTGCAAGTCTGTTCCTTCGGTCAGAACTCCACGTATTCACGGATTTTCGCGATGGCCTCCCGCGGGATGGCACGAAGCACGCCATCGCAGGACAGGGTCACGCAGTCATCGTCCCAGGCTTCCAGCGTACCGGTGAAATCCTTGGTGCCGTCCATGGCCTTGTAGGTGTGGATTTCGATTTCCTTCCCCTGGTTGCGGACGTAATCCTTATCCTTCTTTAAGGCCCGGCCCAGGCCCGGGGAACTGACTTCAAAGTTGTAGGCTTCGCTGATGTAGTCTTCCCGGTCTAAGATTTCGTTCATCTCGCGGCTGACTGCCACACAGTCTTCAATGGTAATGCCGCCGGGTTTGTCGATGTAGGCGCGAAGGTAATATTCAGGTCCTTCCTTGACATATTCCACATCCACAAGTGTAAAGCCCATGCGCTCTAAGATCGGAAGAATAAAGTCTTCCGTCTTCTGTTCATAGATTTCCTTCTTTGACAAAGGCTCCTCCTTTGCATGAGAAAAGCGGACCCCGTAAGGGCCCGCCTCGCAACTTCTTTATGAAACAGTGATACTATAGCACCAAGTGGCGGAAAATGCAAGCATTTCCAAACCTATAATTTCTTCAGTTCCGATCCCACCAGCGGCAATGTGATTCCTATGGTGAGCACATCTGCCCAGGCCTGTGCCATCTGCACACCGGGCATTCCAAGCACATAAGACAGAATCAGCAGCACCGGTATAAACGCCAGTCCGTTTCGTGCAGAGGATGTGATCGATGCCTTGACGCCTTTGCCCATGGACTGCAGCATCATGTTGCTCATGACAATAAATCCGGACAGCGGAAGCGCTGCCGCCTGCCAGCGAAGAGCCGTGTGTCCGATTTCAATAACCGCCGGATCGTCCCGGAACCAGCCGATCACCTGGGGTGCGAAAGCAAAACACAAAGCCGCAATCACCACCAGCACCGCCGTGGACAGTTTGACGCAGAATACATATCCATCTTTTACCCGCTTCGTCAGGCCGGCGCCGTAGTTAAAGGAACACACCGGCTGATAGCCCTGTCCGAAGCCAATCAGTGCGGAAATCAGAAGCATCATCACCCGGCCGGTGACGGACATGGCCGCAATGGCTGCGTCCCCGCCCAGGCGGCCGGCCGCTGTATTCAGCAGAATGGTGGAAATCGCCGCCAGTCCCTGGCGAAACAGAGACGGCGCGCCGCCGTTTATGATCTCAAGGATCAGATGGGGCGTGAAATGCACGTCTTTGAAAGCCAGCCGAATGTTGTCCTTTCTAAGGCTTTGAATGAACAGCACGATAAAGCTGATGCACTGTCCGGAAATGGTGGCAATGGCCGCTCCGGAAACCCCCATGTGAAAACCGAAAATCAGAAGGGGATCCAGGACGATGTTGATCAGCGCGCCGCACAGAAGGCCGATCATCGCCGACATGGCGCTGCCCTGAAACCGCAGCTGGTTGTTGATCACGAACTGGCCGGTCATAAAGGGCGCACCCAAAAGGATGATGCGCATATACGCCACCGTATCGGCCATCAGCGTATCTGTGGCTCCCACAAGTCGGGCAATGGGCTCGCAGAACAGCTGACCGGCCGCCGCCAGAACAATGCCGATGATGATGGCTAAGGCAAATCCGGTGCTGGCCATCTCTTCCGCTTCCTTGCGGTTACCGGCGCCCAACATCCGGGACAGATAGTTTCCGGAGCCATGACCGCAGAAAAAGCTTAAGGCCTGAATCAGAGCCATCACGGAAAAGACCAGACCGACAGCCGCGGTGGCCTGGGTGGAAATCTGACCGACGAAATAGGTGTCGGCTGTGTTGTAAATGCCGGTGATCAGCATGCTGATGATGGTGGGAACCGCCAGGCGAAGGATCAGACTCCGCACCGGGGTTTCGGTCATCATCCGATAGCGGTCAGACTGTGCGTTCTGTGACATGAATACTCCTTATAACTCAGACGCGTATGAGCGAGCCATGCTTGACAGGATACTTGTTTGTCTTCTCGTCCGCGCATGGCTCATTGCTTCGCGCAAAAAAGTAAGGCGGGTCGTTTCTGACCCGCCTTGCAAAGTGCAGTTCCTAGGGGAATCGAACCCCTGTTTTCGCCGTGAGAGGGCGACGTCTTAACCGCTTGACCAAGGAACCATCTGCTGTCTTGCGACAACATAAAGATAATACACGATTGAAATGGAAAAAGCAAGTATTTTTTTCAAGAAACAGAATGAAAAGAAAAATTCCCCCTGTTTCATAGCATAAAACGGCACATTCCGCAGTGTGAAACCGCCTGTTTTACAGCAGTTGCTGCTGTAAAACAGGCGGTTTTGCATTTACTCTTCTCAGTCCGATATGACGGTTACTCTTCGTATCCGTTGGGATTGTGGCTCTGCCAGTTCCAGGAATCGGCGCACATTTCGCGGATGCCGCGCTCGGCTACCCAGCCCAGCTCCTCTTTGGCCTTCGTGGGATCGGCTAACAGCACCGGCAGATCACCGGCACGGCGGGGCTTGAATTCATAGGGAAGATCCACACCGCTGGCTGCCTTGAAGTTTTCAATGATATCCAGCACGCTGTATCCGGTACCGGTACCCAGATTGTAGATGGAAAGACCGCTTTGCGGCTGCAGCTTCTTTAACGCTGCCACATGACCCTTGGCCAGATCCACCACGTGGATGTAGTCGCGGATGCAGGTGCCGTCCGGCGTATCGTAATCGTTGCCGAAAACGCCCAGGCACGGCAGCTTGCCCACGGCCACCTGGGTGACATAAGGCATCAGGTTGTTGGGAATGCCGTTGGGATTTTCGCCGATGCGGCCGCTCTTGTGGGCGCCGATGGGGTTAAAGTAGCGAAGCAGCACCACGTTCCACTCCGGATCCGCAAACTGGATGTCGGAAAGGATCTGCTCCAGCATGGACTTGGTCCAGCCATAGGGATTGGTGGGCGAGCCCTTCGGGCAGTTTTCGGAAATCGGGATTTCCGCCGGATTGCCATACACGGTAGCGGAGGAAGAAAAGATGATATTCTTCACGCCGGCCTGCTTCATGGCATCCACCAGGACTAAGGTTCCGCCGATGTTGTTTTCATAGTATTCCCAGGGCTTGTGCACGGATTCGCCCACGGCCTTTAAGCCGGCGAAGTGGATGACGCTGTCGATATCATACTTTGCGAAAATGGCGTCCAGGCAAGCGCGGTCGCGGATATCACCTTCCACGAATACCAGATCCTTGCCGGTGATTTCCCGCACGCGGTCTAAGGATTTCGCGTTGGCATTCACCAGGTTGTCAAGAACAACCACTTCGTAGCCCGCGTCCAGCAGTTCGACGCAGGTGTGACTTCCGATAAATCCGGCGCCGCCGGTAACAAGAATGGCCATGATAATTCCTCCCCCTGACTTTGAGCCTCTTTGGTGCTCAGCTTTTTTATAGGTTACCTGACACTTTGATTATTATAAATAAAAAAGGCGCTGTTTTCAATGACCATCGCCAGTGAAAACAGCGCTTTTGCGCGATAAGGCCGGAAAATGCGTGCATGCTTGCATGCGAAGTATTCGAAGGCCAACGTACATCGAGCGCCACCGGTGCGAGATGTGCGCATCGCGCATATCAATGGACGGCACAGCCTGCCCGTCCGATGGGTTGAATTTAAGCATTCTGCGCATTCTTCGCAACTTCGACAAGCTTTGCGAAACCTTCCGGATCGCACACAGCCATCTCAGCTAACACCTTGCGGTTTAAGTCCGCGCCGGCTGCCTTTAAGCCGAACATGAACTTGCTGTAAGACAGGCCGTTTAAGCGGGCCGCGGCGTTGATACGGGCGATCCACAGCTGACGGAACTGACGCTTGCGCTCCTTACGGCCGGCATAAGCGCTGGTCAGGGCGCGCATCACGGACTGCTTCGCGATACGATACTGCTTTGAACGTGCGCCACGATAGCCCTTCGCGAGCTTCAGGACACGATTGTGCTTTTTTCTGGCGTTCTGGCCGCCTTTAATTCTTGCCATGATGTTCCTCCTTATTTCTGGATCCGTTTCGAAAAACGGATGTGAATTCTTTCACCTTTATTCAGGTCTGTCATCGTCTGCAGGACAGATCACAGCTCACACATCGGAGCGTTGCATTCTCAGATGTATGAGACAAAAGTGCCTGTCACTTTTGACTCATTAAAGATAAGGAAGAACCTTCTTCATTACCTTTGCGTTCGTCTCATCCGTCATGGTCGCCTGGCGCAGGTTGCGCTTACGCTTCGTGGTCTTCTTGGTGAGAATGTGGCTCTTATATGCTTTGTTTCTCTTCAGCTTGCCGGTTCCCGTAGCGGAAAACCGCTTCGCCGCTGCTCTCTTGGTTTTGATCTTTGGCATTTCGTTCCTCCTATGCTTTCTTCTCGGCGAGCACGAGACTCATGCTTCTGCCTTCCATCTTCGGTGCCTTTTCCACAACTGCTACATCGGAAAGACTCTCGGCAAAATCCTCCAGGATATGTCTTGTCTCATTGACATGGGCCATCTCACGGCCGCGGAAGCGCAGCGTGATTTTGACTTTGTTTCCCTTGGAAAGGAATTTGCGGGCGGCGTTGGCCTTGGTCAGAAGGTCGTTGTCGTCGATGTTCGGCGACATGCGGATCTCCTTGACTTCCACGATCTTCTGCTTGCGGCGGGCTTCCTTCTCTTTGCGGGTCTGGTCGTAACGGAATTTACCGTAGTCGATGATCTTGCACACCGGCGGATTGGCCGTCGGCGCAATCTTTACCAGATCAAGTTCTGCCTCGTCTGCGAGACGCTGTGCCTCTCTGGCAGACATGATACCCAGCTGCTCCCCATCCGGTCCGATCAGGCGGACCTCCCGGTCACGAATCTGACCGTTGATCATGTAATCGCTAATGGCTTTGCCCTCCCCGATATAAACTGCGCTTTTCGTCATGAGCTATGTGCGGCAGACTCGCGAATGCTTTGCATTCGCTCGTTGTCACGGCATTCGCCGTGTCCGGACTCGTCTGATTTCTGCTCGCGAGCAAGCTCGCGATTCAGAATCTTCCTCGTCCGCGCATGGCTCATTGCTAACGCGCAAAAAGTGGGTCTTCGCAAGACACGAAGACCCACCAATCGACACAAATCAAAGCTTTGTGTGATATGAACGCTGCGTCGCCCGATTGCGCGCAGGTGAGAGTGAATCCTCTGCTTGCTTTTCACAACGGAAGTACTTTAACACATCCGTTTTGGGAAGTCAACCTCTGAAATGGAAATTTGCGCATTTTGCGCCTTCCGGGAAAAACGGAATGTCCGTCCCCTTCGTTTTCCTTCCCATTTTCAAACGGCCTTACTCTTCCGGTGCCTTTGCCGGCGTGAAGGTACGCTTCTTTTCCGCGGCTTCCGTTTCTTTTCTGGAAGCAATGGCTTCCTGCATAAAAGTGTCCTGGGCACCGACGGTCTGTTTGCCCCGGCGGTCCGGATGGACATATTCCCCGGAGGGAAGCAGTTCGTAGGCCTTCAGGTTGTCGGCTAACTGCACGTCTAAGATGTGCCTGGCCGCCGCCTTGCAGTCTGCCTGTTCCACCGGGAACACGATTTCCACACGGCGGTCCATGTTACGGGGCATCCAGTCGGCGGATCCCATGAAGATCTGCTCGTCCCCGTCATTGTAGAACCAGAAGATGCGGGCATGCTCCAAGAAGGTGCCCACGATGGAACGCACGCGGATATGCTCGCTGATGCCCGGGATCCCGGTTTTCAGGCAGCAGATACCCCGGATGATCAGGTCGATTTCCACCCCGGCGGCAGATGCTTCGTAAAGGGCTGCGATCAGTTCCTTGTCGCAGAGAGAATTCATCTTCGCGATGATGGCTGCCGGACGGCCGGCCTTTGCGTGGGCCATCTCCCGGCGGATCAGTTCCAGGAAGCGGCTGCGCATCCAAAGGGGCGCCACAATCAGCTTGTTCCACTTCGCAGGCTCGGAATAGCCGGACAGCATGTTAAAGACAGCGGTGGCATCCTCTCCGATGGGCTCGGAGCAGGTTAAGATACCGCAGTCGGTGTACAGCTTCGCCGTGGAATCGTTGTAGTTGCCAGTGCCTAAGTGCACGTAGCGGCGGATGCCGTCTTCCTCCCGGCGCACAACCAGGGCGATCTTGCTGTGGGTCTTTAAGCCCACCAGACCGTAGATGACGTGGCAGCCAGCGCGCTCCAGTTCCTTCGCCCAGACGATGTTGTGCTCTTCGTCGAACCGGGCCTTCAGCTCCACCAGTACCGTCACCTGCT
>JAZPYY010000032.1:0-30440 GCA_045544375.1 Shuttleworthella sp.
GGCTTGCATCAGTGCCCTGACAGCAGTTTTCTGAATAGCAGACAACAGCATCCGTCCCGGTCATGAACAGGATCCGGGCGGAAGGACGAAACCGGCAGATCTGATCCGATGCCCCGGCCAAGGAGGTTTATATGGAAGCAAAGAAAGAATTCAATGCAATCGGCGTGCTGACCAGCGGCGGAGACGCCCCGGGTATGAACGCAGCGGTGCGTGCGGTTGTCCGCCGGGCAATTGCCAACGGCAAAAGCGTTAAAGGCATCATGCGAGGCTATGCCGGTCTGTTAAATGAAGAGATTTTCGATATGGACGGCTCCAGCGTGTCCGATATCATTTCCCGCGGCGGCACCATCTTACGCACGGCCCGCTGTCTGGAATTTAAAGAAGCCCGCTACCAGGACAAGGGCGCCGAAATCTGCAAAAAGCACGGCATCGACGGTCTGGTGGTCATCGGCGGCGACGGTTCCTTCAAGGGTGCCCAGAAGCTGGCCGAGCGCGGCATCAACACCATCGGTCTGCCGGGCACCATTGACCTGGATATCGCCTGCACCGAATACACCATCGGTTTCGATACGGCTGTAAACACGGCCATGGAAGCCATCGATAAGGTGCGGGATACGTCCAATTCCCACGAGCGCTGCTCCATCGTTGAAGTCATGGGCCGCGGCGCCGGCTACATCGCCCTTTGGTGCGGTATCGCCAACGGTGCGGAAGATGTGCTTCTGCCGGAGCTGTACAACTATGACGAACAGCAGCTGGTGAACCACATCATCGAAAGCCGCCGCAAGGGCAAGACCCATCACATCATCGTCAACGCCGAGGGCATCGGCCACTCCGCCTCCATGGCCAAGCGCATCGAGGCCGCCACAGGCATCGAAACCCGGGCGACGATCTTAGGCCACATGCAGCGCGGCGGAAGCCCCACCTGTAAGGACCGGGTGTACGCCTCCACCATGGGCGCCATGGCCGTGGATCTTCTGTGCGAAGGCAAAACCAACCGGGTGGTGGGCTACCGCCACGGGCAGTTCCTGGATTTTGACATCGACGAGGCCCTCGCCATGAGCAAGGATCTGGACATGTACCAGATCGGCATCTGCAAGGTGCTTTCCAACTGATTTATCTTTTTTTGACATGTATGATGGAGCCGCATCCTCTTCGGATCAGAGGATGCGGCTCTTTTGTTGCAATAAAGCGCAGGGAAAGGTTTTCAGAGGTGAAAGCAGCCCTTCGTACGAGAATCTGTTACCGGTGATCCTCACGGACAGAGGAAGCGAATTCACGGATCCTTCCGAAAGGAACATCCTTTAAGGATCTTACACAGGAGAAGGTGGATCTGATGATGTCACATATCAACTCGTATACACGCAAGAAGGTGAACGACCGGTCCGCATACCAGCTGTTCAGCTTCTACGGCAGCGATACTCTGGACAACCTGAACATTCGGAGCATCCATGCCAACGATATCATTCTTAAACCTGAACTGCTGAAGGGATAAATCAGCGCAGCAAACCGCCGTCTCCGAGTACAGAGAATAGCGAACCGGAGAGATAGAAGTTTCCCTTGCAAACTAGAACCTCTGATTGCTATTTACCCTGCATCGATGACGCCTTATTACTATTCCAATGAGAACTCCACAATGGAGATCGACTTTGTTATTCAAAAGGAAAAGATATACCCCATAGAGGTTAAGGCAGAGGAAAACTTAAGATCTAAAAGTCTTCGAACGGTTGTCAACAGCAATAAAGCTCTCAAGGGGTGGAGATTCTCCATGTCCGCATACAGGGATCAGGAGTGGATGGTGAATGTGCCAATGTATTTTGCGCAGGAGTGGATTCAACAGACTTCATAGAACATGCCACGTGGATCTTACTCCTGTGCTGCCCTCCGGAAGGCGGTAGGGGTCATGCTCACTTTCTTTCGGAAGAGCCGGGTGAAATTATTCATATCGTGAATGCCCACCTCGTGGGCAATTTCAGCTGCGGAACGGTCAGTGGTCTGCAGCTGTTTTTTTGCCTCCTGAATGCGCAGGGAGATCAGGTAATCGTTGGGAGAAAAACCCACGTATTTGCGGAATTCCCGGGAGAGATAGTGCTTGTTGATGCCGGCAAACGCCGCCAGATCATCCATGGACAGCGGCTCGCGGTAATTGCTCTCCATATAGCGGATCAGGTAGCGCATGTTCTGGGGAAGATCCGTGGGCGTGCCGTGTGCCGTTAAGGTCAGGATGTGGGTCAGCAGGGCATCCAGACAGCTCGAGGCCTGCCAGTCCCGGTAGAGATGGGGCATGCAGTACAGGCGCAGCAGCTCCTCGATGTGCTGCTGCGTCAGGCCGGACAGGGACTCATGGAACACGGGTGAACCGGTGGCCAGCAGCTGGGAAAAGAGCGGCGCGCACAGCGGGCCGTCCATGTGGAGGATCGCCGTTTTCCACGAGCCTTTTGTGACCTCGTAACGGTGGGGCAGACGGCAGTCGATGAAAAAGCCGTCCCCTTCTTTAAGCGTATAGTCTTTCTCCTGAAACCGCAATGCGGCCTCCCCTTCATATGTGTAGGCCAGCAGATAGGAAGGGTAGTTCTGCCGCTCCGTGAAGGAGGGCGCGTCATAGGTGAAGACGGTAAAGGCCTGCACGTAGTTTAAGGACGCCTGCGCTTCCTCGGAGATGGGCGGGAAGGAAAAAGCGTCCGTCCTGCCCATGATGGAGTACCGGGCGTTGGGCAGGTTGCCTTTCCCGTAGACGGCCTCGTTTTGCAGCGCGGATTCGGGGATCTGCCGCGAGGTCAGGCGGCGGTGGGGATCATAGTGATCAAAGGGGATATGGTCAAACATCGGTATTACTCCCGGCGAAACGAAAATCCTTTCCTGCGGCGGCATGTGATGTCCTTATTGTAGCGGACAAAGGAAGAAAAGTCACGATGAGATGATAAATCATACGGATTCTATGCTGACGGCCGCTCCGGCGGCGGATAGAATAAAAACGGAAGATTTACCAGGCCGCGTCACGCATAAGGAGGACGTTATGGGAGCAGAATGGAAAGAGGTGCTGTCCGGCGTGCGGACCGCGAATTATATTCACCCGTTCGTAAAGCTGAGTGCAGACGACACGAAAGAGAGCATTGAAGAAACCGCAGCGGCGCTGGCGGAGGCGGGGATCTACTCCATGGATCTGGAAGAATATGAGGCGTCCTATTGTACAGCGGGCCGGTATCAGCGCCGGAGCGCGCAACCCTAGACGTTGCTCTTTGGGAAGAGATTGGCGGCCCCTGGACCGTTTCCGTAAACGGTGATCCGGAAAAGGAGCTTATGCAGCTTACGGATCTGGCCGGAAGAGAAATGGATCCCTGTTTTTCCGGAAAAGCCGTCTACAAAAAGCGCGTGACATTTACGCGGCCGCCGGCATCCCTGTCCCTTGGCCGCGTGGAGGAGGCCTGCCGGGTGTGGCTGGACGGCCGTTTCTCAGGTTCAGCGGTGACGGCGCCGTATGTGTTTGAAGTGCCAAAGGACGTGCTGGCGGGGGAACATCTGATCACCGTCGAGACAGTTTCGAATGCCGCGCACAGCCGGTCGGTGGGCATGCAGGTCTTTGCGGATTCTCTGGCCGCGCATGCCCATAACGCCCTGCGGCCCTGCGGACTGCTGGGACCGGCCGCGGTCGTCTACACGGCATGCCCGGCGGATTCCATGACGCCTGCATGGCAGGAAACCGACAGCCGGTAAAGCACGAAAAAGGAGGAAGATAATGACGCGGAATCAGAATGAAGCCCCCACAGCTGTTGTGGAAATCCCGGTGTGGGGCGAAAAAGTCCCCTTTAACAGCCCCCGGAAAAAGGCGGAGGACATGGTGCGGACCCGTGCGCCGCGGCCGCTGGTGATCCTTCACTGGATCCAGTGGGTTTTCGGCAAAAAGATCCGCAGGGACAATCACGGACATGACGATTATTTGGCGCGTGTCGTCATTCCGGCGGGCCGGGCAAAGGAAACCTACGAGGATATTCCGGTGATCCTGCCGTTTCTGGCAGAACATCCGAAGGGCGCCGTAGTCATTGCGCCGGGCGGCGGTTTCTGCGACCGCATGGAGGATACGGAAGGGATACAGATCGCCCGTTTGTGCAACGAGTACGGATACAGCGGCTTTGTGCTGAAGTACCGTCTGGAGCCGTATCGGTTCCCCATCCCCTGCCTGGATATGCAGCGGGCCATCCGCTTTCTGCGGGTTCACGCGGCGGAGTACGGAATCGAAGACCTGCCCCTGGGCTCCATGGGTTTCTCCGCAGGCGGCTATACGGCTGCCGGGGCGGCGGTACTTCTGGGGGACGATCCCGTGGCGGCAGAGGGCTATGAGCCGGATGCCGTGGACGCTGCCTGCGGAATGCCGGATTTTGTCTGCGCCATTTATCCCGTGGTCAGCTTTGACGTCAATCCTTGTATGCTGGCCAACCTTACGGGCCCGGAATTCTATACGGATCCCGCAAAGCGCGCCCGGTGGCAGAAGGTCTGTTCTCTGGCAAAGAATCTGGACCGGGCCCCTTTCGTCCCGCAGTTTCTGGCCTATGGCACCCGGGATCTGCTGGGCGGATTTGAAGAATACGCCGCACAGCTTCTAAAGCGTCCGGAGCAGAACGAGGTGCTTGTTTTAGAGGGCGCGGGGCACGGGTTTGCGCACCAGAAGGAGTTCCTCCACTGGCAGAAGGCCTGTTTTGACTGGATCGGACGGCAGCAGGCACAAAGTCATGAAGTCACGAAAGTATGACAACTGTCCCCGATTCTATGCTGTATTTAAGGATCCCGGGGCGTACACTGTAGTCAGAAAAGGGAAACACCCTTTCAAACCCGGCCGTTTGAACCGGCCGCATCATACGAAAGTCACAGGAGAAAGAAGCGAAAAAAAGCAAATGGAGGAGAGAATCATGAAAAAACGGTTACAGAAGCTTATGACTGCCGGGATCGCGGCGGCAGCAGCGGTTTCCATGATCCTGACGGGCTGCGGCGGCAGCGGAAATACCGGCGGCAGTGGCGAGAATGAAGCCGCGGTGGAAACGGTGACGTACACCATGGTGCCGGTTACCAGCCCGGACGACAACGTTACCTTTACGGACTGGAACGACAATCCGGCCGTGAAGTACTGGCTGGATCAGGAGTGGGCCGGCAAGAAGGTGGAGATCGAATTCTACAACCCGCCGGCGGGCGTCGAGTTTGATTTCTACGCCACCCAGCTGGCCACCGGCGATTACAAGGACATCATGTTTGCCGGCTTCCTGCCGGATACGCCCGCATCCCTGTACGACCAGGGCATCGCGCTGGACCTGACGGACCTGGTCAAGGAATACATGCCTCACTACCAGGCATGGCTGGATGCCCATCCGGAGCTGGAGGACCGTCTCTACAGCACGGTAGATGGCGAGAAGAGGCAAATCGCCATCAGCGCCATCAGCGACGTGCCCCAGACCTCCTGGGAAGCCCTGCTGTACCGCCGCGACTGGATTCTGGAGTACGGCACGAATCCTGAGACCGGCGAAGCGTTCACCGGCGGCTGGAACGAGGATAAGACCGCCTTCGAAGACGATATCGTGTTCCCCAGCGGCAGCCCCTACCCGGTTTACATTTCCGACTGGGAGTGGATGTTCGACATCTTCCAGACGGCCATCGAGGACCTGGGCATTGAAGACGGATACGCTTATCAGCAGGTGCCGGCGGGCTACATGGGAACCGGTGACGTCACCAGCGGCTTTGGCGGCAACGCCCCGGGATAGTACGCCACGAAGGAAGGGGAGATCCGCTACGGCTGGACTGATGACGAGGCGAATCTGCGCGCCTATGTGGAGTGCATGAAGTCCTGGTATGAGAAAGGCTACATGCAGCCTGATTTTGACGAAGAAGATCCCAACACGCTGTTCTTCATGATCGACCAGTCCAGCGTCCTGAGCGGAAAAGTAGGTATGTGGCACGGTCTTACGGCCTACATCGGCAACGCCTTAGACAGCGGCGAAGGCTATACGGCCGGCATCTGCTATGCGGTCGCCCCGCAGCCGATCAACGATCTGTACGGCCCGGAAAGCGCCAGGGGCGTGGATCCGCTGTACTACTATGGCGCCGGCTCCCAGATCAACGGCCAGATAATCATCACTGACAAGGCAAAGGACAAGGATCTTGTGCCGCTGCTTACGGCCATGGACTGGCTCTACACCCAGGAAGGAAGCGAGCTGGCATCCTTCGGTATTTCGGATGAGCTGCAGGAGAAGATTCAGGATCCGACCCTGATCGAGGCGGGCATGCCCAACGGCTGCTATTCCAAGTCCACCACAGCGGACGGCGAGACCCAGTATAATGTGGACCCGGCGCTTTACGGCGACACCAACGGAAACTTTAACTTCATACGCCTGGAGATGGGCAACTTTATCTGGAAGAACGTGAACAAGGGCGAAAGCGATTTCTACCGTCAGCAGCTAGCGCTGGCCACGCTGTATCCCGGCTTTACCGACATCGCCTATATCACCCAGTCCCTGACTTCCGAGGAGGCGTCCGAGCACACGCTTCGGGCGGCCAACGCCAGCACCTACCTTGCGATGGAAATCCCGAACTTCATCACCGGACGCACCGAGCTGAATGACGAGAACTGGAGCGCCGTCGTGGAACAGCTGCGGGCATACGGTGTGGACGAGTCCACCCAGATGCTGCAGAGCCACCAGTAAAAAACAGAAAGAGACCGCAAATGCAGCTGTATGACCTGATGACAAACAAGATGGAAGGCCCTGTGATCGAGGCGAAAACAAGGCCTTCCTTCTCCTGGAGGATGGAAAACAGCCGCCCGGGAACAATCCAGCACAGCTACCGGATCCGCGTATCTGCCGCATGCGGGCTTCTCTGGGATTCCGGCGAGGTGATCTCCCGGGATCAGGCCTACATCCTCTATGAAGGGCCCGAACTGCCGGCGCAGACGATCTTTACGTGGGCGCTTTCGGTGACGGACAGCTTCGGCGAAACGGCGTCGGCAGAGGCGGCCTTTGAGACGGCCTCCCCGGTGTGGCAGGCCGTGTGGGTTGAGAGCACGATTCCGCGGGTATCGGCTTCCGAGTATAAATACGGCAGCTCCTGCGCGGCCGTGCGGTTTTCAAAGACCTTTACCCTGCCGGAAAATGTGCTTTCCGCCCGGATTTACGCCACGGCCTGCGGCGTATACCAGCTGCAGGTCAACGGCATCCGCCCGGATGACCGGGAGTTCGCCCCGGAGTTTACCGTATATGGCAAGGTGCACTACTATCAGACCTACGACGCCACGGCCCTGCTGCACGCGGGCAAAAACGAGCTGGCCATGACCGTCGGCGACGGCTGGTATTTCAGCTCCCAGGCTTCCCCGGTGCAGAAGCAGCCCGCGGAGCATCCGGCCATTCTGTTTCAGCTGGAGGCGCTGCTGGCGGACGGAAGCCGCCGCATTGTCTGCTCGGACGGAACCGAAACCTGTGCCGTGGGACCGATCCTGTATTCGGACCTGTTCCAGGGAGAGAAGCAGGATCTGCGGCTGGATTACGAAGACCGCCATCCGGCTGCGGCCTGCGGCTTAAGCCGGGCGGCCCTTGTGGCCCAGCCCATGCCGCCGGTGCGGCCCATGCGCCTGCTTGCCGCGTGGGACGTTTTTACCACGCCGAAGGGCGAGACCATCGTGGATTTCGGTCAGGTGCTCGCCGGACGGGCCCGGATCCGCATCGATCTGCCCCGGGGCGCCGAAGCAATATTCGAGTACTTTGAGATTCTTGACGCCAACGGCAATTACATCAACACCATGTTTGCCCCCCAGAAGGACACCGTGATCAGCGCCGGAAAGCCGGTAACGTACGAGGCCGCCTTTACGTTTCACGGCTTCCGCTACATCCGCGTAACCGGAATCGATGAGGTGCGCAGGGAAGATTTTACCGCCGTGCTTCTGACCACGGAAAAGGAGAACGCAGGCTTCTTTGAATGCAGCGATCCGCGCCTTGGCCGTCTCTATGAAAACATCCGCTGGTCCCAGCGCAACAACATGATGTCTGTGCCCACGGACTGCCCCTCCCGGGAGAAGGCCGGATGGACCGGCGACATTTTAATCTACGCGAAGACCGCCCTGCAGAACGAAAATGTAACGCCCTTCCTTACCGCCTGGCTTGCCAACGTGCGGGCGGATCAGGGCGAGGACGGCGCCGTCATGATCACCACACCCTTTGAGCAGCTTTACGCGGACCTGATGGTGCGTGCCGTGGCGGAATTCGGGAACGACCGTCCCACCGGCGTGGCCGGCTGGAGCGACTGCATCGTGTGGGTTCCCTACGACATGTACCGTGTCACGGGAAACCGGCAGGTGCTCCGGGACAACTACAACGCTATGGACGCCTGGTGCCGGTACATTCTGCGCACGGCAGAAGAAAAGCGGGGCAGACTGCCGATTCCGGAGGAATGGGACCGTCATCTGTGGAATACCGGATTTCACTTCGGCGAATGGCTGATTCCCTCC
Source organism: Shuttleworthella sp. (assembly GCA_045544375.1). Taxonomy (GTDB): domain Bacteria; phylum Bacillota; class Clostridia; order Lachnospirales; family Lachnospiraceae; genus Shuttleworthia. Next base: position 8,477 of record JAZPYY010000032.1, read on the forward strand.
CAGCCCTCGCAAGGCTTTGAAATCTGCAAATCCTCCTCCTTCTACGTGGTGCCGTTTTTCGGCTATGCGACGATTCGCCGGATGGCCGAAATCGCGGCGCTGCTGGAAAAAGATGCGGATGCCGCCCGATATGAGAAGGAAGCGGAGGCGATGAAGGAGGCCATTCAGCGGGGTCTGATGGACGGCGGGTACATGCCAGCAGATCTCATGGGCGCCTATGTGCTGGCCTTTGCCTTCGATCTGGTGCCCCAGCGGCACTGGGAGGACTATGTCGGCCGCCTGGTGCGGCTGATCGAGGCCAATCACGGCTGTCTGGACACCGGCTTTCTGGCCACGCCGTTCATTCTGGACGCGCTGGAGATAATCGGGCGGGGAGAGCTGGCCCACAGCCTGCTGTGGCAGAATGCCATGCCCTCCTGGCTCTACGAGGTGGAGCATGGGGCCACGGCGATCTGGGAGGCATGGAACGCCGACGAGGCCAAGCGCACCGGGCGGTTCGTCAGTTTCGACCACTATGCCTTCGGCTGTGTGGACGACTGGATCCTGCGGCGGATCTGTGGAATCGACACGGATACGCCGGGTTACCGGCACGTGATCATCGATCCCCAGCCGGACGGGCACATCACACACCTGCGGCGGCGCTTTTTGAGCGAAGCAGGATGGATTGAAGTATGTTATGATGAAAAAGAGCTTACCGTAACGGTTCCCTGCAATGCGCAGGCCACGGTGCGGTGGCGGGGACAGACGCATGAGATCGGCAGCGGAACCTATCGGTTTTAACTGCGGCAAAAAGGAGCTATCCATGACCCTGGAACAGGCAGATCAAAGCTGTGTTGAATTTCAGAAGATGTATCAGGCCCGCGTGGGCAAAACCCTTGCGGACTTAAACGCGGATACCGCGGCGCTGACACGGCGGATCGTGCGCGAAGACGGCGTGGTCTACGTCAACGATCTTTGCTACGGCACGGAATACCCGGCCAGCTTTCTGGACATCTGGTATCCGGATGACACCGGAAAGAAGCGCCCGACGGCGGTTTATTTCCACGGCGGCGGATTTTTGTTCGGCGACAAGGTGGAAGGCGATCCCCTCGCTGCGGCGGAGGGCGGCTTCGTTGGCTTTATGGAACGGATGATTCGCGAGGACTGCAACCTCGTGAGCGTCAACTATGCGGTTGCGCCGGCTTATCGCTTCCCGGCGCAGCCCATACAGGGCCATCAGGCGCTGACGTGGCTTGTGGACCATGCCGGTGAATACGATCTGGACATGGACCGCGTTGCGATCATGGGATCCAGCGCCGGCGCCAATATGACCCTGCTTCTGGCGGCATCCCTTGCCAACCCGGAATACGCCGCGGCCCTCGGCATCGGCAGAATGATAGAGCCGGGCCGGGTGAAGGCGCTGATCGCCGATGAGTCCGTTTTAAGCTGCGGCGGGTCCAGCGAATGGATTGACGTGATGAGCCGTTCCGTATTAGGCGAAGAGGACGTGGTGCACTCGAAGCAGGCGCAGCTGTACGCGGCGCAGAACTTCATCAGGGCCCCCTTTTTCCCGACCTTTGTGAACGCCAGCAATGTGGACCCGGTCTTTTATGAGGACGCCTGCCACACCGTCGCCGCGCTTAAGCGCGCCGGCGCGCCGTATGAACTGTTTTACCGCACGCAGGAAGAGGCCGGCGAGCTGCATCACGGCTTTGTGGAGCAGTTCCGGTCCAATCCGGCCTCCGCGGCGTGTATGGACGGAATGCTTGCCTTTTTAAAGAAATATCTGTGATAGGGGGAACGTATGGAGCTGTTTACCACGCAGAGCAAGGTGATCGAGATCCTGCAGCATCCGCTTTTTGCGCAGGTGCGGAAGTATTTGTTTTATACGGCGCAGGCGGAGCTGGAAGGGCCCCAGGCGGACTTTATCCGGAACGCAGCCATCGCGGATCTGGCAGCCGTCGGATGGAGCGCCGAGGGCATCGCCGGGGGGCTGAACTGCCTGGCAGAGAATCTGACCGCGGGCCGCGTGTCGGTACATCCGGTCTACGATCCGGCGGACTGCTGGGACGATCCCCAGAAGAAGAACGTCAGCCTGATCTGCATGAAGCCGGAAAAGCCCGATTCGTCTCTGCCCTTTATTGTCCTTTGCGCCGGCGGCGGTTACGCCTCCGTCTGCACCATGGTGGAGGCGCTGCCTGCGGCACGGCATTTTCTGAAGGCCGGATATACCGTGTTTCTGATGACCTACCGGGTGTCTTCATCACCGGCCATTCCCCATGCCCTTGAGGACCTGGCCCAGGCTTTCCGTTGGCTTCGCGCCCATAGCGGGGAGCTTTCCATTCATTCGGACCGGTACGCGGTGGGCGGCTTTTCCGCCGGCGGCAATCTGACCGTCAACTGGGGGTCTTCCCGGATCGGGTACGCGGCGTACGGTTTGCCGAAGCCCCTGTGCCTGTTTGCGGTTTACGCCCTGACGGACCTGAGGGAGTTCCGCCGCCTCCAGCCCGATGACGGCATGGCGCAGATGTGGCTGGGCGCCGGCTGGGAGAAGGAGATCGACCGGTACAACGTCATCGACCACGTGGACGAGGCATACCCGCCCTGTTACATCGTGTGCGGAAAGGACGATGCCACAGTGTCTCCGTCCAACTCCGAGGAGCTGGCAGCCCGCCTTACGAAGGCGGGAGTGGCGTGCGTCCTCGAAGAGGCAGAGCACGCGCAGCACGGCTTCGGCGACGGCACCGGAACCGGCACGGAAGGCTGGCCGGGGCGGGCCATGGCATTTCTTCAAACGCTGTAGGTTTTGACAGGACTTCCATAGGCAGACTCGAAAAACGCGGAAACGCTGCGCGTTTCAAAACCTGTAAAATAAAAGCATCGACTCCGTTTTTGCGGGCGGTCAAAGTGTGTGCAGGCATTCACTTTGACCGCCCGATTTGTTATACTGTACTTTGAATATACACATTTCACCGGGGAACCATTATGATTACCAGCACAGCGAATCCCGCGGTCCGGCGGGTGATTCAACTGCAGAAGCAGGCCCGGGCCCGCCGCAGGGAGGGCGCCTTTCCCGCGGAGGGACTGCGCCTGTGCAGTGAGATTCCGGACGAATTATACGAGGTGCTCTACGTGGGCGAAAGCTTCCTTAAGGAAGCCGATGCCGAAGACGGAAAGCGAAAGGCGGATTTTCTTTCCCGCATCGAAAAAGCCGGCGTGCCCTGGGAACCCGTATCGGATCACGTGCTTCGGGCCATGTCCGACACCACCGCGCCCCAGGGCGTGCTGGCGGTCTGCCGGATTCCAAAGACGGATCCGGACGCGCTTTTAAACAGGCAAAGGGATGCATCCCGGGCGCCTTTTTATCTGCTGCTGGAGGATATCCAGGATCCGGGAAACCTAGGCACCATGTTTCGCACGGCGGAGGGCGCCGGCGCGGACGGCATTTTCTTAAGCCGCGGCTGCGCCGACATCTGGTCCCCGAAGGTGGTGCGGTCCACCATGGGCAGTTTGTTTCGCGTGCCCCACGCTAAGGCGCTGGACTGGGACGGCACGCTTTCGCACCTGAAGGAGAGGGGCATCTGTCTGTACGCGGCGGATCTTCGGGGTGCCGCAGATTATGACGCCTTTGATTACCGCGGCCCGGCGGGGTTCCTCATCGGAAACGAGGGCAGCGGCCTGACCGAAAAGACTTCGGCGGCGGCCGACGTGCGGATCCGGATTCCCATGGAAGGGCAGCTGGAATCCTTAAACGCCGCCATGTCCGCGGGTATTCTGATGTATGAGTGCAGGCGGCAGAGGCGCCGGAGCTGACAGGCCGCCGGCGAAAAGAGGACATAAAGCGAAGAAGGCGGATGCGGATGCGGATCTGGTTTAAAATATGGAAGGACAATCATCTTGTCCGGGATTACCTGGTGGAGGACGACTTGCCGGACACCCGCACACACAAAATTTTTCACGCGCTGGATGAGGCCTGCCGCGAGATGAATCTGGCGGTGCCCATCTGGCTTGACGCCACGGTGCGGGAATTTAAACGCCACTCCAGGGCGCGGTTTACGAAGGACGCGTTTGTGGAGGAGATCGATTTTGATTACCTGGAAATCCACGTAATCGAGGACGATTAAAGAAAGAAGAGATGGCTATGGCACGTTTTGTTCTGACGGGAGAGGGCAGCGACAGCTGGAATACGCTGATGCTTCTGTACAATTCCGCGTTAAAGGAAATGAGCACCAAGGTGGAAATCTTAAACGATGAGTTTCAGCATGTCCACCAGTATAATCCCATTGAATATGTGAAAACCCGCATTAAGACGCCGGAGAGCATTCTGTCGAAACTGAAACGCTACGGGTATGAGCCCACCAACGAGAACATGTGGGAATACTGCAACGACGTGGCTGGTATCCGCATCGTCTGTTCATTTACGGCGGATATTTTCCGCCTGGTGGACATGATCTGCCGGCAGAACGATCTGACGGTGCTGGCGGAGAAGGATTACATCAACCATCCCAAGGAGAGCGGCTACAAGAGTTACCACATCCTGGTGTCGGTGCCCATTTTCCTGTCCGACCGGGTGGTGCACACCAAGGTGGAGGTGCAGATCCGCACCATCGCCATGGATTTCTGGGCCAGCTTAGAGCACAAGATTTATTACAAATTTGAAGGCAACGCGCCGTCCTATATCAGCCGCGATCTGCAGGAGTGCTCGGAGATCGTTTCCATGCTGGATGCGAAGATGCTTCAGCTGAACGAAGCCATCATGCAGGTGCAGCAGGAAGAGAACAAAAACCACCGGAAGACCTCCTTTGCGCCGGATCCGGAGGAAGCGGAGGAAATCGAAAAGGTGGCGCAGACCATGGTGGAGCGGGGCGAAGATGCCACGCCTACGCCGGATGTGCTTCATGTGCCTTCCGGGAGCCACTGGACACAGCATTCAGAGATCTGATTTTGGCTTACGTCTTCACATATTTCCGACGTGAAAGATGGCCGTAAAGGGCGGATGAAAAATGACGGAGAAAACACAGACATCAAATACGCTGACCCTTCAGGCGCCGGCGAAAATCAATCTGGCCCTGGACGTACTTGGCCTCCGCGAAGACGGCTATCATCTGTTAAAAATGATCATGCAGTCCGTGGATCTGCAGGACACAGTCACGTTAACGCTGCGCAAGGATGATGAAATCACCTTTACCTGCGATGTGGCCGGGCTGTCGGATTCAAAGCACAATCTTTGCGTGAAAGCCGCCCGCCTGCTGGTGGCAGAGGGGCTGCTGAAATCCGGGCTTTCCATCGATTTAAAAAAGCGCATTCCTTCGGAAGCCGGTATGGCCGGGGGCAGCAGCGACGCGGCCGCCGTGCTGTGCGGCTTAAACGAGCTGTGCGGCCTGGGGCTTTCCTATGAACAGCTGGAAAGCCTGGGGGTTCGCCTGGGGGCGGATGTGCCCTTCTGCATTCGCGGAGGCACCCAGGTCGCCGAAGGCATCGGGGAGATTTTAACGGAACTGCCCGCCTGGGAAGGCCTTCCGGTGCTGATTGCAAAGCCGGCGGCCGGCGCATCTACGAAGGATATTTTTGCAAAAATCGACGCAGTAAGCGAGCTTCCTCATCCGGAGGTGGAGGGCGTGCTGCGTGCGGTGGAAACGAAGGATCCGGCGCTGCTTACCCGGACCATGGGAAACGTGCTGGAGCTGGCCACTCTGCCCCTGGTGCCGGAAATCGCCCAAATCAAGGAATGGATGACGGCCCACGGCGCTCTGGGCGCTCTGATGAGCGGCAGCGGATCGGCGGTGTTTGGCATTTATGAAACCCTTTTGCAGGCGAAAGAAGCTGCGACGGTGCTTTCAGAAGAAATGCCCCAGCTGTTTATTTACGCCGGGTCAACCTGCGGACCCCGCGGTGCATTTTGAAATCACGGTACTGAGTTGTGTTATCAAAAACGCGTGCAGGAACACGGCGCCGGCGCGGCATAAGAGATATCAGCGATGCGTGCAGGCACACGACGCCGGCGCGCTATATATTAGTTTTAAGAAAACGAAAACAGGAAAGGGATTGTTATGGCAAAGGAACGGCTGAACCTGCATCTCGACGCGGATTCTGCACTGCCGCTTCGTGAGGAAGTTTTTCAGACACTGCGCAACGCGATTCTGCGGGGTTATCTGCTGCCGGGAGGGCGCCTGATGGAGATTCATCTGGCGGCGGAACTGGGCGTCAGCCGCACCCCGGTGCGGGAAGCGATTCAGATGCTGGCGAAGGAAGGCCTGGCGGAGATTCTGCCCCGGCGGGGTGCTCGGGTTGCAGGCATTTCCGGGAAGGATCTGGAGGATGTGCTGGAAATCCGCTCGGTCCTGGAGGACCTGGCGGTAAAGGATGCCTGTCAGAAGATGACGCCGGAGCAGTATGCCGAGCTGGATCGGGCCATGCGGGATTTTGCGGAAGCGGCCAAGATTCGGGATGAGCGCCGGGCGGCGGAAGCGGACGAGCGTTTCCACGACGCCATTTACCGCGCCTCCGGCAACGAGCGTCTGGCAGCGATTATTGCCTCCCTTCGGGAGCAGATGTTCCGCTACCGCTACGAATACATCAAGGACGCAGCGGTATACGGACAGCTGATCAAAGAACATTCCGCCATTTTAGATGCGCTGCGCCGCAAGGACGAAAAAGACGTGCGAAAGATCATGCGCGCCCATCTGGAAAATCAGGTGGAAGCCATGCGCACCATTATTAAAGAAAAGGTGCCGAAAAAAGCGGCAAAGGAGTCGTAATGGATCTGTCCGGAACACCCGAAATCAACGGCCGGATCACCATCCGCTCCCGGGAGGCGGACAGTCCCTGGATGGAACAGACCGCAGCCGCGCGGATTACGGAAACCGAAGAAGGCCTGATTTTAGAATATGAAGAACAGCGGGAAGACGGCGGACTGGTACCTGTGCGGACGGAAGTCACTGACACCTCCATCTGCGTTCGCCGGGGCGCACCCTTAAACATGGATATGGAGTTTTCCCTGGGAAAGGTGACCCGCGCCGTATATCCTACCCTGGCTGGCGACTGGGAACTGTACCTGCACACCGGCAGGCTGTTTCGTCTGCTGAAAAAGGGAAAGCAGGAGGTGCGTCTGTTTTACACCCTGTTTCCGGATGCGGATGCCCTTTCGGCGGAGGTGGGTATTACCCACGAAGTACGATATATTCTTGAAATAGACGCATAAAGGAGCAGGGCATGGAGGAGCGACACAGCACCGGCGGATCGGATTACAGGCCGGTGGTATATCAGTTCCGGGATTTCCTGCTGGAAAATCTGCCGGAGGAATCCCGCCAAAAACTGCTGGAAAATGTTTCCTTTACCACCTATCCGGCGGGCCGCTACGTGTTCCGGGAAGGAGAGCCGGCGGATCACATCGTGGTGATTACCCAGGGGATGGTGAAACTGTTTCACACGGATGCGGACGGCCACGAGAATATCGTGATGCTGCTTTCCGAAAACGACACCATCTGGGAAAACCTGTTTTTATATGAAGGAACCTTTCCCTACTCGGCCATTACCCTGACCAAAACCCGGCTGTGCCGGATCTACCGGGAGAACTTTCTGCACATCTTAGACAATCCCGCGGCCTCGCTGCAGATCGTATCCATGTTAAGCCGCAAACTCCACGATGCCAACCAAAGGGTGCAGGTGCTGTCCACCCAGGACCCGTCGGCGCGGATCGCCGGATTCCTGCTGATGCTTTTGGAACGCCACCCGGATGGACTGCTGGTGCTTCGCCTGGAGGACATCGCTTCCAGCATCGGCCTTCGCATGGAAACCATCAGCCGCAAACTGGGCCAGATGCAGACGGAGGGACTGGTGCAGCGGGAAGGAAAAGGACGGCTGCGGATCAAAAATGCCGAGGCTCTGCGTCGGATTTACCAGGACGAAGAGGAATGACGGGGCCATCCTCGCGGACTGTTTACCGCAGTGGAGGACCTTCCCCCCGGTAAGAGCAAAAGAATCCATAGAAGAGGGCTGATTCTTGATTTAAATCAAGGAAAAGTCCTCTTTTTTTATGTATGCTATGCGCGAATCAGAGTTTTCGACTCTGTCTGCAATGAAACAGAACCGTTGGGAGAGAGGACGGTTCTTAAAAAAGAGTTGCATGTTGCAAAGATAATCATGAGGTGACGGAATGAATCAAGCATGGAGAGGTTTTACCGGCGGACACTGGGAAAGCGACGTGGACGTACGCGATTTCATCCAGCGCAATTACACGCCCTATGACGGAAATGAAGATTTCCTGGCGGGTCCCACGGAGGCCACCAATCGTCTGTGGGGACGGCTGCAGGAACTTCAGAAGGAAGAACGGGAGCACAACGGCGTGCTGGACTGCGAAACCGAGGTGGTTTCGGGTCTCGTGGCCTATGGCCCGGGTTACATTGACGAGTCCATGAAGGATCTGGAAAAGATCGTGGGTCTGCAGACGGACAAGCCCTTAAAACGCGCCTTTATGCCCTATGGCGGCATTAAGATGGCAGAACAGGCGGCCAGCACCTATGGCTACACGGTGAATCCCAAGTTCCACAAGATTTTCACCGAGTATCACAAAACCCACAACCAGGCGGTGTTTGACTGCTACACCCCGGAGATGAAGAAGGCCCGTCACGCCCACATCGTCACCGGTCTGCCGGACACCTACGGCCGCGGCCGTATCGTGGGTGACTACCGCCGGGTGGCGCTTTACGGTATCGACTTCCTGATGCAGAAAAAGAAGGAAGACTACGAGCGCTGCGGCAGCGGAACCATGTTTGAAGAGGTGATCCGCCAGCGGGAAGAACTGGCTGAGCAGATGCGGGCCTTAGAAGGCATGAAGAAGATGGCCGCCATCTACGGCTACGACATCTCCGGTCCGGCCACCACGGCCGCCGAAGCGGTGCAGTGGCTGTACTTCGGCTATCTGGCTGCCATCAAAACCCAGAACGGCGCTGCCATGAGCGTGGGCCGCGTCTCAACCTTCCTGGACATTTACATGGAACGGGATCTGGCGGAAGGAAAGATCACCGAAAGCGAAGCCCAGGAGCTCATCGACCATATGGTGATGAAGTTCCGCATGGTGAAATTCGCCCGCATCCCCTCCTACAATCAGCTGTTCTCCGGCGACCCGGTGTGGGCGACCCTGGAAGTGGGCGGCATGGGCATGGACGGCCGTCATATGGTGACCAAAAACGACTTCCGTTTCCTGCACACCTTAGAGAACATGGGCCCCTCCCCGGAGCCGAACCTGACGGTGCTTTACAGTTCCCGTCTGCCGGAAACCTTCAAACTGTACGCGGCAAAGATTTCCATCAACACCTCCTCCGTGCAGTATGAAAACGACGACGTCATGCGTCCCATCTGGAAGGACGATTATTCCATCTGCTGCTGCGTATCCGCCACGGAAACCGGCAAGGAAATGCAGTTCTTCGGCGCCCGCGCCAACCTGGCAAAGTGCCTGCTTTACGCCATCAACGGCGGTATGGACTGCAAAACCCGGGATCAGGTGGGGCCGGAATATCCGCGGATTACTTCCGACGTGCTGGATTACGACGAGGTACTCCATCGCTTCGACGCCATGATGGAATGGCTGGCCGGCCTGTATGTGAACATCTTAAATCTGATTCACTACATGCACGACAAATATTACTACGAAGCGGCGGAAATGGCCTTAATCGACACTGACGTGCGCCGCACCTTCGCAACGGGTATTGCGGGATTCTCCCACGTGGTGGATTCCCTGTCCGCCATCAAATACGCCAAGGTGAAACCCATCCGCGACGAGGATGGCCTGGCCATGGATTTCGAGATCGAAGGCGACTTCCCGAAATACGGCAACGACGACGATCGGGCCGACGAAATCGCGGTGTGGCTGTTAAAGACCTTCATGGGCAAGATCCGCAAGTATCACACCTACCGCAACTCCGAGCCTACCACGTCCATCTTGACGATTACTTCCAACGTGGTTTACGGCAAGGCCACCGGCGCGACCCCGGATGGGCGTGCGGCCTATACCCCCTTCGCCCCCGGCGGCAATCCGTCCTACGGTGCGGAAACCCACGGCCTTTTAGCGTCCTTAAACTCCGTGGCCAAGCTGCCCTATGAATATGCCTTAGACGGCATTTCCAACACCCAGACCATCAGCCCCGACACCTTAGGACATGATCTGGAAACCCGCAAGGAAACCCTGGTTTCCCTGATGGACGGCTACTTTGACAAGGGTGCTCACCACTTAAACGTCAACGTGTTCGGCACCGAAAAGCTCATCGACTGCATGGAGCATCCTGAGAAACCGGAATACGCCAACTTCACCATCCGTGTCTCCGGATACGCTGTGAAATTCATCAGCCTGACCCGGGAACAGCAGCTGGACGTGATTGCCAGAACCTGCCATACGTTTATCGCTTAGGCGGCGCAGCCGCCACCGGCGTTCGCGCAGCGAAAGCCGGCGCCGTGAAACGGCGGAAGCGATAACGAGAAAACGCGCAGCGTTTTCGAGTCTATAGGAGAATATATGCTTCTGGGAAACATCCATTCCACGGAAACCTTTGGCGCTGTGGACGGCCCGGGCATCCGCTTTGTCATCTTCGTATCGGGCTGTGCCCTGCGCTGCCGGTACTGCCACAATCCTGACACCTGGGACGCTGCGGCTTCCACCCGGCGCTCCGCCGAGGACCTGCTGGCCGAAGCAGAACGCTATCGGGCCTACTGGGGAAAAAAGGGCGGCATTACCGTAAGCGGCGGCGAGCCCATGCTGCAGATGGAATTCTTAACCGAGCTGTTTTCCCTGGCGAAACAGCGGGGCATTCACACGGTGCTGGACACCGCCGGAGGGCCCTTTACCCGCAGCCAACCGCAGTTTGCCGCCATCGAAAAACTGATGGAAGTGACAGATCTTGTGCTTCTGGACATCAAGGAAATGGATGCCGAAAAGCACCGGGCTCTGTGCGGATACACCAACGAAAACATCCTGGATTTTGCCCGGTATCTGTCGGAAATCCGTAAACCGGTCTGGATCCGGCATGTGCTGGTGCCGGGGCTTAGTGACGACGAAGACGGCCTGTACGCCCTGCGGGCCTTTACCGACACCCTTTCCAATGTGGAAAAGGTGGAAGTGCTGCCTTACCATTCCATGGGCGAAGAGAAGTGGAATCGACTGGGCATTCCTTATACGCTGTCGGGAGTCGAGCCGCCGGATGAAGAGAGTATTCAACGGGCAAAACAGATTCTTGGCGCTGTTTGATTATGGCTTCGCTGACGGAAAATACCAGATCGACCATTCCGGCAGGGATTGCCTTAACCATTAGAAATACAGAAACAATCATTGCAAATATAAAGGGAAGGTTACAAAAGGAGGAAGACATGGACAATCAGAAAACCGTACTGTTTCTTGCATGCTTTGGCACCAGCATTCTGCGTGCAAAGGAAGTCAGCTACGACCAGATTCAGGCAGATTTAGCAAAGGTTTCCGGCCTGCCGGTATGGCAGATCTATACGGATGACGACACCGCCCGCGCCGTCAACGGTATCGGCGGCATGCGCATCTACACGGTGGAAGACGCACTGGAAACCGCCATCATCCACGGGTTCACCCGGGTGATCACCGTTCCGGTGTTCTTCGCAGAAGGCGCGCTCTACAAGGGCCTGCGCAACCGTCTGGATTTCTACCGCGACCGCATCGACATCGTCATGACCAAGCCGGTGATCTACAATAATGATTCCGCCGCGGCGGTGGCCGATATTCTGATCGACTGCATCAAGCCGGTGGATACGGCCGAATATCTCTTCGTGGGCCACGGCGCCGGGGCCAGCGATCACACCAGCTATGCCATGTTAGAGGATGCGCTGCGTGCCAAGGGCTTCGAAAACGTGCGCGTGCTGAAACTGAAGGAAAAAGACTGCGCCGGACAGGCCTTTACCTGGCTGAAGCAGCGGGAAGCCGATCTGCGTGACGCTCAGGTGGAAATCGTTCCCCTGGTGGTAGCCTGGGGTGACTACATGGCCGGTGAACTTTACAACTCCAACGACTCCCTGATGTGGCAGCTGCGCAAGAACGGCTTCCGCACCGTCTTCACCGGCAAGGGATTAGGAGAATACGAGCCCTTCCGCCAGATCTACGAGAAGCGCCTGGAAGCGGTGGCTGAGTAACGAAGAATTGAACACGGATAAAGAAATACCCCCGACGGTAATTACCGCCGGGGGTGTTTGCATCTTCTGAGCAGATTGTATGTCCATGATCAGAATGATTATTATTCAGATTACTGCCGATCCTGCAGTTCCTTCTGCTTGCGGAGCAGCCATGCGCGGAAACCCTTTTTCTTTACGGTCGGCTTTTCGATCTTGCCATGAAGTCCGCGGACGCTTAAGATGTACAGACCGCTGATGGTGGCCTTGACTTCTTTCTTGACCGGAATCTCGTCAAAGATTTCGTCTTCGGCGATGAAGGTCATGATCTTCGGACCGATCTTGGCTTTGACCACCGGTACCTTTGCCCGCTTGGCGTACCAGGGCGTCTGGGAGATGACCGCGTCCGGCAGGCCCGATTCCGTCAGCTTCATGCGCTTTTTGTCGATGATCAGCATGCTTGTCTGCTGCTTATACTGCTCCATCTGTGCCCGCTGCTCGTCCTGACGCTTTTCCAGGCGCTTTCCGAGAAAATAGAGACCGACGGCCGCGGCGATGAGTACCACGAGGATGACGATGCCGACGATCAGACCGGTGGAAACCATCAAAGCCTGCGGAACATAAGGAATGGAATACATACAAAACCTCCGATGAAAAACGTCTGTAAATGACATGGGTGCCAGTGGCTGTGAAGCCGGATCTTATTGTAGCATTTCCGGCGGTTTTTTGATAGAGTTATCTTATGGTTTTTTTATCCGGTACACACAAGGAGAGGCTTAAATGTACAAAAACAATCCAGTCTGGCAGGAATATAACGAAACCACCGATCCCGTCTGGCGCAAGGAAACTCTGGCGGAATTCGCCCAGAACACCGACGTGCCCGCCGAGGAGGTGCAGATCCGGCAGAAACTGTTTGACGCCCGGTTTTCCGAGCCCCAGGGCAAAAGCTACGCCGATGCCTACATCGGCTTTATGCTGGAGATGATGACGCCCCGGGCTCCCTGGGAGACGGCGTCCCACGTGGCAAAGGCCCTTCTTTCCGCGGCCGAGCGCCTGGGCTTTGCAGACGCCGCATCCGCCGGTGAAGAGGGAAAAGCCGCTCTGTACTGGGAGTGGCACAACGCCGCAGCCCGGTATCTGGCCACCTGCAAAAACGATTCCTACGGCCGCAAACTGTTCGGTCTGGTGAAGCTTTCCGACGACGAGAAGGCCATGCGCATGGAAAAGGATATCCGGGACATGTCCGCCGGTGTGATCGAAAAATACCATCTGGATCAGGAGGAACCTTTAGCCGGCTATATGAAGATCTATGCCAGGGCCCTGAACGACGCCTGGATGGAAGCCACCCGGCACGCATAAAGAATGCCCGCGAAAGAGCTGACGATCTGAATGTGCCCTTAAAAGACGGTCAGATCGGGATCATTTTTCTTTCTGTGTCTCCGGTTCAATCTGAAGAACCTTCGGAATGCGGATCTGTACTTCGCAGCCCTCACCGGGAGCGGATACAAAGGACAGTCCGTACTCGTCTCCATATAAAAGCCGCAGTCGCTGATGCGTATTCGCAATGGCAATATTCGTACCGCCGCGCCCGGAACGGGGCGCGGTTTTTTCGTCTAAAACGGAAGCCAGGGTTTCCGCGTCCATGCCCGCGCCGTCATCGGTAACGGTAATGACCAGATCGGTCTGGGATCCGTCCACTGCCGGTTCCTCCCAGCCCATGATGACGATGGTTCCGCCTTTCTGCTCGGTTTCCAGCAGGCCGTGGAGGATGGCATTTTCCACGATGGGCTGCAGCACCAGCTTCGGGATGCGGCATTCTAAAAGTTCGTCCGGCAGATCGCAGATCAGTTCAATCCGATCCTCAAAGCGCATGTTCTGCAGATGCGCATACAGTTCCACATGCTCCAGCTCCTCCTGCAGCGGAATCTGGATTTCCTTCCGGGACAGGGTCATTTTGTAGAAACGGGACAGAGCCTGGATGGCCTCCGTGACGCCGGCGGTGTTCCGGCCTAAGGACAGCCAGTTGATCATGTCCAGCATGTTGTACAGAAAGTGGGGGTTGATCTGCGCCTGCAGAGCCCGCACCTCCGACACTTTCAGCCGTTCTGCCGTTTCGGTCTGTTCCTCCATCAGCTGCCGGATGCGGTCCAGCATGTCGTCGTAGGAGGCGGCCAGATGCCCAAGCTCGTCTTTGTCCGTGGGCAGCAGATGCCGGGCTTCCGAGGAGTCGAAAAATACGCCCGTTCCGGGAAGGGGAGTTTCGGTTTCGTCGGCGCGCATGTAACGGCCGTCCCGGATGCGGCTGGAAAGTTCTTCAATACGCAGCGTCAGTGAACGGGACAGGCCGGTCTGCAGCAGAAGAAGCAGTCCCATGACCAGTACGAAAATGACGGCAAACAGGGTAAAAAGACCCAGCTCCTCAGAATAGATGCTGCTGCGCGGAATCGCAGCCACCAGGCGCCAGTCCGTGCCCGGAATTTCCCGGTAGGTCATGTAAACAGACTGACCCAAGATTTCCGTCTGTGTGAAATGGGACGAAACGCCGATGGTCTGGGGAATATCCTGATACCGCATGTAATACAGACCGGAAAGTTCGGGATTTGAGGAAACGGCGATGTTCTGCCGGCTGTTGATCAGATAATAGACGGCATTCTTTTCGGCCGTGTGCTCCAACAGCAGCTGTCGGATCGCCTCGTCGGAAAAATACACGGCGATGTAGCCGATGGGACCGGTGCTGGTGACCGAACCGCTGTCCGTCAGCTTTCGCATGTAGGCCAGAGGACCGTAATCCTTGCGTTCCTGCTCAGAAAGATAGAAGGAAGGACACAGCAGGGAGGCGCGGTCGGGATTGCCTGAAAAAATGCCGTACCAGTAGACGCTGGTGACATTGCGCAGGGGACTGAAGAGGTCTTTGGATTTGTAGGAGCGGCACAGGTACTCGTACTCGGGACGCACATAAAGCCGGACCGAGGTGATCATGGGGTCGATGGCGGCGGTTTCCGCGGAAGCCGCAAAGTTTTCAAAGGCCAGGGCCTGCTCGTTGGCCGCGCGAAGAGTGGCACCCTGGGATGCGGTTACCTCCATGCTGGAGGGCCGGAGAGTGGTTTCCAGGGTGTCCATCATGGACGTGACCCGGCGGAGACTGGCTTCCACGGCGTTGGCGGTCTGGGTGACTAGGGATTCTTCGTTGGCGACGCTGTTGTCGATGACGATGGAGCGCACCTGAATCAGAACGAAGACGCTCATAACCGTGGTCATAAACAGAGCGATGCCGTTGATCAGCAGGGTTTTTCTGCGCAGGGGAAGATTGCGCACGTAGTTGTTCCACAGAGTGCGGGGAGAAAATTTCATGATGTTTTTCCTCCGCGGAATTCACTGGGCGAGACGCCGTACACCTTTCGGAAGGCCTTGCTGAAATAGTTGCTGTCCGCGTAGCCCACGGCTTCTGCCACTTCCTGGATGCGGTTGCGGGGATCCGACAGCAGCTGACGGGCCTTTTCCATGCGGTAGTCCGTGATGTGCTGACTTAAGGTTTTGCCGGTCTGAGAGCGGAACAGGGTGCACACATAGGAAGAAGACAGATGCACATGTTCGCTGATGGCGTTGATGGAAAGCCCCGGGTCGCCGTAGTGGCCGGCGATATAGTTTTCAATCAGAGCCACGGTGGTGGGTGTGGCCTTGGAGTCGGCAGAGGCTCGGATCCAGGTGTCGATCAGGCCGATGAACAGCCGGTGCAGATCGTAGATGGAGATGCTGGAGGAAATGCCTTCCCAGATGGAACTGTGGCCAAACAGGGCTGCGGCGTCCATCTGCCGGCCGGCGGTGGTGTCCGCCAGAATGGAAAACAGCCGGTAGTACAGATCCCGCACCTGATTGGGCAGAACAGAAACCTGCTGCAGGGAAGACAGAAGATCGTCGGCATACTGATGCAGGCTGTTGCTGTCAAAATCCGGCAGAAGCCGCCGGAAGGCCGCTTCCGCCTCGTCGCCGGAAAGGTCGGCAAATCCGCTGCGGTCCGCGGCTTTTTCATAAGGAAGAAACGAACCGGCTTCCCGGAAAAAGGCATTCTGCAGGGAGATGACGGCGTCATTATAGGATTTGTACAGCAGATCCGCCGAGCGCACGGCCCGGCCTGCAGCCAGATGGAAGGTCAGGCCGGCAGCCAAAAGGGCCGAAGCCATCTGATTGCCCAGATCACTGATCTGTTCTTCGGCGTGGGAATCCCGGAAAAACAGGTGCAGAATGTAGGCGTCCAGCCGGTGGGGCGCAAAAAGAGAATGGGCATGCAGCCCCATCAGCGGCGCTGTGAGCAGCTTTTCGATGCCGGTGTCGTCAAAGGCGGATTCCGGTGAGAGATTGTAGCACTGCAGCAGGAAGGTGACGCAGCAGCTGCTTTCCCGCATGTCGGCGGTCAGGGGGCAGCCCTCATAGGAGGTGTCGGCGTTCTGGTGAGTTAGAGCCTGGGCCAAGGCGGCCTCCTCCTGCCGCAGGGAGTAGCTGTGATATTCGGCAGAGGCCATGTGCTCCCGATAGGCATCTACAGCCTGGGAAACCGCGCTGCGGATCTGGTCCATGTCGATGGGCTTTTCCACGTATTCCACCGCCCGCAGACGGATGGCGGCCTTTAAGTATTCCCGGTCGGAATAGCCGCTCATGAACAGAATAATCATGTGGGGAAAACGGCTCTGCAGACGCTCGGACAGCTGGATGCCGTCTAAGCGGGGCATGCGCACATCGGTAAGCAGAATATCCGGGGAAAAGGTGCGGCAGATCCGCAGGGCATCCATGCCGTCCGCGGCCGCTTCCACGTGGTCAATGCCTAAAGCGGCCCAGTCAATACCGAAAGTCAGACCGTCCCGGGTCAGTTTTTCATCATCACAGATCAGAAGATTCATTAGAACTCCTTGTGTTTCCCTAATGGGGTGTCTCATTTCAAACTGAACTATATTGTAACATAAAGCGGTGATTCACGCTTCCAAAGCACCTTAAATTTACCCGATTCCGAAAAAATTTACCCTACAGACCTGACCTCCGGTTCGTTAGGATTAACGTAGATTGGTATGAAACTGTGGAAGATCCATCAGATACTGCCTTTTGGAAAGGAGGAGACAATGGCTTCGGAAGACCTGATTCTGGAGTTAAAGGGGATCACCAAGATCTTTCCCGGCGTTAAAGCGCTGAACAACGTTCATTTTCAGCTTCGCCGCGGAGAGGTGCACGCGCTGATGGGCGAAAACGGCGCCGGCAAGTCTACATTTATCAAGGTGATTACAGGCGTTCACGCGCCGGAAGAGGGCGAAATCATCTTTGAGGGGAAAAAGGTGTCTTTCCAAAACCCGAAGGAAGCTTCGGCTTTAGGCATCGCCGCTGTGTACCAGCACCCCACCACCTATGCAGAACTTTCCGTAACGGAAAACATCTTCATGGGACATGAAATCGTCAAGAGCGGCATCATTCAGTGGAAAGAAATGAACAGGCAGGCGGAAGCGCTGTTAGCCCGTCTGAATGCGAATTTCAAGGTAACTGAGGAAATGGGTGCCCTGTCTGTTGCTCAGCAGCAGATGGTGGAAATCGCCAAGGCGCTGTCCACCAACGCCAAGGTCATCATTTTAGACGAGCCCACCGCGGCTCTGACGGCCAACGAGTCCCAGGAACTGTACCGCATCGTGGATCAGTTAAAGGACGAGGGCGTTTCCGTTATCTTCATTTCCCACCGTATGGAAGATATGTACCGCTTAGCCGACCGGGTTACGGTGTTCCGTGATTCCCAGTACATCGGCACCTACGATGTAAACGGCATCACCGAGGCGGAACTGATCAAAGCCATGGTGGGCCGCGAGATTTCCGACATGTATCCGAAGCCGGAAGTGAAGCCCGGAGCTGAGATTTTCCGTCTGGAGAATCTGTCCCGCACCGGTTACTTCAAGGATGTTTCCTTAAACGTCCGCGCCGGCGAAATCGTGGGCTTAACCGGCCTTGTGGGCGCCGGCCGTACCGAAGTGATGGAAGCGGCCTGCGGCATTACAAAGTCTGAAAGCGGAAAGGTATTCCTGGAAGGCAAAGAGCTGCACGTAAAGCAGCCCATCGACGCCATGAAGGCCGGCCTGATTCTTCTTCCGGAAGACCGTCAGCGCCAGGGCCTGATCTTAAGCTGGGGTTTAGGCCGCAACGTCACCCTGCCCATTCAGGACAAACTGGCCAAGGGGTTATTTAACGACGAGCCCGCCGAGCGCGCGCTGTCCAAGCAGCTGCTGGAAGATGTAGATACCAAGGCGGTTACCATCTTCGATCCGGCCAGCTCTCTGTCCGGCGGTAACCAGCAGAAGGTGGTGGTTGCCAAGGCTTTAGGTCAGGACAACATGAAAGTTGTCATCATGGACGAGCCCACCAAGGGCGTGGACGTGGGTGCCAAAGCTGAAATTTACGCCATCATGGGCGAACTTGCCCAGAAGGGCTTCGGTATCATCCTGATTTCCTCCGAAATGCCGGAAACCTTAGGCATGAGTGACCGGATCTATGTCATGTGCAAGGGCCGTATCACCGGCTGCCTTGACCGCGCCGAAGCGACGCAGGAGAAGATCCTGGAACTTGCCATGGAGCAGAGCGGAAAGGAGGAAGCATAAGTCATGGAAAAGAAATCCCTCTTTAAACAGCTGACCGCTTCCCGTGAGGTCAGCCTGGTGGTGGTTCTGGCCGTGCTTTTGATCGTGGTTTCCATCTTAAGCCCGTCCTTCCTTTCCCCCACCAACATCGCACAGATCTTCCGAAACAACACCCTGACGCTTCTGATGGCTTTGGGTATGCTGTGCGTCATGCTGACCAGCGGTATCGACATTTCCATTACGTCGACCCTGGCGTTCTCTGGCATGGCCATCGGTCTGCTGCAGAAATATGACATCATACACAACACGTTGCTTTTGTTTATCATCGGCACGGCCATCGGCGTAGCCTGCGGCTTCTTAAACGGCCTGGTGATCTCCCGAGGCAAGGTGGCGCCCATCATCTGCACCATGGGCTTCATGTACATCTGGCGTGGTATGGCGTACGTCATTTCCGGTAACGCCTGGGCATCCGGACAGGATGTGGCCGGCTTCTCCGATTTCGGTAAGGACGGCTCTGTAGGCCCCTACATCATCCTG
The DNA here is from genome assembly GCA_045544375.1 of Shuttleworthella sp. GTDB lineage: Bacteria > Bacillota > Clostridia > Lachnospirales > Lachnospiraceae > Shuttleworthia. The sequence continues at coordinate 27,715 of JAZPYY010000032.1, forward strand.
ATCATTGCCTACGTTGTTTTCTTCATCGTTATGAAGTGGACCAAGTTCGGACGGTCCATTTACGCGGTGGGTTCCAACCCCGAAGCGGCCCGCATCTCCGGTATTAAGGTCGAGCGCACCATCGCTTCCGCCTACACCATCATGGGCGGCCTTGCAGGCTTAGCCGGTGTTCTGTCGGTTGCCATTTACGCTTCTGCTCAGCCCAACATGCAGTACGGCAAGGAAATGGACGTGATCGCGGCCTGCGTTATCGGCGGCGTTTCCATGAGCGGCGGACGCGGTTCCGTGGTCGGCACCTTCTTAGGCGCTCTGATTATTGCAGTGATTGCGAAGGCTCTGCCTCTGGTGGGTATCGATTCCATCGCGCAGAACCTGGTCAAGGGCATCATCATTCTGGCGGTGGTCATCCTCAATGTGGTTACACAGCGTGCGATGGATCGGCAGAATCTGCTTAGAAGGGAGATGTAAGATGGCTGGCAAATCCGGAAGAGAAATTTCCGCCGTCCCTCAGGGCGGCGTAAAGGAAAAGATTTTAAGCTGGGAAGGCGCTCTCGTCCTTCTGTTCGCGGCGGTTCTGGTGCTTGGCGCCAGCATTTCCTCCACCTTTACGGTGACAAACGTGCTGCGTGAAATGCCCCGTTATCTGGCCGAAATCTTCATGATGTTCGGTATGGGCTACATCCTGGTGCTGGGAGACATCGACATTTCCGTGGGCTCCACCGTGTGTCTGGCGGCGACGGTTACCTGTCTTGCCATGAACGCGGGCCTTCCGCTTCCCTTAGCGATTTTGGTCTGCCTGGGCACGGGCCTTTTGTGCGGCGCCTTAAACGGCTTCATCGCCACCCGCTTTACCGAGCTTCCCACCATGATCGTTACCTTAGGTACGCAGATCATTTTCCGAGGCATCGCGGAAGTGTCCTTAGGCAGCGGCGGTTCCGTCTCCATGACTGACACCACCGGTATCGCCATCCTGCGCACGAAAGTCGGTCCCTTCCCGATCGCATTCTTCGGCGTGATCCTCTGCGGTATCATCATGATCACCATCCTGTCGAAGACCACCTTCGGACGCCGTCTGTACGCCATCGGTTCCAACAAGACCGCGGCTTACTACGCAGGCATCAACGTGCAGGGAACCCGTTTCCTGTGCTACACCCTCTTAGGCTTCTTAGCAGGCCTGTGCGCGTTAGTTCTCTTAGCCTACACCACCGGTGCCAACACCACCACCGGCCAGGGCTTTGAAATGGAAGTCATTGCCATGTGCGTCTTCGGCGGCATTGCCACCACCGGCGGCAAGGGCAACCTGATCGGCGGTCTGATCGCGGCATTCATCATCGTCTGCCTGCGTATCGCCTTAGGACAGATCAACATGAACACCCAGCTGATCTTAGTTATCATCGGTGTGATGCTGATCGTCTCCGTGCTGATCCCGTCCATCCGCAACGCCATCAGCGCCAGGAAGAGAAAGGCCAATGCGGCGTAAGATCCGCATGATCATGTAAACTGAATAAGCAGCCGGCGCTTAACGACATGTGAGGTATTTATTAAGAAAAAAGCGCCGGCTGCTTATTTAAAAGGGACATGAATCGCGAGGCGTCTGGAAAAAAGATGGATTTACCCGAAAACGAAGAATATTCCTGTTTTCGGTTTGCCGTAAATCGCGTAGCATCTTAGGTGTAGGGAAACCGGTTCTTCGTGTACGGCAGAAGGCCTTGCACATTAAGAAAGCACACACATACCGGATTCTTAACAAAAGGAGGAGGTAACATTTATGAAGAAAAAAGTAATCAGCATCATGCTTGCGGCTGCGATGACCATCGGTCTTCTGGCCGGCTGCGGCAGCAGCAGCAACACCAGCTCCAACACGGCTCCGGCAGCGGACAATTCCGCTTCCACCGAGACGGAAGCTGCGGACACTGAGGCAGCTCCGGCTGCGAGCGAGGGCGCAAAGACCTACGCCATCGTAACGAAGTCCGCCGGCAACCCGTACAATGAGAGAGAAGCGTCCGGCTTCGAAGAAGTCATCAAGGCTCAGGGCGGCAACGTTGTTGTTCAGCATCCGGAATCCGCTACGGCTGACGCTCAGATCGCTGTTGTCAACTCCCTGATCTCCCAGGGCGTCGACTCCATCGCCATCGCTGCCAACGACGCCAACGCGCTTGCTGCTGTTCTGCAGGAAGCTGCCGATGCCGGCATCAAGGTCTGCTCCCTTGACTCCGACGTTGTAGCCAATGCCCGTGCAACCTTCTGCAACCAGGCCGGTGTGACCGAAGTTGGTCAGGCTCTGATTGACGCCGTTTATGATCTGTGCGGCGGCGAAGGCCAGTACGCCATCCTTTCCGCCACCTCTCAGGCTACGAACCAGAACGCCTGGATCGATGCCATGAAGAGCATTGCCGAGAGCGATGAGAAGTATGCGAAGATTGAGCTGGTAGAAGTGGCTTACGGCGATGACGAGCCGCAGAAGTCCACCGACCAGACGCAGGCTCTGCTTGACAACTATCCGGATCTGAAGGTTATTGTTGCTCCGACGACCGTTGGTATCGCCGCTAAGTCGGATCGTAGCCATGTCGTTCTGTGAGCCAAGGAGTTGATCATTTGGTTTGTCTTCCTAAGACCGCTTGGCCTCCGACTTTGACGAGCCGCAGAAGTCCACCGACCAGACGCAGGCTCTGCTTGACAACTATCCGGATCTGAAGGTTATTGTTGCTCCGACGACCGTTGGTATC
>JAZPYY010000033.1:0-10521 GCA_045544375.1 Shuttleworthella sp.
TGAAGGTGGGGCTTCCTCTTGCAGCCCACCCTTCACGGATTAATTAAATGAAATTATAATCAGACCATGCAGTCCTCGTGTCCGCAGAAGGCGTCCACCGGGGAAACTCCCTTGAATTCCGAGCGTCCCATCAGCTTGTCAAAGACCGCATCCCGGGTAGCCTCGTTGGCCGTGTAGGCGTTGACGTAAATGTCCGCCATGGGGATGTCCAGCAGATGGTAGGGATTGCAGAAGCTGACCACCACTAAGGGCATCTCGCCGGCGTACCAGGGGATGTCGTTGCCCATGCCCGCAAATACGCTCCAGGCCACACGCACCACGGTGGCGTTGGAAACCGTGGCCATGTTCAGGACGATCATGGCCATATCATACTGGGATACGAACTGCTCCGTGGTGGCGCGGATCTCGCCCATGATGCGCATGGCATCCGGGGTCATCTTGCCGGTGAGCATGTCTTCCATGTTGATATGCAGTTCCCGCTGGCGCAGAGTCACCTCGAAGCCTTCCTTTTCCAGGCGGGCTTTGATATCTGCCGCAAAGGGAGACTTGTCGTTGGGCTCGTTTTCGATGACGTTTAAGTAAATGCGGCGGTGGGTTTCCGGGGAAAGAGGCAGGGCGATGCGGCCGTTGTTTTTCACCAGGGTCGGAGCCTTATCGGCGGCTTCCTTCGTCCAGGCCTTAAACTGGTCGCAGGCGATAACGCTCTTCTCCGGCGCCGGAACCGTGCGATCCTTATGCAGATTCAGCATGGCCTTAGCCGCCAGGATGCGGAACACGGCGTCATGCAGGCGCTCGTCGGACAGCAGTCCGTTTTTGTAGCCATCCATCATGTAGCCGAAATCCTCTGCTGCATTGCGGTTAAAGAGGATCATGTCGATGCCGGCTTCGATGGACAAAGGAAGAGCTTCCTTGCGGGGCAGCTTCTGCATGTAGCCCACCATCAGGGTGGAGTCCGTGATGGCAAGGCCGTTAAAGCCCAGCTTATCCCGCAGCACACCGGTCACCAGGGTTTTGGAGATGGAGGCCGGGTACATGGCTTCTTTCTGAGAAATCTCGGGGTTCACCAGGCGGGCCATGGCCGGCTGAGCGATGTGGCCGATCATCACCGTGGGGGCGCCTTCGGCAATCAGGGTGCCATACACCTTGCCGGAGGTTTCCATCCACTCGTCGGCGCTCATGCGGTTGACGCTGACCAACAGGTGCTGGTCGCGCTCATCCGTGCCGTCGCCGGGGAAATGCTTGATGGTTGGCAGCACACCCTCTTCCTTAGCCGCCCGCAGATAGCCCCGGGCCATTTCCAGCACTTCTTCCGTCTTGCTGGAGAAGGAGCGGATGTTGGTGATGGGGTTGTGATAGCAGCGGTCGATGTCGATGATGGGTGCATAGCCCCAGCGGATACCGCATTCGTGGGCTTCTGCCGTGGAGATCTTGCCCAGACGATAGCCGTTTTCCAGATCGCCGGTGGCCGTAGCTCCCATGGGGTTGGCAAACAGGGTGCCCTCAGCTACAGCGCCGTCGCCGCCGGTCTCTAAGTTGGCGGAAATCAGCAGGGGCAGCTTGCTCATACTCTGGGCCAGGTTCACACCATCCCGAAGTGCGCCGCCGGGAATGGCCCGCACCATGAATCCGCCGAAATTCAGATCCGTAATACCGCGGATGGATTCCTCTGTCATGCCGCCTAAGGCGCCGCAGAACAGCTGTCCGATCTTTTCCTCTGTGGTCATGCTCTCCCAGGTGCTCTCCACCCAGGCTGCCTGTTCGTCATCCAGACAAAAGGGCAATGCTCTGATATCTACTGCCATGCCGCTTCCTCCTTTTCTTTTTGGAAATAATCCCCTTTTCTGAAAGTCTCTTTTATACAGTCAAAGACTGTCCTGTATGCCTAGCCGGTTTTAACTTCGCCGGCCAACAGATGGGCAGGCTGTGCTGCGTACTCTGGCTCTATTTTGAAGGATTTCCGCGGATTCGTCAATCCTTGTCATCCCGCCCCCGGGGCATCTGAGCCCACATATGATTTTTCCTGTTTTTGTCTCCATATTTGTTTCGACCATCTCGCAGATGCCTTATGCCCCCTTTAACCTGCTTGACGCTGTAAGAAAAGGCATGCTATACTCTGAAACGATACATTTTTCCAGCGGCTTCCGGCATTTTCTGTGATCCGGCAGGCATGTATCTTTCGGATCGCCTGCGGCCTTCTTCGAAGCATCCGGGCATTTTTCACCGGCCGCCGCTGCACCGCACAACGAATTCGTGCGCAAAAAGGAGTGTGATTTTTTCCTTATGGACGATGGCAGTCGAATATCAATCCTGATTGTTATCCTCATGCTCTTCGGAGCAATCTACTTCGCTGTTTGTGAAACAGCCTTCGCGTCTGTATCCCGTACGCGGTTAAAAGTCCGCATCGAACACGGGGATCGCCGCGCGGAGCGCGCGCTCTGGATCACGGAGCACATGGACCGCGCAATCACCACCATTCTGATCGGAACAAATATCACCCATCTGGCCACGGCTTCGCTGGTGACCGTTATGGTTACGCGCCTTTACGGCCTGTCCGCGGTGACGGTTTCCACCTTAATCACCACCTTAGCCGTCTTTTTCTTCGGAGAAATGATGCCCAAAAGCATTGCCCGCAAATACTGCGAGTCTCTGTCCCTTTTGCTGGCCTCTTCTCTGCAGCTGTTTATGACGCTGTTTGCGCCTCTGTCTGCGATTCTGACCGCCATCGGCCAGTTTGTTTCCGGCCTGACCAAAGGCGAACCGGAAGCCTCCGTTACGGAAGACGAGCTGTATGACATCATTGAAGATATGACCGAATCCGGCGCCATCAACGAGGAACAGGGAGATCTGATTTCTTCTGCCCTGCAGTTTGGCGACGTTACGGTGGAAAGCATTTTAACCAGCCGCGTGGATATGGCGGCCATCAACATCGACATGAACCCGGAGGAACTTCTGGCCTTTATCAAGGAGCAGAACCACAGCCGGCTGCCGGTGTATGAAGGCACCATTGACCACATCGTGGGCATCCTCCACGTGCGCTCCTATATCAAGCGCTACGTGCGCAATACCCGCCGGGGCGAGGCTCCTCCGGACATCCGTCCCCTGCTTTCCAAGCCCTACTTTGTGCACCAGTCCACCAAGATCGACGATCTTCTGCCGGAAATGTCCCGGCAGAAATTAAACGTGGCCATTGTCACCGACAATTACGGCGGCACCTTAGGCCTGGTGACGGTGGAAGATATCTTAGAAGAGCTGGTGGGTGAAATCTGGGACGAGGATGATCAGGCCATCGAAAACATCATCCAGCTGCCTGACGGAAGCTACAGCATCAATCCGGAAGAACATGTGCTGGACGTCTTAGACGAGCTGGATCTGGCCATATCAGAAGAGGAAGAGGACGACCTGCAGAACAAGCTGATGAGCGAGCTGGCCTACGAGGCCTTTGCTCTGATCCCCACCGAGGGACAGCGGTTTACGGCCTACGGCATGCAGATCGTCATCGCCCGCATGGCCCACAACCGCATCATGCGTCTGAAGGTGAAGCTTGCCGATGAGAGAGAAAACCCGGCTGAGGCAGAATCTGCTGATTTACGCCATGCCAGACACCAGTCGGAAGACAAGGCAGACAGATCCGATAAATCCGCGGCCGGAAAGGAAGCCGCAGACCGGACGCCGGATGCCGACAGCCGGAAAGGGGGTGCGAAATGAGTGTACCCATGTTAATCGCTGCCGTGGTGCTCTGCATTGCCTTCTCTGCCTTTTTCTCGGCTTCGGAAATGGCCCTCTCCTCCTGCAACAAGGTGCGCTTGGAGCACGCCGCAGAAGAAGGAAACAAACGGGCTGCCCGGGCGCTGAACCTAACCGAGCATTTTGATGACGCCCTGTCCGCCATTTTAGTGGGCAACAACCTGGTTAATATCGCCGCCTCCTCCATGGGTTCCGTGGCTGTGACTCTGGCTTTGGGCGATCAGTACGCCTGGGTATCCACCTTAGTCATCACCGTGGCCGTCATTATCTTCGGCGAAACGGTTCCCAAGATCACGGCCCAGAAAAACGCCACCAGCTTCTCCCAGATAATCGCCGGCCCCATCCGCGGCCTGTCCGTGATCCTGTTCCCCATCACCCGACTGGTGGTGGCCCTGGTCAATCTGCTGACTATGTGGATGAAGGGTGACAAAACCAACGACAGCGACGCGGCCGTGGAAGAGCTGCACACCATCATCGACACCGCGGAAGACGAGGACGTCATCGACGAAGACGCCTCCGAACTGATCACCGCCGCCATCGACTTTGCAGACATTTCCGTCTCCGAAATCATGACCGCCCGGGTGGACGTGGTGGCCATCGACATCGACACCTGGGAAGAGGAAATTCCCTCGGTGGTGGATTCGCCCTTCTCGCGTATTCCCGTGTATGACGGCAGCATCGACCACATCATCGGCGTGCTGTCCATGAACCACTTCCTAAAGGCCTTAATCGATCACGACACCCCGGCCTTTAAGGAACTGCTGCTGGAACCCTGCTACGTCTATAAAACCATGAAGCTGCCGGCGGTCTTATCCGCCCTGCGGGAGGCGCAGCAGCACTTAGCCATCGTCACCGACGAATACGGCGGAACCTTGGGTATCGTTTCCATGGAAGATGTGTTGGAGCAGCTGGTGGGCGAAATCTGGGATGAAACTGACGACGTGGAAGAAGAAATCGTAGAACAGGAAGACGGCACCTGGGAACTGGACGGCGATACGGCCATCTCGGACGTCCTGGAACTGGTGGGCTGGAAACCCGCGGACTTTGACTACGACAGCGAAACCATCGGCGGCTGGTGCATCGAAATGTTCGACGGATTCCCCCCGGCCGGCGCAGCCTTCGCCTATGACGGATGCTTAGTCAAGGTGATGGACATCGAAGAGCGCCGGGTGCGCAAGGTGCTGATCAAGAAAATGAAAGAGTGAGCCTGAGAACAGGAGCATCAGAAGTGCCTGTCGCTTTGAGGTCTTCCGACCATATCACGCACCTGTAAAGAGCGGAAAGGGATGACTCCCTTTCCGCTCTCTTCGTTTGCTCGATGCGCACATCGAGCCATGCACGACAGACTCGCGAACCCATGGCTCATTATTTCACGCTTGGTTATTTAAAAAACACCTGCATGGAGTTGTAGGCCGCCAGGATAAAGTACTTGGCGGTGTGGGTTCCGTTTTCCGGCGTATAGTAATAGAAGTTTTCGCCGTAGCGCAGCGCGTTTCCGCCATCCTTGTCCACAAGGCGGTTGACCGTGTCGGTTTCGTATTCGAAGCAGTGGTCCTTGCGTCCGCAGTGGGCGAACAGATACCCGACGGGATATTTCCCGCCGTCCATCTCTTCCACCAGCTGCGCGTACTGTTTGTCCATCATCTCCTGGGGATCGTTTCCGCCGTCGCTGCCGTTGGACATGGGGCAGTAATAGGCCATCACGTCGATGTTTTCGGGCATGCACACCCAGGTCTGATAGGCGCCGCCGGAAAGGCCGCCGAAGGCCCGGTGCATGCGGCTTTCCCGCTCGGCTTCAATGCCTTCGCCGGTCAGCCAGGTGGAATATTTTCCTTCCACCGCCGGAATCAGATCCCGCTCCAGTTCCGTGGGCAGGCTGTAGATCTCATGATTGGCGGAGTAGGTGTATTTCATCTTCAGCATCTTATCGCTGACATCCGAATTGGACGTGATCGCCACAAAGATGGTGGGCGCGATTTTCCCGGAGGCAATCAGATTGTCCAGCAGCACCACGAAGTCGCCGGCGCCGTTTTCCGCACTCGTATTGTCGCAGTTCATGGAGAACCAGTTGGTCTCATTGCCGCCTGCGCCGTGTATCAGGTAGTACACGTTGTATTTTTCGTTTTCGTTATACCCGGCCGGCAGATAGACATAGCAATCTTTTTCAATGGGCTCCCATTCCTCTTCCGGAATCCCCTGCTCTTCATACCAGGAATAGCCGTAGGTCTCGTAGGTGACCCGTTCCACGGTTCCCCGCTGATCCTCCGCCACCGGAATGAACCACTCCTTCGGCAGGGTCTGCATAAACAGGGCATCCGGCTCTTTGGTGCCGTAATCTTGCAGCAGTTCCTGACCCGCGGCGATTTCGTAACTGTCCTCCCGCCAGAGGGTTTCCCAGTCCTCGTTGCTCATGGCAGAATAGCGGTCGGTCTGGGCCGGCTGCACATAGGGCTCCTTCGGCTCTTTCACCACGATGGACGCTTCCGGATCGGGATCCTGGTGCAGGGTGCTGATGGGCCGTTCCGTATCCATCACCGCCTTAAGGACGCAATCCTCGTTATGCATGTCCTTCACTGCAAAAGCGTACTCGTTTCCGTTTTCCGCTTCCACGGTAAAATGATAGTCATTATCTTCGTCGTCCAGGGTAAAGACGCCGTCCTTAAAGTCCCAGGTGCCCCAGGACATGCCCGCGGAATATCCCCAGATGGATGCCACCACGTCATAGGTGCCGTTGTAATACAGGTTTCCGGTGACCTTTGCCATGCCGATGATGTGGGTATCATGTTCACCCAGGAACTGATACTCCACGCCGGCAGGCAGATCCGACTGGCCCGGAATCATGATGTCGTCCGCATCCAGCGCCACCGGCTCTTCGTCGGGATCTTCCGTCGATGCTGCCTCGGTGTCCGCCGGCTCCGTTGCCTCCGTTTCGGTTTCGGTGTCGGTTTCCGTTTCCGCTTCGGTGCCGGTTTCGCTGCTTTCGGCCGTTTCCGCCGGCGTACCGGAAGACGGTTTCTGCGAGCCGCAGGCGCTAAAAAGCGTGCTCGCCGTTAATAGTACCGCAAGTCCAAAAGAAAGCCAGACTGTTTTACGTTTCATATTCCCTCCTTTCAAAGCCTGGGACAGATGATACCTATACTTGCATTATAAGGGCACTGCCATATGTGGGAGGGATTAATTTCTTCTGATTCTGTTCTGTTTTTCTTTCTGATTCTTCTCTCGTTAGGATGATTCTGTGTTTACCTGGTGACTTTTGTCAGAACCGGTATGTTCCTGCCGTTACATCACATTTTTTCCCATCCGGCAGCACAATCTGTGCGGTCACATTGGCCGGAATCGAGACGGTGTACACCGTTTTTCCATCCTCTCCCTTCTCCCAGCCGCTTTCCACCACGCCGTAGGGCGTCCGGGTTTTGGCCTTGGCAAAGGTGAGGCTTCCCCCGGGCTGCGGGGCAATGGTCACATGATTCTCTCCGTCCACCCGGATGCCGCAGACCGTATCGAACAGGAATCCCACCACGGCTCCCGGAGAATAGTGGTTGAAGGACTTTGCCACAGGGTGACCCTCTGCGTCATAACACTCGTAATCCTCCCACACGGTGGTGGCGCCCTGGTTTACCATGGCCAGCCATCCGGGCGCCTCCTCATTTTCCAGCATGCGATAGGCAGATTCGATATAGCCGTTTTCCGCCAGCACCGGCAGCAGGAAGGGGGTGGACAGGAAGCCGGTGCCCACCTTGTAATTCCGGGCAAAGACCATGTGGTTCAGCTTCGCGGCCACGTTTTTCTTCTCTTCGTCTGTCAGCAGCCCCAGGGCCAGGGGCCGCACCAGCTCCGCCATGTGATTCGTTTCAATGGTGCCGTTGTTCACCCAGTGGACGTGGAAGGCCCTGCGGCTGCCCTCGGCATGGGCGCGGCAGAAGGCGGCTTCCTCATTATAATCCAAAACCTCCAGCATGTCCGCCAGCAGCCCCATAGAATAACAGGCATAGGCGCAGGTCAGCGCCTGCTTCGGCGCGATCAGGGCCGTTACGTCATCCACCTCCGGGGGCTCCTGGGACTTGGGCACCAGCCACTCGCCCCAGTGCATGCCGGCCTCGGGAATGTACTGATTCCACTCCGAGTCCTTCAGTTTATACGCCTGATATAAAGGAACCATCTGCGCATATGGCTCGGGCAGATTGGGATCAAACAGGCTCTTGTCCCGGCAGACCGCCACCAGACGATCCTTCCAGCCTTGCATCAGATCCAGGTTATCCCGGATAAAGGACACATCTCCGGTACGCTTCCACAGAAGATACGGAATGATCACCGCCGCGTCCGCCCAGCCGGTGGACCCGTCCAGCATATCCATATTTCCCCCCGGCCGGTGGCAGGTGGGGTTCACGTTTCGCACCGTGCCATCTTCCCTCTGGTTGTCCCGCACATCCTTCAGCCACTTCCGGTAAAAGGCCTCGGTCTGCGCTATGGAAACCGCCGTGGAACAAAATACCTGGGCATCTCCGGTCCAGCCGCTTTTTTCCCGCTGGGGACAGTCCGTGGGCACGTCCACAAAGTTGCTCTTCATGCTCCAGACCGTGTTGTTATAAAACTGCGTCACCTTGGGGTTGGAGCAGGCAAAGGTTCCCTCATATTCCAGGTCGCTGTAAACCGCGATGGCCCAGAAATCCGCCGGATCCGCGGCGAAGGGCTCCCAGCCATCTGCGCTTCCTGTAAATAACGCCGTCTCCTTGCCGGCTGCATCGCCTTTGCCTGCGATATCATCCGCCGCCGGCCGCCGCTCCGCCATCGCGTAGCGGAATCCCGCGTAGAAGAAGGCCGGATGGAATTCCTCCCCCTCCGCGCCCGCGGCGGTATAGATGATTTCCTGGCGCACCGTGGGAACGTTGTTGCCCTCGGGAAAGCTTAAGGACGCATCGGAAAACTCCCCGTGATCCGTGGCCTCAAACAGCCGCAGGCGGATCTGGGTGCCCGCCGGCTCATGCACCCGGAACGCCACGTAGCCGGCCATGTTCTGTCCGAAATCCAGGATCATCTGTCCGGAGGGGCTCTCCATCAGCGCTGCCTCAAAATGTTCATGCTCCGCAATGGGCGCCGCATTGGAAGCCGTGGGCACTATGCGCTGCACGGCTTCCGGCGCCAGAATGGCCTTGTGCCCGAAGGAGGGTACGTTTCGGGCATCATAGACCTCGCCGTCTTTTAAATCGGTAAAACAAACCGGGCCGTCATTGCACCAGTCGAAGGTTTCGTCGGTGCCGATGACCTCCTGGGATCCGTCGGTGTAGGTGATTTCCAGCTGGGCTAAAAGGGCAAGCTGCGTTCCGAAGAAGAACTCTTTCTGGTCCGCGCCCAGTTTGCCTTTGTACCAGCCATCTGCCACGGTAAAGGTCAGCACGTTTCCGGTATCCCTGCCTCCCCGAAGGCAGGCCGTGACATCATAGGTCTGATCATACAGCCGTTTTTCGTAATCCGTTGTGCCCGGCGCCAGGACGTCGCTGACTTTCTGTCCGTTGATGCAGGCTTCATAAGTGCCCAGGGCCGTTGCGTACAGCCGGGCCTTCTGAACCGGCTTTGTTACGGCAAAGATTTTCCGAAAGCAATCCGCCGGCAGGCGCTTTGCCCGGTCCGTGTCCACGCCGGTAATCCATTTCGCGCACCAGTCGTCTTCGGAAAGGAGCCCCATCTCGAATACCGCCGCCTCGGACCACTCTTCCGCCCCGGTTTCATCCCACAGGCACACCTTCCAGGTCACCTGCTGGCGGCTCTGCAGAGGGCTGCCCTCGTATATGCAGTTCATGGCGTCCGTTTCCACCCGGCCGCTGTCAAACAGCAGGGTTTCGTCCTCCGATACGGCCACCAGACGGTAGGCGGTCTGGCGGATGCCGCCCTGGGCGTTCCAGGTAAACCGCGGCACACGCACATCCAGGCCCAGGGGTTGGGTCAGATCAGCGGTCTGTAAGCGAATGGCTTTCATGGCTGTCTCCTTCTTTGCTGCTTTTTAAAACGCCGGGAACGAGGGTCCCGTTCCCGGCGTTTGTCATTCATCATCTCCCGGATTCAGGTTGGAACCCGGCTCCGTGACAAAAGTGCCTGTCCCCTTTGTCATCAGTTGCCCAGCACTTCGTTGATGTAGTCTGCGTAGGTCTGGGGGTTGTAGCTTTCCAGTTCGGTGCAGTAGGCTTCCCAGTCACTGTCGCTTTCGATGTCTTTGCGGCCGGCCACGAAATCCGCCACGGTCTGATCCATGAAGGTGGTTACGGAGCTCTGGATGCCCGCCACTTCCTGAGACTGGTCCGCGGAGAGCTGGCCGGTGACCGTGCCGGAGATCATGCCGTAATCGGAGTAGCATACCCACAGATCCACGCCGTTCTGCTTATAGGTGGGATAGCCGTGGTTCACGTTCTTCTCGATCTTTAAGCCGCTGACCCGCTCCATCATGGCGGACTGGGCCAGGTCGTCTTCGTTGTCCCGCTCGTTGTGAATGTTGTAGATATCCTCGCCGTCTTCGTTCTGGGTGATGTCATAGACGCCGTTGTCTAGATGATGGGCTGCGTAAAATTCGTCCTGAAGTTCCTGCTGCTGCACGTCGGAGAAGCCGATGGAGCGCAGCAGTCCGCCTTCCTGGGAGTATAGGTAATCCACGGCGGTAAGCAGGGCCGCGATGTCCTTATCCTTTGCCTTCTCGGTTACGATTACGCTGCCGGCTACCAGGCTGTTGCCGAAGAAGCAGAAGGGTTCGATGTCCTGCTGATCCTTGGTGCCGTAGACATCGTTGAC
>JAZPYY010000034.1:0-26206 GCA_045544375.1 Shuttleworthella sp.
TATCGGGAATTTCTTTAAACATCCCGCGGTTTTCTCTTATTCCATCAGCGCCTTCATCAGCCGATCATTCTGCTCCGGCAGCAGGAAGCAGAACCGAGTATACCGATCTGACAGAAATGGGAACGTAGAGCAGTCCCGGATCATCAGCCTCTGCTTAATGCAGCGGTCGAAGAGAATATGAGAATCCAGATCCGGATCTTCAATCCTCACCAGCATGAAGTTCGCCGCGGGCATAAAGGGCGTAAACCGGCTGTCAGCCCGAAGAGCCTCATACATGCGCTCCCGTTCCCGGCGGATCAGATCTCTGGTCTTTTCAATATAGTCCTTGTCGGTGAACATGGACCCGGCACAGACCGCAGCCAGGGAGTTGATCATCCAGGGGCTTTTTTTCGTGCCGGCCCGGATGAGCAGATCGTTGTTTCCGCAGACCGCATAGCCTAAGCGCAGGCCGGGGGCGGCAAAAAACTTGCTGGTTCCCCGCAGCACCAGCAGATTGTTGTAATCGTTGGTCAAAGGAATGGCGGTCACCTTCGCGGGATTCTCCACAAATTCCACGTAGGTTTCGTCGATGATGACAAAGACGTTGCGCTCCTTGCACACGTCTAAAATCCGGCGCAGATCCGCAGCGGGAATGCAGGTGGAGGTGGGGTTGTTGGGATTGCATAAAAGCAGCAGATCCGGCGCTTCCCGGATCAGGGCGCACAGGGCGTCGATATCCGTGCGGAAATCATTCTCGGCATGCAGCGGGAAATAGCGCACGGAACCGCCGCACAGGGTGACTTCCCGTTCGTACTCGGAATAGGTGGGACCGAGGATCAGCGCTCGCTTGGGAGACAGCAGTTCGATGAACAGAGAAATCAGCTCCGTGGTGCCGTTTCCCACCGTGATCTGCTCGGGACGGCTCTGGGTGTAATCCGCCAGTTCTCTGCGCAGCTGGGTGTATTCCCGGTCGGGGTAGGAGCAGATGGCATCCACGTGTTCGGCAATAGATTCCCGAAGGCGTCCGGAGATACCTAAAGGATTGACATTTGCCGAAAAACTGATGATTTCATCCTTGGGGATGTGGTACAGGGCTTCGATTTTTTCCAGGTCGCTTCCGTGAAAGTGATCCTTATGCTGAATGACGGACATAAAAAACTCCTTCTTTATATCAGGGATAAGAATTTTTCATTTTCTCTTCTTTTTTCAGGTTGTTTCAACTATAATTCATTCGTATGCGTGTGTCAAAAGGTTCGTTCTAAGGGAAACAGTCGTGCGTAAGAGGATTCAGGCGTTAGCAAACGATCAATTTACAGCCCAGGCTCCGGTGGTTGACTGCCGGCCTGCTAGTATCCGGGTGGAATCTCCAGCCGGTTCTTTTGTGACGGGCAGTTTTGAAGTGGCTTCCGCCAACGAGATTCCCCTGCGCGGACTGGTGTATTCCACCAACCCTTACGTGGTCTGCACCCAGCCCCAGTTTGCGGGTCTGAAGGTGAAGATCGCCTACGAAGTCAACGTACCCGGTGCCAAGGGCGGCGAGGTGATGGACGGCGCCTTTGTCATCGTCTGCAGCCAGTGCGTGGCACGCATTCCCTATGAGTTTTCTTTTGAATCCGTTCCCCTTACTTCCTCCCGAGGAAATTTAGAAACCCTTTCTGATTTTGCTGATTTGGCCCGGGAACAGTGGGAAGAGGCCCTTCGCATGTTCTTTACCGATGGCTTCGCCTCCTGGATCAGTCAGTTCGATCAGCGCACCCGGCTTTTATACCAGGGCTACCGGCGGGGTCTGCTTTCTTCCCGCAACCTGGAAGAATTT
Source organism: Shuttleworthella sp. (assembly GCA_045544375.1). Lineage (GTDB taxonomy): Bacteria > Bacillota > Clostridia > Lachnospirales > Lachnospiraceae > Shuttleworthia. The sequence goes on from JAZPYY010000034.1 coordinate 1,796, forward strand.
CTGGTGGCGGCGGGCTTAAAAAGCCGCATTACCTGCGATATCCCGGAGGAGACCAGACGCTACGAATTCATTTACGAGGATCGGCGGGAGAGCATCGACATCGCCCGCAGCGGATGGGGATATCTGGACCTTTCCGTGGAAAGTGACGCCTCCTTCATTGAAGTGGAGCCCCCTGAAATCTCTGCGGAGCAGTTCATGGGCAGTTCCTTCCAGTCCTATTTCTATCTGCGGGCCGACCGGATGCATCCCGGCCAGAATTACGGCCGCATCCGTTTTACCAGCGGCGGCCAGACCCGTGTCATTACCATTATTGCCTGTTCCGGTGCCATGGACGACTGGCCAAAGGAAAAGGAGCACGACAGCCGCACCCTGATTCTGCGGGCTTTTCGGGATTACGAAAGCTATCGCTTAGGCCGCATGGGTGTTTCCGAGTGGACCAAGCGATGGATCCGGGATTTAAACGCGGTCAGCGCCCGATCCGGATCTTTAGATGTCTGGTGCCGGCTGCTTTCGGCCATGGCGGTACTGGAAAACGGCCAGAACGAAAATGCCCTGTGGATCATTACGGATCTGCGGAAAGACATCACCGATCACAACAGCGCCGAGTGGGCGTTTCTGCTGTATCTGTGGAGCCGGCTGGAAAAGAAAAAGTCGGCCTATTCTGAAAAGATGACGGCGGAGATTCTGTCCATCTGCCAGCGCCATCCCCAGGATCTGCGCCTGTTCTGGATTGAACTTCAGGTGCGGCAGGACTGGAAAGAGGACAGCGCCTTAAAATATCACGCCATCGAGCAGCAGCTTGTGGCCGGCCGCATTTCGCCCCTGTTGCATCTGGAAGCCTATGAGATTCTTGTGAAGTATCCCTATCTGCTGGGAAGTCTGGACAAAGTGCCCTTCCTTCTGCTGGAGTGGATCCGCCGCCGCCGGGCCTTTACCGCCGACATCGCCATCCGCTTAGCCGAAGTGGCCGACACGGGCGCAGCAGCGGACCGCCGCCGGATCTTAACCCTTCTGAAGTCGGCCTACGAGGCTTTCCCGGAGCGCATCCTGCTGGAAAAAATCGTGGCGCTGATGCTGTCTTTACATCAGTACGGGGAAGAGTATCTGATCTGGTACCGTCGGGCCATCGACGCGGAAATCCGCATGACCGGCATTTATGAAGCCTACCTGATGAGCGTGCCCCAGGCCAATGTGGAGCCCCTGCCTCGGGTGGTGACCCGGTTCTTCCATCTGCAGAGCACTCTGCCGGCGGAAAAATACGCCGTGCTCTACGCCAATATCGTTTCGGCTCGGAAAAAGGATCCCGACACCTACGAAATGTACCTGCCGGTGATCGACAGCTTTATTGCCGAGCAGATGCATCAGGGCCGCATCGACGAAAACCTGGCTCTTTTGTATCAGGATTTTCTGCGCCGCACCGAACCGGACGTGCAGGTCTGCGAGGAGATGGCGCCGCTGCTGTTTATCCATAAGGTTTCCAGCCGTCTGCCCCGGCTGTCCCGGGTGTATGTGTGCCACGAACAGCTGTCGGGCACGGTGATGGCCGCCGCCAGAGACGGTGCGGCTCATCTGCCGCTGTACACCGCGGATGCGGCGGTTTTCTTAGAAGATGCCTCCGGCAATCTGGTGGCGGATCGGGACGCCATGTATGTGGAGTCCCTGTTTGACGTGGAAAGCCTTTACCAGCGGATGCAGCCACGCATTCCGGAGGCCCTGCCCTATCTGGTGCGGGCCATGTCCGCCTATGCCGGCTACCGCATTTCCATGAAGGATCTGCCGCCCAAGGCGGAAAAGAAGAAAAAGAAGGCCGCTTCCGGTTACGTCAGCGAAAAAGCCGTAAAAGAAGAGGGGCTGACCCGCAAAAAGGAAGTCCAGGCTGCTCCCGAAACGGAAGAGGAGCCCAAGGCGGTTACCGCCGCGGATCCGGGACTGCGCATGATTACCCAGATGCTGGCTTCCCGGCAGATCAGCGACGAAGAAAAGACCGCCTGGTATCCCACCATCATTGCCTATCTGCGTTCCATCGGGCGGGAGGATCTGATTCAGTCCCATTTTGCCACCCTGACCGAGCTGGATCCCTTTACGCCGGAGCTGCGCAGCTATGTGCTGGCGGCCTGGATCGGCAGCGGACAGTATCACAAGGCCTTTGTGTGCCTGCGCCGGTTCCCGGGAACTTTAGTGGAAGAGAGGGCTTTGGAATCCCTGTTTTCCCATCTGGTGAACGTCAACGGCGCCGAGTGGAGCGACGACTTTATGCTTTCATGGTGCGGGCGGCTTCTGGACAGCGGGATTCATGATGCCCAGCTGGCCCAGTATCTGTGCCTGCACTACATCGGCCCCACCGGGCGCATGATGCGTCTGTGGGAAGCCCAGAAGGATCCGGCGGCGCCTTATGCCATGGCCTTAGCGGAGCGCATTCTGGTGCAGATGCTGTTTGCGGAGGACTTTTCCGTGCCTTCGGGCAGCGTATTTCCGGCCTTCTGTGCCGGCGGCGGAAATTCCATGGTTATCGCGGCCTGGAAGAATTACTGGGCGCATCTGTATCTGGTGTCCCCCGGCCAGCGGACCATCGATGTCTTTCCTCAGATTTTCGCGGATATCGCAGCGAAAAAAGAGGTTTCCGACAGCTGCCGCTACGCGCTGATGAAGCGCCTGGCCACCGCCGCCACCATTACGGACGGCGAATTTGAAATCTTAGACGACCTGATCCGCACGGCCATTGCGTCCCGGGTGTATTTCGCCTTTTTCCGCCGCATGGACCGCCGGCTGATCTTAAAGTACCAGCTGTACGACAAGTTCTATGTGGAATATTACAGCGAACCCGGCCAGCGGATGATCATTTCCTGGAAGCAGAGTGACGGAACCCTGCGGGAAGAAGAGATGCTGCAGGCCTATCCGGGCATCTACGTCCATGAATTTGTCCTGTTTTACGGGCAGGAGCTGGATTACCGGCTGTTCGACGCGGAAGACCGCACCAAGGTCTGCCGGGAGGACAGCATCCGCTTCTCCGGCATGCTGCGGCCGGGCACCGCAAGCCGATATGATCTTCTGTGCCGCGCGTCGGAAGAACTTGAACGCGCCAACACGGGACGGGCTTCGCAGATTCTGGAAGAGTACAGGGAAAAAGACCGCATTGCCCGGGAGTTTTTTGAGGTCTTGTAGGAGGATGAGATCCTATGGCGGATCCGATTTTTTACGGTATTGATCTGCGGGAAGATACCACCATATTCTGCTATATGCCGCTGCAGGCAAAAGAACCTGCCACGGTCAGCACCATCGTGGGCAGCGAATCCTATCAGATTCCCACAGCCATTGCCCGGGTGCGGGGGTCGTCCCGATGGGCCTTTGGGGAGGAGGCGAAGCGTCTTTCCTCCACACATCAGGCCACGGAAGTGGCTTCCGTTTACCAGAAAGCGCTGGCCGGCGAGACCGTGTTTTTAGACGGAACGGAACATCGGGCGGTGGAGCTATTAGCCCTGTTTTTAGCCCGGCTGTTTGTGCTGTCGGGACACGCGGCGGATGACGCCACCACCCACACCGTGGTTTTCTGCGTATCCGAATTAAACGAGGCGGCGGTTTCCATGCTGCATGAAGCCGGCGCTTTGTTAAATCTGCGCCGGGAACAGATCCGGGTCATGGACCGCAGAGAGAGTTTTTATTACTTTACATTCCATCAGGAACCACAGATTTTTCTGCAGGATGTGATGCTGTTTGATTACGGCGCCAAAGGACTCGTTTCCTGCCGTCTGCACCGAAATCAGCGCACCAGTCCTCAGACGGTAGCCATTGACCGGGTAATGCACACCATGGACGCCAGCAACGCGGATGCCGCTTTCTGCGCCATCGCGAAAGAGCGCATGGGCGGATCGCCGGTTTCCGGGGTCTATCTTACCGGAGACGGCTTTGACGGCGGATGGCTGAAGGAAAGCCTGAATTTTCTGTGCCATGGACGGCGGGTGTTTGCAGGCAAAAACCTGTATGCCAAAGGGGCCTGTTTTGCCGCCCGCATCTTAGGCACCGACCGGGACTGGCCCTTTGTCTACTGGGGCGACGAAAAACTGCTGCGCTCGGTGAGCCTGCGGGTGAAAGATCAGGACAAGGTGATCCCTTGGCGGCTTCTTAATGCCGGCGAAAGCTGGTACGAAGCTTCGGCTTCCTGCGAGCTGATTTTAGACGACGCCGGTGAGCTGACCTTTTATCTTCAGGACGCCCACAGCGCCTCGGAGTATCCCCAGACCATTACTTTTAAGGATCTGCCCCAACGTCCGCCCCGGACCACCCGCATCCGTGTGTCCGTAAAGCCTCTGTCCGCCGTGCTGATTCAGGTGGTGGTGGAAGATCTGGGCTTTGGCGAACTGTTTGTGTCCTCCGGCAAGACCTGGAAAGCGATCCTAAAACCCCGGGAAGTGCTGGAAACCGCGCAAAAAGGAGGTGCACCGAATGCATGAGGCATTATTGTGCCGGCAGCCCCAGGCAGCCGTTCCTTTTGTGATTGAAAACGCGGGCCTGCGGGTGTATTCGCTGGAAGAACTCTGTTATTACGTGATCCACAATCTTTCGCTGGTGGATTCTACATTCTGCACCGCCGAGCTTTGCCGCTGGCTTTCGGAAGAAGCCCTGCGGCCGGAAATCGGCGAAAAGCTGTCCATGATGATGTCGGAGCACGCAGCTCCCCATCTGCTGGTGGGAACGCTTTTAGCCTCCAGCGGCTATGTCACCCAGCAGCAGCTGCGGGATGTGATGACGGCCATCGCGGCCTATGAAAAGCAAAGTCCGGGGGAGCGGCTGAAAGTGTCCGCAGACCGGCTGCTGGATACGGGACGTTACCAGGAAGCGGTGCTATCATACCGCCGGATGTTAGACGAGCCCGACCGTTACAGTATTCCCATGCCCCTGTGGGCAGATATCTGGAACAATCTGGGAACGGCCTACGCCCGCCTGTTTTTCTTCCCGGAAGCAGCAGACTGCTTCGCCCAGAGCTACCGCCGTACCCGCAAGGACAGCGCGGCCCGGGCCATGATCGCCGCCTGCCTGTTATCCGGCGACCGGCGGCTGGCCAAAACCATGGCGGATAAATACGACATCCCCACGGCCCTGTGCGCCCAGACCGGAGAAGCCATCGAAAAGCTGAAGGCCTCCTCCGCCGTCAGACAGTCTGCGGAGGAAATCCAGCAGGCGTCCAAAGACCCGGCAAAGCTTGGGGAGCTGTTCCGCCAGATCGAGAAAGAGTACCGGGGTCAGACCAGCTAAACATCCCGGAAGCGAGTTGCTCCAAATGATCGGAACGGAATCTGAAGCGGATCCGTCATTATAAGATCCGCCGGTACCGGCTCCGATCAGTTAAATAGAATATAGAAACGAGGAAACCCATGAAAGTCAGAACACGTTTTGCACCCAGTCCCACCGGCCGTATGCACATCGGCAATCTTCGTACTGCTTTGTACGCATATCTGCTGGCGAAGCACGAAGACGGCGATTTCATTCTCCGCATTGAAGATACGGATCAGGAGCGTCTGGTGGAAGGGGCTGTGGACATCATCTACCGCACCCTGGAAAAAGCCGGCATGAAGCACGACGAAGGTCCGGACATCGGCGGTCCGGTGGGTCCCTACGTCCAGAGCGAGCGCCAGGCGGCCGGAATTTACCTGGAGTACGCCAAGCAGCTGGTGGAAAAGGGCGAAGCCTATTACTGCTTCTGCACCCCGGAGCGTCTGGAGACCCTGCACGTGCGCATCGGCGACAAGGAGATTTCCCTTTACGACAAGCACTGCCTGTCCCTGACGAAGGCGGAAGTGGAAGCCCGCCTTGCGGCCGGTATGCCCTATGTCATCCGTCAGAACAACCCCCGCACCGGAACCACCACCTTCTCTGACGAGATCTACGGAGACATCACCGTGGACAACGCCGAACTGGACGACATGATCTTAATCAAGTCCGACGGCTATCCCACCTACAACTTCGCCAACGTGGTGGACGATCACCTGATGGGTATCACCCACGTGGTGCGCGGAAACGAGTATCTGTCTTCCTCGCCCAAGTACAATCGTCTGTACGAGGCCTTTGGCTGGAATATTCCCACCTATGTGCACTGTCCGCTGATTACCAACGAAGAGCACCAGAAACTTTCCAAGCGCAGCGGCCATTCTTCCTACGAAGACCTCATCGAGCAGGGTTTCCTGTCCGAGGCCATCGTAAACTTCGTGGCGCTCTTAGGCTGGAGCCCGGAAGAGAACCGGGAAATCTTCTCCCTGGAGGAGATGGTGCAGGCCTTCGATTATCGCCGTATGAACAAGGCCCCGGCGGTGTTTGATATCGCCAAGCTTCGCTGGATGAACGGGGAATACTTCAAGGCCATGGATGCGGATCGTTTCTATGAGATGGCCCTTCCCTACCTGAAAGACGCCGTGCATCGTCCCGTGGACTTAAAAACCGTTGCTGCCATGGTTAAGACCCGTATCGACGTGTTCTGCGACATTCCGGAGCATGTGGATTTCATCGATGCCGTACCGGAATATGACATCGACCTGTACACCCACAAGAAGATGAAGACCACGCCGGAATCCTCTTTGGAAGTGCTGAAAAAACTGGTTCCGCTGTTTGAAGAAGCCGAGGATTACAGCAACGACGCCCTGTACGAACTGCTGACCTCTTTCGCTTCCCACGAGGGCGCAAAGAACGGCGCAGTGCTGTGGCCGGTGCGTACCGCTCTGTCCGGCAAGCCCATGACACCCGGCGGAGCCACGGAGCTGGCAGCTCTTCTGGGAAAGGAAGAGACCGTTGCCCGGTTAAAGGCGGCAGTGGAAAAACTGTCGGCAGCACTGGCGTAAAGGAGATTCTGTGTCCGACCCACTGGATACGCAGCAGCAGGCTGCGGTAAAAGCAAAGGGGCGGGCCTGTCTGGTCCTGGCAGGACCCGGTTCCGGAAAAACCACGGTGATCGTTCACCGCGTCCGGAACCTGATTTCAGAACAGAATGTTCCGGCGAAGCAGATCCTTGTGATTACCTACACCCGGGCTGCGGCAGCCGAAATGCAGAGTCGGTTTGAAACCCTTTGCCCCGGGGAAACCGGGCACGTGCGTTTTCTGACCTTTCATGCCTTCTGCTATCATTTTCTGCACAGAGAAGGACGCAATTTTCATATCCTTTCGGAACAGGAAAAACGAACTATGTATAAAAGAGTCCAGGCGGGACTTCCGGCAGCGGAACGTCCTGCCATGGAGCTCTTTTTTTCTGAGCTTTCAAAGAAGAACAATGTCGGACCGGGAGATATGAACAGGTCTTTCCAGCCATCGACCATGTCTGCCCAGACGTTTCATACCCTTTACACCCGCTGGGAAGAGGAGCGGACGGCCTGCGGCGGAATGGATTACGACGATCTGCCCAATGAGGTGTGGAAGTATCTTTCCCTTCATCCCAACCGTCTGCAGCTTTGGCAGGAGGAGATTTCACACCTTCTTGTGGATGAAGCCCAGGACATGAATCCCATGCAGCTGGCTCTGGCAAAACGGCTGACAGACGGCAGCGGACATCTGTTTCTGGTGGGCGACGACGACCAGAGTATCTACGGCTTTCGGGGGTCGGACAGTAAGATTCTGCTTTCCTTTCAAAGCATCTGGCCCCAGGGAACCATTCTGCGCCTGGAGCGCAATTACCGCTGTGCAAAAAGCATTATTGAAGCCGCCGGACATCTGATTTCCCACAATCAGAACCGCTTTGACAAAAAGCCGGAAGCCGTTCGGAAGGATCCCGGCCGGATTCTTGCTTTCACCTATGAGGATGAGGAAGAGGAAGCGGAAAACTGCGCGGCCTATTTAAAGACCTGCGCCCGGCGGCCAAAGCAGACCGCGGTTTTGTACCGCAGCCGATATCAGGCCCGGTATCTGCTGGATCTGTGCATCCGCGAGGAGATCCCTGTGTGTCTGCGGGAACCGCTGCCTGCAAACGCCGGTCAGGGGGTGGCAGAAGATCTGATGGCCTATCTGATGCTGGCTTCCGGCTGCGGAACTTCCCAGGATGTGATCCGCATTTTAAACCGGCCGAATCGAGGCCTGCTGCGGGAACATGTGCCCAAAGATCCGTTTTCTTTTGAAGAATGGGAATATCTGGCCCGGGGAAATCCCGGACAGGTGGAGCAGATCCGGCGGCTGAAAAGGATTCTGCAGCAGGCGTCTGTCATGACTCCCTACGCGGCGCTGCGCTATCTGTGGCAGGCCACGGGGTATGGCGGATGGGCGGCGTCAGTGGAGAGAAACGGAGTGGAGGACGCATTGGAGCAGGTGTGGCAGTTTGCCAAAAGCGCCGGTTCCCAGGCAGGACCCCAGGCACTGTTTCGCTTTAGCACAGAATACCGCACCCTGCAGCGGCAGATCGGTGAGAAAAACCAGAACAGCGCCTCCGGACAGAACCGGCCCAAGCCCGGGGAAATCTTTTTTTCCACCTTTCACGGCTCCAAGGGAATGGAATTTGACACGGTGGTCATTTTAGATGCCAACGAAGGGTACACCCCCTGCGGAAGGGAACCGGATGTGAGAGAACTGGAAGAAGAGCGGCGGCTGTTTTACGTGGCCCTGACCCGGGCAAAGGATCGGGTGCGCATTTTAAGCGCAAAAAAACACCGGGGCAAAATCACCCCGGTGTCACGGTTTCTATCAGAGATGAAGCGGTAGGATTTTAGGCTTTGAAAGTTCTTTCAACGGCAGACTCGAAAAACGATGCGCGTTTTCCTCGTTATAGTTTTCGCATCTTCGATGCGCTCGTTTTCGCTTCGCGAAACCCGCAGAAACGAAAAAGAAGGATGCCATAAATGGCGTCAGTTGTTGGAACCGTTATTGAAGATGGCGTCAAAATACCTGGTTACCCGCTCATATTCTTCATCGGATTGGATGTTGTCCAGGGACGGGGATCCCTCTTCATCCTCAAAATAACGGTAAATCAGAACATTGTCGTCATAGGGTTCGCCAAATTCATCCACCGGAAGCAGAACAATATAGTCCTGATCGTTTAAGGAAAAGATGGTCATGATTTCGCAATCTAACTCTTCACCGTCGTCAAGATTAATGGTAACCATCACATCCGTATCGTTCTCATCCACGGGGAAAACATCTTCATTGGGATTGGACATGGAAAACTCCTTCCAGAACCGGCCAGGGCCAGACACAGTTAGCATCTGCGAGCATGGTAGCAATTTTTTTGTGATCTGTCCACTGCTTTTTGCATTTCAAAACCTATACTTTTTCAGGAAAAGATAGTACAATAAAACGGCTTATTAAGAAAGAACAGCAGAGAGGAGCCTGCATGGAGGTCAGAACCGGTCGTTTTTCATCTTTTGGGGTTACAGCGGAAACTGAGGGTGTTACGTTTACTTTTGACGCGAAGGGAGCGAAAACCTGTGCGGTATTGCTGCTTGGCCGCAGAGGTCATGAAAAACGCATTCCCATTCCGGATGCCGCCCGCTGCGGCGACGTCTGCTCCATCTTCGTGAAGGGCATTCCGGAAGAATATGATCGCTACCTGTATCTGCTGGACGATAAACGCATCTGCGATCCCTATGCGCCGCTGACGGCGGGCCGGGACGTGTGGATGGATGCTTCCCGGGAAGCGGAAGGGTTTGAGATTTCCGGCCGTTTCCGTCTGCATCCCTATACCTGGAAGCATTCCGCGCCGAAATTTGAGGCGGAAGATCTGGTGATCTACAAGCTGCATCTGCGGGGCTTTACCATGCAGAACCGGCTGAAGGCAGAGGAGCAGGGCAACGTAAAGGGCCTGATTCGCCGTCTGAAGATGGTTTCCGACGCCGGCTTTACCGCCGTGGAATGCATGCCGCTGTACGATTTTGAAGAGCTTCTGTGGACCGAAAAGGCATCCATGAATGCCGACGGTGTCCGGGAAGTTCAGCGGGAAGCCACGGGAAAGATCAATTACTGGGGCTACGGAAACGCCCATTACGTGGCGCCGAAGGCATCTTATTTCGGCGGAGAAACGGCTGATCTGGGCATGAAGCAGCTGGTGGACGCCGCCCATGGCCTGGGCATGGAATTCTACATGGAAGTCTGCTACGCCGCGGATGCATCGGATGATCTGTTCTGCGATGCCTTAAGCCGCTGGGTGCGGGAATATCATGTGGACGGATTCCACTTAGTGGGCATGGGCCTGCCCATTCGCCGCATTACCGAAGATCCCTTCCTGGCTGCCACACGGCTGTTCTATGACGGCTTTGAATCGGATATTCTGGAAGCGGAAGAGCGGCCGAAGCGTCTGTTTGTCTACAATCCGGATTATCTGTTTGCCCTTCGCAAGCTGCAGAATCACATGGATGGGGATCTGCCCTCCTTTGTGACACAGATGCGCCGGCAGAACAAGACCTACGGATATGTGAATTACGCGGCCAATACCAACGATTTCACCCTGTGGGATTCCTTCAGCTACGGCGAAAAGCACAACGAGGCCAACGGCGAGAACAACGCCGACGGCCGCAACGCCAGCTTTACCAGCAATTACGGTGCGGAAGGCCCCACCAAAAACCGGGCCATCCGGGCAGACCGGCAGCGTCAGGTGCGTCTGGCCTTAGCAGCCACCATGCTGTCCCAGGCTGTGCCCCTGCTGTGCGCCGGCGACGCTTCCTACAACACCCACGAAGGCAACAACAATCCATACTGTCAGGATAATCCTTTAGGGTGGTCTTCCTTTACCAACGCAAAGGAAGAGCGGCTGCTTCGGGAATACCTGCGGCGTCTTTTAGCGGTGAGAAAGGAACTTTCCGTTCTTCGGAATCCCAAGCCCATGCAGATGTCCGATTACGCCCGCAAGGGTCTGCCGGATCTGTCCTATCATGGACGGGAGCCCTGGGTCGTGGCCATTGGCAGCGAGCGCCGCGCCGTAAGTCTGTTTTACTGCGGTGACTATGTTAGCCCCGACACGCCGGACGTGCTTCTGCTGCTGAATTTCCACTATGAAGAAGAGTATTTCGCCCTTCCTCAGCTGATGCACAAGCGTCACTGGCATTATCTGGGGAACTCCGCGGTATTTGATCCGCTGCAGGAAGGCGGTTCCTTCGATCGCCCTATTCCGCTTTCGGATCAGAAGGAAATCCTTTGCCCGGGGGCATCCATCTCCATTCTGCTTGGTATGCCGGAGGCAAAGAAATGAACCGGATTCTTGGACACCTAAGGACGATCAATCACCACAAAATGCTGGTGATGAAGGGCTGTTTTGCCGTGGGTTTATACTGGCAGGGCCTGATGCACGATCTGTCCAAATATGCGCCGGTGGAGTTTTTTAACGGCTGTCGGTTTTACACCGACGGACATGAAAGCCCCAACAACCGGGAACGGAAAAGCCGGGGTTACTCCCTGGCCTGGCTGCACCACAAAGGACGCAACCGCCATCATTTTGAATACTGGATCGATTACGACGCTTCCCGCAACGCCACCGGCATGTCCGGCATGCGGATGCCGGCCAACTACGTGGTGGAAATGTACGTGGATCGGGTGGCGGCCAGCAAAAACTATCAGAAGGAAGCCTACACCGACCGAAGCGCGTTAGACTATTATCTGCGGGGAAAGCCCCATTACATCATGCATCCCGACACCCAGGCACTGATTGAACATCTTCTGTACATGCTGGCGGAGCAGGGAGAAGAAGCCACAAACGCTTACATCCGCAAGGTGGTTCTTTCCCATCGAAGAGAACGGGACTGGTATCCGCCCCTGCCTGAAATGAATCCGACGGATACAGATGAAGTGTAATCAAAATTGATATCAGCTGCAGAAAAGCGTTTAACATAAGAGCAGTATCTGCCACAGAAAAGAGTTTTACGGGGGCGATATCTGCCACAGAAAATGTTTTGCAAAAACGAGCGATTTTTCGCTGGAAGTAAGGAGTACGAAAAATGGACGAGAAAAAAGTTTTATACAGCGGCATGCAGGCCACCAACACCCTGACTTTAGGCAACTATCTGGGCGCCTTAAAGAACTGGGTGCACCTTCATGAGGAATATGACTGCTACTTTGGCGTCATGGATCTGCATTCTCTGACGGTTCGCCAGGTGCCCGCGGAATTCCGCAAGAACGCCCGGTCTCTGTATGCCCTTTACATCGCCGCCGGTCTCGATCCGGAGAAGAACTGCGTTTACTTCCAGTCCCATGTGCCGGCCCACACCCAGCTGGGATGGGTTTTAGACTGCTTTACCTACATGGGTGAATTAAGCCGCATGACCCAGTTTAAGGACAAGGCCGCCAAGCACGCCGACAACGTCAACGCCGGTCTGTTTACCTATCCGGTGCTGATGGCTGCGGACATTCTGCTGTATCAGGCGGATGTGGTTCCGGTGGGCGAAGACCAGCGCCAGCATCTGGAGATTACCCGGGACATCGCCGAGCGTTTCAACAGCATCTACGGCGACGTGTTCACCATTCCGGAAGCCTATTACGGAAAGAAGGGCGCCCGGGTCATGTCCTTAGCGGATCCCACCAAGAAGATGTCCAAGTCCGACGAAAATGCCAACGCCACCGTGCTGCTGTTAGATGACCGGGACACCATCATCCGCAAGTTCAGGAAAGCGGTGACCGACTCCATCGGCTGTGTCCAGTACAGCCCCGAACAGCCGGGTATCTGCAACCTGATGGACATCTATGGCGCCGTGACCGGCAAGAGCGCCGACGAGATCACCCGGGAATTTGAAGGCCGGGGCTACGGCGACTTCAAACTGGCGGTGGGCGAAGCCGTGGCGGACGAACTGGCACCTCTGCAGGAGCGCTATGCCAGCCTGATCGCGGATAAGGAATACATCGACACCTGCATCCGCACCAACGACGAGCGCGCTGCCCGCTGTGCAGCCCGCACCCTGCGCAAGGTGTACCGCAAGGTGGGTCTGACCGAGGTGTAAGATCAAAAAGGTGACAGGTAACGCTCAACAGGGCGTCCGGTTAGACCGGAGAATTGCTGGGCAGACGTACCTGTGAACAATTCCTAAAATTTTTCTAAAATCTATTTCTTTTGAACAAAAGAGTGCTATGCTGGTAAGGCATAAGCACTCTTTCTTTGCGCGATAAGGCCTGAGCAGGCGCGCGTGCTCGCACGCGAAGCATGCGAAGACCAACGTACATCGAGCGCAATAGCGCGAGATGTGCGCATTGCGCTATCGGATGGCGGCAAAGCCCGCCCATCCGATTTACCGGCCCACGTTCTGTGCGCCGGTTTTCCAGATGAGAAAAACAGCTTCTTTCACGCCAACAACACAGCGGAAAGGAGCGAAAACTGAATGTATGGACGGGTTCTGACGGCCATTGTCCGCGGTATCGACGGCATGACGGTGACGGTGGAAGCCGATGTATCCGAAGGCCTGCCGGTGTTTGATATGGTGGGCTTTTTAAGCTCGGAGGCCAGGGAAGCCCGGGAGCGGGTTCGCACGGCTCTGCGAAGCTGCGGCTTTTCTATGCCGGTGAAGCGGATCACGGTAAACATCGCCCCGGCCAGTGTGCGCAAAACGGGAACCGGCTTTGACCTGCCCACGGCCCTGGCGGTGCTGATGGCCGAGGGTCAGCTGCCGGGGGACGCCTGCGAAGACACCCTGATCGCCGGTGAACTGCAGCTGTCCGGGCGGGTGAAATATGTGCGGGGCGTGCTGCCCATGCTGCTGGCGGCGAAGGAAGATGGAATCAAAAAGGCAGTGATTCCTAAGGAAAACGCGGCGGAGGCTTCCCTGGTTTCAGGCATGGAGATCAAAACCATCGATTCTCTGCCGGAATGCATCGCATATCTCTGTCCCGGACTGGCCAAGCCGGGGCTGGAAAAGGGAATGGCAGAATTCAGCGGATTCGGGGCGGATATAGCAGCTGGTTTTGGCCGGTCGGATACAGCCGGAAGCAAAGATGCTGAAGACAATGTGTATCGTGTCGCCGCCGGCATAGGGACAGATGGAAAGACCTTGACAGATCATGGTGCAAATTCCCAGACACCTATACCGGATTTTGCGGATATCTGCGGACAGGCCCGGGCAAAGCGGGCCTGCGAAATCGCCGCCGCCGGCCGGCACAACCTGCTGATGATCGGCCCACCGGGCAGCGGAAAGTCTTTGATTGCCCGCTGTATCCCGGGCATTCTTCCTCCCATGAGTGAAAAAATGCAGATGGAGCTGGCCCGCATCCGCTCCGTATCCGGCCTGGATCCGGGGGATATTCATCGGCCGCCCTTTCGCAATCCCCATCACACCATTACGGATGCGGGTATGGCGGGAGGTGGGCAGATTCCCCATCCCGGGGAACTGTCCTTAGCCCACGGCGGCGTGCTGTTTTTAGACGAACTGCCGGAGTTTGCCCGCACCTCCCTGGAGGTGCTCAGACAGCCCATGGAAGAGGGAGAAATCCGGCTGATCCGCCAGGGCGGAGCCTTTTGCTTTCCGGCGGATTTCATGCTGGTGGCGGCCATGAACCCCTGTCCCTGCGGCTACTATCCCAATCGCCGACGCTGCCGGTGCACACCTTCTCAGGTGCAGCGGTATCTTTCCCGCATCAGTCAGCCCCTGCTGGACCGAATCGATGTGTCGGTGGACGTGAATCGCATGTCTTTTTCGGATCTGGATCCCGACAGCCGGGAAGAGAGTTCGGAAGAAATCCGAAAGCGGGTTCTTCGGGCGGACGAAATCCAGAAAAAGCGCTATGCCGGCCTGCCCTGGCGGTTTAACAGCCAGATTCCGGGCAGCGAAATCCGGGACGTGGTGTTTTTAGGGCAGAAGGAACGATCCCATATGGAAAAACGCTATGAGGCCCTGTCCCTGACGGCCCGGGGATATCACCGCATGCTTCGGGTGGCCCGTACCATTGCGGACTTGGAGGGCAGCGAGCGGGTGGAGATCCGTCATCTCATCGAAGCGGAGATGTACAAGTCCGCCGATCTGCTTTCCAACCAGTGGGAGTATTAGAGGGACGATGCCATCCGGCATGTAATAATAAGCTGATTGGGGAGTCAATCAGGGATTCAAGTGAGATTCAATCAGAGAGTCGAATGAGATTCAATCAGAGAGTCAAATGAGATTCAATCAGGAAGTTAAATAAGAACGGAGAGTTATTCTATATGGAAGAAACAGGAAACGCATTCGGACTGTGGCTTGCGGGACTGCACGGCGGCATCCGGGATGTGGATAAGCGCATGCTGCTGGATGTGTTCGGCAGCGCGGAAGGTCTTTTTTATGCCAGTGACCGGGATCTGCAGGACAGCAATGTTTTAAGCGATGAAAAGCGGTCGTTTCTGCTTCGAAGCAGAAACGAGAAAACCATTCAGAAAAACTGGACCCGGTTTTTGGAATCGGGAATGCATCTGGTGACATTGGAAGAGAGCCGATATCCCAAGCGGCTGCTGGATATCTACGACGCCCCCTGCGGACTGTTCTACATCGGGGAGGATCCGGCGGCCATTTCCGACTGCGTGCCGGTGGTGGCCATTGTGGGCGCCCGCACCTGCACAGGATACGGCCGGAACATGGGAGAGGAAATCGGTGCGGCCTTAGCGGAATCCGGCGCCGTGGTGATCAGCGGTATGGCCCGGGGCATCGATCAGTCGGGACACCGGGGCTGTCTGTCCAAAGGCGGCAAAACCATTGCGGTTTTAGGCAGCGGCGCCGATGTGTGCTATCCGCCCCAGAGCGTGGATTTGTACAGACAAATTGCAAAAAACGGAAGCATCCTTTCCGAGCAGCTTCCCGGGAGCGCACCCTTAAAGCAGAACTTTCCCGCCCGGAACCGGATCATCAGCGGCATGGCCGACGCCGTGCTGGTGCTGGAGGCCCGAAGGAAAAGCGGAAGTCTGATCACATCGGATTTTGCCATGGAACAGGGCAAGGATGTTTTCGCCCTGCCGGGACGGGTGGGGGATCCCATGAGTGAAGGAACCAACGACCTGCTGGCCCAGGGAGCCCACGTGATCCGCTCCGTCAGCGGGCTGATCGAGGATCTTTTTGAGCTGACCCTGCACCAGACGGTGCGCTTTTCCGGGGACAAGGCGGCTCTTCCCATGCTGGACGATCAGACAGAAAAAGTGTATCGTCTGCTGGATTTCTACCCCAAAAATCTGGATGAAATCATGGGGGAAAGCGAAGAGAGCATGCTGGAAGTACTGCGGTGTCTCATGCGTCTGTGCGAGCTGGGACTGGCCAGGGAGTGTTTTAATAATCAGTATATTCGCACAAGATAGGGGCTTGAAATCAAAAAAATCATGGTGTATATTTTCTTTCGTGTCAATTCATTGAAGTTGAAAGGAATTTGCACATGGCAAAGAATCTTGTCATCGTGGAGTCACCTGCCAAGGTGAAAACGATTAAAAAGTTCCTCGGAAAGAACTATGAAGTCATGGCGTCCAACGGCCATGTGCGGGATCTTCCGAAGAGTTCTCTGGGTATCGATATCGAGAACCATTACGAACCGAAATATATCACCATCCGCGGAAAAGGCGAACTGCTGGCGTCTCTGCGCCGTCAGGTGAAAAAGGCCGACTGCATTTATCTGGCCACCGACCCTGACCGGGAAGGAGAAGCCATTTCCTGGCACCTGATCGAGGCGCTGCATCTGGAGAACGACACCTACCGCCGCATTACCTTTAACGAGATTACCAAAACGGCGGTGAAGGAATCCTTAAAGAATCCCCGGGGCATCGACATGGATCTGGTGGATGCCCAGCAGGCCCGGCGTATGTTGGACCGCATGGTGGGCTACGAGATCAGCCCTCTGCTGTGGGCCAAGGTGAAGCGGGGCCTGTCCGCGGGACGGGTGCAGTCCGCCACCTTAAAGATGATCTGCGACCGGGAAAACGCCATCATGTCCTTTATTCCGGAAGAGTACTACACCTTAGACGTGCAGCTTTCCATTCCGGGACAGAAAAAGCCCTTAACCGTGCATTTCCAGTCCTTAGACGGCATCCGCTCCCAGATGAACGGAACGGCCGAGCGGGATCTGGTGCTGGCTGCCATTGAAGGTGCCCAGTACAGGGTCACGGAGATCACCACCGGAAAGCGGGAGAAGAAGAGTCCTCTGCCCTTTACCACCAGCACACTGCAGCAGGAAGCCTCCAAGGCCTTAAATTTCTCCATTCAGAAAACCATGCGCATTGCCCAGCAGCTGTATGAAGGCGTGGATGTCCGGGGTGAGGGTACCGTGGGTCTGATCACCTATCTGCGTACCGATTCCACCCGTGTTTCCGACGAAGCCCGGGAAGCGGCCGCGGCCTTTATTGCAGAAAATTACGGTGAAGCCTATCTGGGCAGCGGCGCCAAAGCGGCCCGCACCCATGGCCGGATTCAGGATGCCCATGAAGCCATCCGTCCTTCCGACATCCGCCGTCTGCCCAGCGCGGTGAAGGATTCCCTTTCCCGGGATCAGTTCCGCCTGTATCAGCTGATCTGGAAGCGTTTTGCCGCCAGCCAGATGGCCGGCGCTCAGTTTTCCAACACCGCGGTTTCCATCGAAGCCGCCGGAAAGAAAACTGCCCGTTTCGGCGCAACGGAATCCCTGCGGGTATTTGACGGCTATCAGCTGGTTTATTCTGTGGCCGACGAAGAGCAGGAAGAGAAGAACGCCCTGGTGGAGGTGCTTTCTGAGGGCATGACCCTGGCCTATGAGTCGTCTGACGTAAAGCAGCACTTTACCCAGCCGCCGGCCCACTACACGGAAGCCTCCCTGGTGCATGTGCTGGAAGAACACGGCATCGGCCGGCCCAGTACCTACTCCCCCATCGTATCCACGCTGTTAAAGCGCCGGTACATCACCAAGGAAGGCCGCAACATTTTCGTGACCGAACTGGGTGAAATCGTCAACAGCATCATGTGCGATTCCTTCCCCAACATCGTGGACGAGAAGTTTACGGCCCGCATGGAGCGCCGCTTAGACGAAGTGGAAGAGGGAGCCACCGACTGGCACGACGTGCTGGCTGAGTTTTATCCCGGTCTGGCGGAATCCGTCAAAGCCGCCCAGGAGACCATCGACAAGGTAAAGATTGCCGACGAGCAGACCGACGTGATCTGCGAGCAGTGCGGCCGGAACATGGTCATTAAATACGGCCCCCACGGCCGGTTCCTGGCCTGCCCGGGCTTCCCGGAGTGCCGCAACACCAAGCCCCTGTTAACGGAAATCGGTGTGGACTGCCCCAAGTGCGGAAAGCCGCTGGTGGAGCGCAAAACCCGGAAAGGCCGCCGGTTCTACGGCTGCTCGGATCCGGAGTGCGATTTCATGAGCTGGTCCCGTCCGGTGGCGGAGCGCTGCCCCAAGTGTGGCAGCTATATGACTGTCCGAGGCACACGCATTGTCTGTGCCTCCCAGGAGTGCGGGTATTCCGTGAAAGCGGAAAACGACGCTTCTGAAGAATAAGAGATAGAGGGAATGAAAAAGAAAACGAATAGCTGAAAGAGGAGGAAACGTCATGAGTCTGCCGTTACTTGACCGGACACGCAGAATTGCCAATCTTCTGCAGAACAATTCGGGCACAAAAGTTGTATTCAGCGACATCTGCAGTGTTCTTTCGGATGTTCTCTGCGCCAATGTGCTGATGATCAGCCGCAAGGGAAAGGTGCTGGGACTGGCCATGGACGAATCCCTTCCCTGCCTGGACCGGCTGGTAAAGCATGAGGTGGGCTCCTATGCGGACGAGACCTTTAACGAGCGCCTTCTGGCCATTCTTTCCACCAAGGAAAACGCCAGCTTAGAGGTGCTGGGCTTTACATCAGACGAATCCCAGGGCTGCGTGGCGCTGATCTGCCCGGTGATTATTTCCGGCGAGCGCATGGGCACCGCCTTTTTCTACCGCAAAGGCATGATTTTTGACGTGGACGACATCATCCTCTGCGAATACGGAAGCACGGTAATCAGCCTGGAAATGCTGCGGGCTGAAATGGAAGAAGATGCCCACGAAGACCGCAAGCAGAAGCGGGTAGCCTCGGCTTTAGCGTCCCTGTCCCCCTCGGAGCGGGAAGGCATCACCCTGATTCTGCGGGAAATGAAGACCAACGGCGGCGCCGGCATCGTGGTGGCTTCCCGGATCGCTGAGGAATCCGGCCTGACCCGTTCCACCATCGTTTCCGCCATCAAGAAGCTGGCGGGAGCAGGCGTTCTCGACGCCCACAGCGCCGGTATGCGCGGCACCCGGATTTCCGTGCGAAATACTTCTGTTTATCAGGAATTGGGGCTTGATTAAGAGAATCGGCTGTGGTATTATTTCAAAGTTGCGAATAAACACGTACCGCGACCGGCGGGCTGGTGCTGCATCTGCAGTGGCCCGGTTTCCGGGATGACCGGTGCGGAAGAGAAACCGAACGGAGGAAAAAATGAGTGTAGTATCTATGAGACAGCTGCTGGAAGCAGGCGTGCATTTCGGCCATCAGACGAGACGCTGGAACCCGAAAATGGCTCCCTATATCTTCACGGAGCGCAATGGAATCCATATCATCGACCTGCAGAAGACCGTTGGCATGATCGATGACGCGTACAACGCCGTATTCGACATCGCTTCCCAGGGCGGCACCATCCTGTTTGTGGGCACCAAGAAGCAGGCTCAGGACACCATGCAGCAGGAAGCAGAGCGCTGCGGTATGTTCTACGTGAACGAGCGCTGGCTGGGCGGCATGCTGACCAACTTCAAGACGGTTCAGTCCCGCGTAGAGCGCTTAAAGTCCATCGAGCGCATGGAAGCCGACGGCACCTTCGACGTTCTTCCCAAGAAGGAAGTTATGGCGTTAAAGAAGGAGCAGGAGAAGCTTCAGAAGAACTTAGGCGGTATCAAGGAAATGCGCCGCATCCCGGACGCGATCTTCATCGTTGACCCGAAGAAGGAGCGCATCTGCGTGCAGGAAGCCGAAGCTCTTGGCATCACCTTAATCGGTATTGCTGATACCAACTGCGATCCGGAAGAACTTGATTACGTGATCCCGGGCAACGACGACGCCATCCGTGCCGTGAAGCTTATCGCTTCCACCATGGCCGATGCTGTCATCGAAGCAAAGCAGGGTACCGTTGACGTGGACGCTGCCGCGATGGAAGAAGCTGTTGCGGAAGACGCCACCGAAGAAGCGGCTGCCGAGGAATAATATATTTCTTCTGAAAAGGAGGAGAACAATGGCTATTACAGCAGCAATGGTAAAAGAACTTCGCGAGATGAGCGGCGCCGGCATGATGGACTGCAAGAAGGCCCTTGCCGAGTGCGATGGCAACATGGAAGAGGCGATGGAATTCCTTCGCAAGAACGGCCAGGCCAAGGCTGAAAAGAAGGCCAGCCGTATCGCTGCCGAAGGCATCAGCTGCATCGCATGCGACGGCGACAAGGCCGCTGCGGTGGTGGAAGTGAACTCTGAAACCGACTTCGTTGCCAAGAATGAGAAATTCCAGACCTTCGTCGCCCAGGTGGCGAACCAGATCGTGAAGGGCGATTACGCCGATATGGATGCCCTGATGGCTTCCGCATGGTGTGAGGATCCCACCAAGACCGTTGCCGACGCTCTTGTGGGCCAGGTTGCGGTGATCGGTGAGAACTTAAAGATCCGCCGTTTCGAGAAGGTTGTTTCTGAAGACATCGTCGTGACCTATGTGCACGGCGGCGGCCGTATCGGTGTCATTGTGGACGGTATCGCTCCCAATGCCAGCGACGAAGTAAAGGAAGCCCTGACCAACGTTGCCATGCAGATCGCTGCGTTAAATCCGCAGTACGTTTCCCGCGACGATGTTTCTGCCGATTACATCGAGCATGAGAAGGAAATCCTTCGTGCCCAGATCGCCAACGATCCCAAGGAATCCAAGAAGCCGGCGAACGTGATCGAGAAGATGATCGAAGGCCGTGTTTCCAAGGAACTGAAGGAAGTCTGCCTGATGGATCAGGTATACGTCAAGGCCGAGGAAGGCGAAAACGTAGCCAAGTATCTTGCAGCCGTCAGCAAGGCTGTGGGCGGTACCGTTGGCGTACGTCGTTTCGTCCGCTTCGAGACCGGCGAAGGCTTAGAGAAGAAGAACGAAGACTTCGCTGCTGAAGTTGCGGCTCAGCTGGGCTAATGCTTCATTTCTGAAATGCATTAGGGCGGCAGATTTTAAAGCCAGCCGGGCGTTTCATATATGGATTATTCTGACAGGGCAAAGGACATCTCTTTTGCCCTGTCTTTTATTTTATTCTGCCTTATGGTACACTATCTCTAACCGTTCAAAACAGCGGAATTATATCGGTTTTGAAACGCGCAGCGTTTCTGCGGGTTTCGCGTCTGTCGCTGAACGGACTTGCAAAACCTAAAGAAAAGAGGACTGACGAAATGAAACGAATTCTTTTAAAACTTTCCGGAGAGGCGCTGGCCGCAGAGCAGCATACCGGCTTTGACGAGGCCACCTGCCGCCGTGTGGCCGCACAGATTGCGGGTATTGTACAGAGAGGAACCGGTGTGGGCATTGTCATCGGCGGCGGCAACTTCTGGCGCGGCGCAGGCAAATCCATGATGGACCGGGTGAAGGCCGATCAGATCGGCATGCTGGCCACGGTGATGAACTGCATCTACATGTCCGAGATGCTGCGGGCCGAGGGCGTGGAAAGCCGGATCATGACGCCCTTCGCCATCGACGGTTTTGCCGAGGTGTTTAACAAAGATCAGGTGCGCCGTTCCTTTGCGGCAGGTGAGGTGGTGTTCTTCGCCGGCGGTACCGGCCATCCCTATTTTTCCACGGATACGGCTACGGTTCTTCGGGCCATTGAAATCGAAGCAGACGCCATTCTGCTGGCCAAGAATATCGACGGCGTGTACGACAGCGACCCGGCGGTAAATCCCGACGCCAAGCGGTTTGATACCATCTCCATTCAGGAAGTCTTAGACCGTCAGCTGGGTGTGATCGATCTTTCCGCTTCCCTGATGTGCAGCCAGAATCATATGCCGCTGTACATTTTCGCGCTGAATGAAGAAGACAGCATCAAAAAGGCCGCCGCCGGCCAGTTTAACGGTACTGTGGTGACTGTGGATTAATTCATTTTAAAAGGAGGATGTTATGGATGCCAGAGTAAAACCCTATGAGGAAAAAATGCAGAAAACCATGGCGAATCTTGCTTCGGAATACGGAACCATCCGCGCCGGCCGTGCAAATCCCCACGTCTTAGACCGCATTATGGTGGACTATTACGGAAGCCCCACACCCCTGCAGCAGGTGGGCAACATCTCGGTTCCCGAACCCCGGCTTATCGTGATTCAGCCCTGGGAATCCAAGATGGTCAAGGAAATCTGCAAGGCCATCCAGATGTCGGATTTAGGCATCAATCCCAGCAACGACGGATCCACCATCCGCCTGCTGTTCCCGGAACTGACCGAGGAACGCCGTAAGGATCTGGCCAAGGACGTGCGCAAGAAGGGCGAAGAAGCCAAGGTGGCCATCCGCAATATCCGCCGCGACGGCAACGATGCCTTTAAGAAGTTAAAGAAGTCTGAGGATGTTTCCGAGGATGAAATCGCGGATCTGGAAGACGAGCTTCAGAAGCTGACGGACAAGTTCATCAAGGAAGTGGACGCGGCCGTAGCGAAGAAGACCGACGAACTGATGACCGTTTAATCGGACTGTATGTCTGGTATATTGTGAACTGAATGTTTTTGTAACAAAGCTGAACGGTTTACCGTTCGGCTTTGTGTTGTCGTGCATGGTTACCGGGAATTCCTGTCACAACATGGGTTACGGGGAAGCCTCATCGTAGCATGGCATGCTGGGAAACCTGATCGAAACATGATTTAAGGGAAAGCGGAAGATATGGAAATACCAAAACATGTGGCAATCATTTTAGACGGCAACGGCCGCTGGGCCAAGGCGAAGGGCATGCCCCGGACCTACGGACACACGGTGGGCGCGAAAAACGTGGAGATCATCACCGAAGCCGCCCACAACATGGGTATCAAATACCTGACGCTGTATGCCTTTTCCACGGAAAACTGGAACCGGCCGGACGACGAGGTGCACGCGCTGATGAAACTTCTGGACAATTATCTGTCCACCTGTCTTCGCACGGCAAAGAAGAACAACATGCGGGTTCGCGTCATCGGCGACATCTCCCGGTTTGAGGCAAGGACCCAGGAGACGATCCGTACGCTGACTGAGGTTTCGGCGCAGTATACCGGCATCAATCTGACCATTGCCATCAATTACGGATCCCGGGACGAGATCACCCGAGGCGTGCGGAAGATCGCTGCGGAAGTGGCGGAAGGAAAGCTTGCCCCGGAGGACATCACGGAAGAGCATATTTCCGCGGCCCTGGATACCAGGGAAATTCCGGATCCGGATCTGATGATCCGCACCAGCGGGGAACAGCGCCTGTCCAACTACCTGCTCTGGCAGCTGGCTTACGCGGAGTTTTACTTTACGCCGGTGCCCTGGCCTGATTTCAGTCCGGAAGAACTGCAGAAGGCTGTGGAAGAGTACAGCCGGCGACAGAGACGGTTTGGAGGGATTTAAAAAGTGAATTCGTTTTGGACTCGGTTGATCAGCGGTGTGGTTATGCTGGTCGTGATGATTGCGGTAAATCTGGCGGGCGGTCCGGTGCAGTTGGCGGCGCTGGGCGCCATCTCCGTCATCGGCGTCTTTGAGATCTGCCGGATTTTTAAGGTGCACAACACCGGCGTAGGCGTACTGTCCTATCTGATGGTCATCCTGTACTATCTGGATCTGCAGTTTTCCTTTCTGCCGGAACACACCATGCTGTTCATTATCTATCTGATCCTGCTTCTTTCGGCCTTCGTGCTTCGCTGGCCCAAGTATCACGCAGATCAGGTGATGGCGGCGTTCTTTTCCGTCTTTTACGTGGCGGTGATGCTGTCCTACATCTACCGGGTGCGGCAGATGGACATCGGTCTGTATACCGTGTGGCTGATTTTCCTCTGCTCCTGGGGCTGCGATACCTGCGCCTATTGCTTTGGCATGCTGTTTGGAAAACACAAAATGGCACCAGTGCTTTCGCCGAAAAAATCGGTGGAAGGCGCCATCGGCGGCGTGGCCGGATCCATGGTATTAACGGCTCTGTTTGCCTATGGTCTGATTGAGCGCATGGGGGGTGATGTCCGCCTGATCGTGGTGCTTTCCCTCTTAGCCGGCGCCGGCGCACTGATTTCCATGATCGGAGATCTGGCGGCATCGGCCATCAAGCGCTGCTACGACGTGAAAGACTACGGACATATTTTCCCGGGACACGGCGGCGTGCTGGATCGTTTTGACAGCGTGATCATCACCGCACCCATCATCTACTACCTGCTGTTGTTTTTCGCATAAAGTATAGGTTTTTCAAGAAGTCGGAGGCCAAGCGGTCTTAGGAAGACAAACCAAATGATCAACTCCTTGGCTCACAGAACGACATGGCTACGATCCGACTTTCATCACCGCACCCATCATCTACTACCTGCTGTTGTTTTTCGCATAAAGTATAGGTTTTTCAAG
>JAZPYY010000035.1:0-34031 GCA_045544375.1 Shuttleworthella sp.
GGTAAAGTAAATTTCTTGTTCAGATTTCTCCGAGCAGACGCGCGCAGAGCCGCCCATAGACGACGAAGCGAGGACCTTATGTGAAACTCGGCAGCTGAGCAGAAAAACCCGTTTCTGCCGCCGGCGTGTTCATCTGAAAAAACTATACCCTACGGTTGCACGGCTTGCCCCTGCAGCCTTTTTTTGATACAATAATTTGAAGTGTTGCCTGATTACAGAAAGGTTATTCTATCCGCGTCTTTCGCGGCAGGAGTTCCGTATGAATCTTAATTTTGGAAAACGCAATACCATCAAGCAGCTAAAGGCCTTAACCGCCCGCCGCAAGCGTACCGGCAATAAGTTTCTGCTGGTTTTTACATGGACCATTCTTTTCTGTGCCATCGCCTTAGTGGGCTTCGCAGGAAAAACCGTTCTCGATTACGTAAAGACCCAGTACGACAAAGTGCCCGACGTGGCTGACATCAACATCAAGCCCACGGGTTTCTTAACTACCGTGTACGATGGCTGGGGCATTGAAATCGAAAAGCTGGCCGCCTCGGGCGCCAACCGCGAATATGTCACCTTAGACATGATCCCCGAAGATCTTCAGCACGCCTTTGTGGCCATTGAGGACGAACGTTTCTATACCCATCACGGCATCGACCCCCGGGGCATCATCCGTGCCGGCGTCTACTATGTGCTGGACGGCAGCACCCAGGGTGCGTCCACCATCACCCAGCAGCTGCTGAAAAACAACTATTTCACCGAGTGGACGGAAGAGTCCACGCTGATGGAATCCGTCAACCGCAAGCTGCAGGAGCAGGTTTTGGCGCTGCAGCTGGAAAAGTCTTTGGGTGAGGACGCCAAGGACATCATTCTGGAAAACTATCTGAATACCATCAACTTAGGGCAGAACACCTTAGGCGTGGAGGCGGCGGCTAACCGCTACTTCAACAAGGACGTCTGGGATCTGACCCTGTCCGAATCCGCCGTCATTGCCGGCATTACCCAGAATCCCTACAAGTGGAATCCCATCACCCACCCGGAAGAAAGCGCCGGGCGGCGGGAGCGCGTCTTAAAGAAGATGCTGGAGCTGGAGTACATCACCCAGGCCGAGTTTGACGAAGCCATGGCGGACAACGTTTTCGAGCGCATTGCCCAGACCAACAGCGAGGTGATTTTAGCCAACGAGCACACTTCCTATTTCGTGGACGCTCTGATTGATCAGGTCATTAACGACCTCATCGAGAAAAACGGCATGACTCAGGCTACGGCCACCAAGCTTCTGTACACCGGCGGTCTCGAGATCTACGGAACCCAGGATCCCAGTATCCAGATCATCGCCAACGAAGAGGTAAACAATCAGGCCAATTACGTGGGCAATCCGGAGTATTCCATTTCCTTCCGCCTGACGGTGGAACGGCCGGACGGCACTACCGAAAACTACAGCGAACAGACCATGCTCAGCTTTGTGCGCATGTTCTTCGGTTCCGACACCAACATCAACTACAAAACCTTAGAAGAGGCCCAGGCGGCCTACGAATTCTATAAGGCCTGCGTGGTGGCAGAAGACGGCAAGGTTTCCGAGGCGGGCGAATCCGTCACCTACACCCTGCAGCCCCAGGTGGCCATGACCATCATCGACCAGTACACCGGCCGGGTGCTGGCCCAGGTGGGCGGCCGGGGCGACAAGACGGCTTCCCGTACCTTAAACCGGGCCACGGATACCACCCGTCAGCCGGGTTCCACCTTTAAGATCTTAGCCTGCTATGCGCCGGCTTTAGACGCTGCCGGAAAAACCCTGGCGGATACCCAGAACGACGAGCCCTACGAATACGCCAACGGCACGCCTCTTCGAAACTTCGACAACAAAAACCGGGGTTACATGACCTACCGCGACGCCATCGTGGATTCCATCAACGTGGTGGCGGTCAAGGCTCTGACGGAAATCGGCACGGGCTTAGGCTACGAATACGTGCAGAAATTCGGCATTTCCACCCTGACCAGCGACGACAACAACCAGGCGCTGGCCATCGGCGGTATTACCTACGGCGTCAAAAACGTGGAACTGACCGCGGCCTATGCGGCCATCGCCAACCAGGGCCAGTACTACGAGCCGGTTTACTACACCAAGGTGGTGGATTCTGAAGGCAACGTGATCCTTGACACCACCCAGAACACCAGCCGGGAGGTGATTAAGCCCACCACGGCCTGGCTTCTGACCGATGCCATGAAAGAGGTGATCACCCGAGGCAGCGCCACCCGCGCCCGGTTCAACGGCATGGCCATCGCCGGCAAATCCGGTACCACCAACAGCGAGCGCGATACGATTTTCGTGGGCTACAGCCCCTATTACACCTGCGGCATCTGGGGCGGCTATGATGACAACTCACCTCAGTCCAACTTAAACTACACCCAGAACATCTGGCGGGCGGTGATGAGCCGGCTGCACGAGAATCTGGAATATCGGGATTTCGAACAGCCCCAGGGCATTGTCACGGCTTCGGTCTGCAAGGTTTCGGGCAAGCGTCCCACGGCGGTGGACGGCACTTCCGTCTGTTCAGCCGATCCCCGGGGCGGCAAGGTTTACACCGAATTCTTTGCGGAAGGAACCGAGCCAAAGGATTACTGTGACAAGCATGTGCTGCTGACCTTAGACACCAGCACCGGCGCGGTGGCCACGGAATACTGTCCGCCGGATGCGGTGCGCACAGGGGTCTTTGTCATCGGCGGCAATTCCGGATCGGATGCCTCCATCGGTGTACCGGAAGGCACCATCCACCGGGTATGTACGGCTCACAACGCCGAAACCTACGCCCAGTGGCAGGCGGATGTCACCAAGTATCTTGAAGAGCAGGAAGCGGCCCGGAAGGCAGAGGAAGAAGCCCAGCGCGCGGCCGAGGAACAGGCGGCCCAGGGCGGTTCCACATCGGGAGACAGCACTTCCGGCGGAGAGGGTTCTTCCGCCACAGATACATCGACGCAATAAAGGAGCAGCGGTATGGCTTATCACATGACCGGCTATCTGTGCTTCTTTTTGCCGGCAGCGGTGCTTCTGTACCAGCTGTTTCCCAAAAAACACCGTTGGCTGGTTTTACTTCTGGCAAGTATCGGTTTTGTATTGTTTTTCAGCCGGCGGCTTGCGGTCTGGACCGCAGCCGCCTGCGCGGTTACATGGGCGGACGGCCTTTGCTTAGACGCCCTTCTTCGCCGCAGAAAGGCTGCCCTCTCGGAGGCTGCCAAAGAAGAGAAAAAGCAGATCCGTGCGCGCTGCGCTATCGGACTGAAACTGGTTCTGGCAGCCGGAATCCTGGCCATTCTGGGAATGCTTGCGGCCTTAAAGTACGCCAACTTCTTCGGGGAAGCCCTGTTTGCCCTCCGGCATCTTTTCACCGGAACAGGCACCTTTTCACCCCGCTGGCTGGCCGTGCCCATGGGCATTTCCTATTACAGTCTGGAAATGTGCGGCTATCTGGCGGATATTTACTGGGAAAAATCCCAGGCGGAGCGCAATCCCCTGCGCCTGGTCCTGGTGCTTCTGTTCTTCCCGAAACTGATGGAAGGCCCCATCTGCCTGTACGGGGAAACGGCGCCGAAACTCTTTGCCGGAGAGCCCATCATCGGCGAGAATCTGGCCCGAGGGACTTTGCGGATTTTCTGGGGTCTGTTTAAAAAGATGGTGGTGGCGGACCGGCTGAACACCTTTGTGGGCACCGTGTTTGCAGCGGATGCCCGGTATGAAGGCATTGTCATCGCCGCCGCGGCTGTGTGCTACACCATTCAGCTGTACATGGAATTTTCCGGAACCATGGATATCATCCTGGGCAGCGGTACGCTGTTTGGCATTACCCTGCCCGAGAACTTCCGTCAGCCCTTCCTGGCAAAGAGCGCGGCGGAATTCTGGCGCCGGTGGCACATTACCCTGGGCATCTGGCTGAAGACCTACGTGTTCTACCCGGTATCCATCTCCGGGGTTTCCAAGAAGTTCAGCCGTTTTGCCAAAGACCGGAAGCTGGGAACCTACCTTTCCAAGCTGGGACTGTCGGCGCTGGCCCTGTTTCCTGTGTGGTTTGCCAACGGCCTGTGGCACGGCCCCCACTGGAACTATCTGTTCTACGGCCTGTATTATTTCGTGATTCTGCTGGCGGAGCTGGCCTTAGAGCCTCTTGGCCACGCCTTTTATCAGAAGTGCGGCCTTTCGGAAGAGGGGGCAGCGGTAAAAGCCATCCGCCTGATCCGCACCTGGGGCATCATCTGCATCGGAGAACTGTTCTTCCGGGCGGAGACCCTTTCGGACGGCTTTCGCATGTTTGCCGCCATGTTCCGCAGTGTGCCTCTGTCGGCCTTAGGAATGGTGCAGGGAAAAGGCCCCATGCTTTCCACAGCCGACTGGATTGCAGTGCTGGCCGGTTCGGCGGTGGTGTGCCTGTTTGATCTTTGGACCGAAAAACACGGATCCGTGTATGAACATCTGAAATCGCAGAAGACGGCCCTGCGGTGGAGCGCGGCGGTCTGCCTGATTTTAGCGGTGTTTGTTTTCGGCGCCTATGGAGCAGGATATTCTCCGGTGGATCTGATTTATGCCGGTTTCTAGTGCCTGGCTTTCGAAAACGACGGACAGCCTTCGATGGTCGGGCATGGAATCGTCGATTTCATCCTGCAGCGGCTGATTGAAACGGATAGAACGTAAGGTTTTACAAATGAAGACAGAAAATGTTTGGGAATGGCTGGCCGGGGCCCGGGAAAAGTGGCCAAAGCGCACGGCTTATACAAAGCAGACCGGAGATGTGACGGACGCCATCACCTTTCGGGAACTGCACGACGGCGCCTGCCGCATCGCGGCGCTTCTGCCTGAGCGCACGGCAGCGGAGCCTCCGGTGATGGTGCTCTGTGATAAAAGCATTTCCACGCTGCTGCTGTACTGGGGTGTCATTGCTTCCGGGCGGGCTTACGCCCCCTTGGATCCGGCCCTTCCGGCGGAGCGGATCCGGCGGATTTTAGCGGCGGTTCATCCCATGCTGATTGTTGCGGATGTATCCATGAAAGCCGCCGCGGAAAAACTATCCGCGGAAGATATTTTCCCCGTTCCGGTGCAGTGGATCGACACCGCAGCCATCCGGGCGGAAGCGGAAAAGAACCCTTCGGATGCAGCGGCGGAGCAGGAACGGACGAATGTCTGCGGTTCTGCAGAAGGCTGCCCGACAAAGAAAAACGGGACAGCAGAAAAAGAAATCGAAGGAAACCCGGTGCCCGCGGAGCAGAACCCGCTGTACTGCGTATTTACCAGCGGTTCTTCCGGAACCCCCAAAGGGGTGCTGACCTCCCATGCCTCTCTGATCAATTACATTGAGGGGTACGGGCAGATGATGGACATGGGTTGCGAGGACGTGCTGGGAAACCAGTCGCCTTTGGATTACATCGCGGCCATCCGGGACATCTACCTTCCCGTGCGCTTCGGCTGCCGCACAGTGCTTTTGGACAAGGGCCTGTTTATGCAGCCCGTGAATCTGTTTGAAGCCCTGGAGAGCCAGGGGGTGACGGCTCTGGGCTGGAGCACCTCCGCCCTGACGGTGATCGCCTCCTTAAACGGTCTTGCGGAGGGCGGCCCCAAGGGACTTGCCAAAGTCTGTTTTTCGGGTTCGGTGATGCCCGCCGCGGTGCTGCGGCAGTGGCAGGACGCCTGCCCCGACACCCGCTTTGTCAACCAGTACGGACCCACGGAAGCCACGGCTTCCTGCACCTACTACGTGATTGATCATCTCGTGGAAGAAGGGGAGGAGATCCCCATCGGAAGGCCCTATCCGGGATACGAAGTTTTCCTGCTGCGGGAAGACGGCACGCCGGTGTCCCAGGGAGAACGGGGTGAAATCTGTGTCGGCGGCGCAGGGGTGACCTTAGGATATCTGGCCGATCCGGTGCGCACGGCAGCGGCCTTTAAAGAGCAGTCCTTTGCCGACGGCAGCGTAAAGCGCATCTATCACACCGGCGACTTAGGCTGGCAGGATGAGACCGGCGTTTTCCATTTCTGCGGACGCTTAGACCGCCAGATCAAGCACATGGGACACCGGGTGGAACCGGAGGAAATCGAGGCCGCGGCCGCCGGGGTGGCGGGGGTTTCGGAAACCGCCGTGGTTTACAACGCCCACGCCGAACAGCTGGTGCTGGTGTATACCGGCGAAGCCTCCGTAAAGGACATCGCCAAAGCCCTGCGGAAAGTACTTCCGGGATTCATGGTTCCCAGGAAGATTTTAGCGCTGGAAACCATGCCGAAGCTGTCCAACGGCAAGACGGATTATTCCGCGCTGGCTGCAGCGTACGGGCAGTAAACCAAAGAGCATAAAGATCTGTGGATATCATTGCGGCATATCCGCAGCAGAAAAAGCATATATCAGAAACGTACGGCTGATAAAACCTACGGCAAAAAAGGGGGTATCGATCATGAGAGAAACCATTTTATCTATCCTGGAAGACCTGCGTCCGGACGTGGATGCGGAATCCGAAACCGCCCTGGTGACGGGCAACGTGCTGGAGTCCTTTGACATCGTCTCTCTTGTCAACGAGCTGCAGGATGCCTTTGACGTGGAAATCCGTCCCAAGGACCTGGTGCCCGAAAACTTCGATTCCGTGGACGCCATGGAAGCCATGATCGCACGTCTGGAGGACGAATAAATGACGCCCACACCGGCCTATTATTTCAGCGCGGAAACGTTCGCACAGCGTGTCGGTCTGGTGAAGGAAGCCCTGGGGGAAAACATCCCTCTGACCTATGCCATCAAGGCCAATCCCTTCCTGCTGCACGCGCTGCCGGATGCCATTGCTCATCTGGAAGTCTGCAGTCCGGGGGAACTGGAAATCTGCCGGTCGCTGAACCTGGATCCCGCGAAGATCCTGTATTCCGGCGTGGTGAAACGGGAATGCGATCTGAAAGAAGCCCTGGAATACGGTGTGGATATCATTACGGCGGAAAGCCCGGCGCAGGTGGCGCTGCTTCGGCAGCTTTGTCCGAAGGACGCCAAAACAAAGGTGCTGTTTCGCCTTTCCTCCGGCAATCAGTTCGGCATGGACGAAGATACCTTAGTGGCGGCGGCAAAGGACGTGCTGGCAGAGGAATATCTGACCCTTTACGGGATTCATTTTTACTCCGGCACCCAGAAAAAGCTGCGTCCGATGGAAAAGGATCTGACTAAGCTGCGCCATCTGCTTAATCGCCTGGATGAGCAGCTGGGATATGCACCTTCTTTGGTGGAATATGGCCCGGGTCTGCCCATGGCCTGCTTTGAAGCGGATGAGGATGCCTGCGAGGCGGCGGAGAAAGAAGCCCTTGCGGAAGCCCTGCCCCTGCTTCAGGAATTTGCCTCGGAATATCCCATGGGCATCGAACTGGGGCGGTTTCTTGCCGCACCGGCGGGCCGCTATGAGACGTCGGTTTTGGACGTAAAATGCAGCGACGGCGTAAATTACGCCTTAGTGGACGGCGGCATGCATCACCTGCGCTATCACGGGCAGATGATGGGCATGCAGGTGCCGGTGATTGAGACATCTGACAAAGATGGCCAGCCCCTGGATGGGCCAAAGGAAGCTTATACCATCTGCGGAAGTCTCTGCACCGTATCTGATGTGCTGGTGCGGGAAACGGAACTTCCGGCCCTTCATGCAGGAGACCGGTTGGTGTTCTGCCGCTGCGGCGCCTACAGTGTGACGGAAGCGAGTGTTCTGTTTCTGTCGAGACCGGCGCCGGCCGTCATCCTGGAAAAGAACGGCAGTCAGATCTGCCTGCGGCCGCAGAAGAGTACGGCCGTCTGGAACGGAGCGGATGCATGAAAACAGACAGTGTGCGCGATGCGCGCCGCAGAAAACTGAAACAGCGGCTGTTTCGCATGGTCTCCGTGGGCGTGGTGGGTGAGCCCTTCAATCAGGCTTACGACATCATAAGCACCTTAGCGCTGATCGCCAATCTGGCCGCTGCTGTGATGAACACTTTCGCCGGAATTCGGGAATCCTATGGGGGCATTCTTGCCGCCATTGAAGCGGTGACGGTGGCGTTTTTCGCCGTGGACTACGTGCTGCGGCTGTATACCGCCGAGTGCCTGTACCCGGAAAAACAGCGAAAAAACGCCGTGTTCCGCTACATGGTTTCCTTTGCGGGTATCGTGGATCTGCTGTCCTTCCTGCCCTATTACCTGCCCGTGTTTTTCCCGGCCGGGGCGGCGGCTTTCCGTTTGATCCGCATGGCCCGCATTCTGCGGCTATTCCGCATCAATGCCTACTACGATTCCTTAAATGTCATTACCGAAGTCATCATCCGCAAAAGGCAGATGCTGCTGTCTTCGGTGTTTATCATCCTGGTGCTGATGCTGGGGGCCAGCCTCTGCATGTACAGCTTGGAGCACGAGGCCCAGCCGGAGGTGTTTAAAAATGCCTTTTCCGGCATCTGGTGGTGCGTATCCACGCTGCTTACCGTGGGGTACGGAGACATTTACCCGGTGACGGTGCTGGGGCGGCTGTTCGGTATTGTTATAACCTTCCTGGGCGTGGGCGTGGTGGCCATCCCTACCGGTATCATCAGCGCCGGCTTCGTAGAACAGTACACCTTAGCCGAACGCATGGGCGCGGAGATTCCGGAAGAAGATGAAGAACCGTTTATCTCTGTGGTTCTGCAGCAAAATGACGGCTGGTGCGGGAAACGGATCCGTGAACTGGGTATTCCGAAGGAACTGTATATCGACCGGATCGCCCGGGGGGACCGGATGCTGGTGCCTTCCGGCAGTCTCGTACTTCTGCCAGACGACCGGCTGCTGCTGTTTCGGGCTGTAACCACGCCGGACAAAGAATTGGAAAAAACGGAATCTGCATCTGTCTAAACCGCCGCGGCCGGATTTGCGGCGCTGTGCAGAACTTTCATAGATAAAACATCAAGGATCAAAAACGAGAGGGGAAAAATGCCGGAAATCAATGAAATGATGGGAATGGATCTGCAGTCGATGCCGCCGTTTATTGCCATGGGGCCGCTGGAATACAATCCCCTGGAGATCGAGCAGCAGATGTACATGTTTGACCGCCGCTGCGTGGGCTGTGTGATGGTGATTCCGACACGTCCGGTGGATCAGAGTGCACCCGGCACCGTACGGCTTGACGGCAAACCTCTTGAGAACTACTTCTTTCTGGTCATGGATGCCGGCGGGTATACCGTCAATATGATGGGCATCCCCGTGCGCGGTATGGTGGGATACGGCGAAGAGCATACCCTTGCTTTTTCCGGTTTTGTCACCACAGACGGAGATGAAATCGAATCCTGCGAACTTACGATGCACACGACGGAGCATCCGGTTTACACCCCCGGGTACGAGGCGCATGACGCCATAGCCTATCAGGCGGCGGCAGAGGGCATGGTGCTGTTAAAAAATGACGGCGTACTGCCGCTTCAGAAAGATGCTGTGCTGGCTCTGTTCGGCGACGGCGTGACCAATTTCCGCAACAGCGCCACCGGTGCCGGAAAGATCAATCCCCGTTTTATGCGCACACTCCGGGACGCCATCGCGGAAGCCTCGGATTTTGTGACGCTGCCGGAACTGGACGCATTCTATCGTCTGCCGGTCAATGCCATGCCTTCGGATGAGATCTTCCAGAAAGCGCGGGAAGCCACGGATCTGGGCATTCTGATCATCACCCGGGGAACCGGTGAAAATATCGACTGCCGGCCGGTGCCGGGAGAATACTATCTGACCCCGGAGGAAGAGGCGCTGCTGGAGCGGATTTCAAAGGAATTTGCACATACCCTGGTGCTGGTCAATACCGGCTATCCCATCGACATGCGCTGGGTCAGAACCTATCACGTGGATGCCGTGCTTTACACCGGTCTTGCCGGTCAGTCCGCCGCGGAAGCGACGCTGGCGGTGCTGGACGGCCGCGTCAATCCCAGCGGACATCTGTCGGACAGCTGGACATGGACTTACATGGACAATCCGGCCAATGCCAATTTCTACGCCGGCGAAGTGATCCGCGCCGATGACAGAATATGGGCGCAGACCTGCTATGAAGAGGGCATCTACGTCGGATACCGCTACTATGAAACCTTTGGCCGGGAAGTGGCATTTCCCTTTGGCTGGGGTCTGTCCTACACGACATTCTCACAGAACGCTGTACTGACGAAAGATGACGGGGACGGTTTCGCGTCCGTGAAGCTGACGGTTACCAATACCGGCAGCCGGCCGGGCAAAGCCGTGGCGCAGATTTACGCGGCATTGCCGGAAACGCTGCAGGAGCAGCCGGCGCGGATTCTTGCCGGCTTTGCCAAGACAGGGGAGCTGGCTCCGGGAGAAGCGGAAGAACTGCTGATTTCCATCCCCGAAGATCACCTGGGGACCTGGGATGAGCTGCGCAATGCCTGGGTGCTTTCCGCCGGCGAATATGTTTTCTATGCCGGCGACAACGTGCGGGATGCCGTTAAAATCGGCGCGTTCACGGCGAAGGAGAAGGTGCTTTCCCAGTATGAGTACCGTATTCCGGCGCCGGTGGAATTCGAAAAGATTTCTAAAAAATCCGGCAAGACCGAACCGGAGGGATCACTGACCAAAACACTGGGCGAACAGGAAGAAGATCACCTGCTTCTGACCACAGAACGGCTGCGTCCCCTGCCGGAAACGCTGGCGGAAGCGGCCGGTGCGGCGGCGATCCCTGCAACGGAAACCCCTGTCACCTGGGCGCAGCTGAAAGAAGACCCTGCGCTTCTGGATGCCTTTACGGCGCAGTTTACAGACGAGCAGCTTGCCCGCTTCAACGTCATGTACGGCCATGGCTGGTCGATGGAAGGCAAAGGAGAAGCCGGCCGCATGGCGCCGTGCAAGGAGCTGGGTGTGCCGCAGTATGTGTGTGCCGACGGCAACAGCGGCGTCAACCTGCATAAAGCAAACATCGGCATGCCCACCAGCGTCGTGGTCTGCCAGACCTGGAACCGGAGCTTAGCCGAGGATGTGGGACGCGTCATCGGCGAGGAGGCCGCAGAGAACGATATCCAGATGATTCTGGCTACGGCCATGAACATCCACCGCGCGCCTTTAAACGGCCGCCAGCCGGAGTACTTTTCCGAAGATCCGCTGTTGGCCGGTCTGATGGCGGCTTCCCAGGTGCGCGGCCTTCATAAAGCCGGCATTTCCGACAGCGTCAAGCACGTGGCCTGCAACAACTGTGAAACGGCCCGCAAGCGCAATCACTCCCTGGTGCCGGAACGCGCCCTGCGGGAAATCTATCTGCGGGCTTTTGCCATCCTCATCCGGGAAGAAAAGCCGGACACCATCATGACCGGGTACAATGCCTTAAACGGCAGCATGTGCGGCTGTGATTCCATCCTGATGGACGGGATTTTCCGACAGGATTACGGATTTGACGGATTTGCCATGACAGACTGGAACAGCTATGATACAGTAGATATTGTGGATGCGGCAAATGCGGGCATTTCCTGGCTGACACCCGGCGAAAACGACGGAAGCATCAGCGGAAAGCTGGCCGAAGCGGTGCGGGAGGGACGTGTTACCCGTCCGGTGCTCTTACGCAACGCGCGCCGGGTCTTTGCTGTGATGCTTCGCCGGTTTTACGGTTACAGGGGATGAATCGGTAACTGAAAACAGCGGATATGCAAAGCCGAAGAGATTACGCGGTTCAGACAACAGAACTTCTGTGGAAAGGGGCGACAGATGAAACTGAAGGAAGGAATCCATTATGCCGATTTCTTAAAGGCATGCGCGTCATGCGGCGGCGAGGTGCTTTTTACGACGAAGGAGGGGGATGTCTTAAACCTGAAGTCCCAGCTGTCCCGCTATGTTTTTGCAGCCCTGACCCCGGATGCGGATTTTATCCGCAGCGGCGAAGTGGCGGCGAAGGACGAAGAGGACTTAAAGAGCCTGATGTCGTTTCTTGTGGAGGAATAAATGGGAATCAGTGTGGTGCTTCTGGCCTATAAAGAAGCGGAAAATTTAAAGGTACTTCTCCCGGAAATCCGCCGGGAGGTGGAAAAATGCGGTGAACCCTACGAACTTCTGATCGTGGATACCGAGGTGACCCAGGACGACACGCCGGCGGTGTGCGCCGAAAACGGCGCCCGCTACGTCAACCAGAGGGAACCGGGGTTTGGCGGCGCCTTCCGCACGGCCATCGCTGAGGCAAAGGAAGACAAGTTCCTGATCCTGGACGCGGACGGGTCTCACCCGCCGAAATACATTCCGGCGATCTATGAAAAGTTCACGAAGGAACACTGCGACGTGGTTATCGGCTCCCGTTACACGGCCGGCGGCGTCTCCAACGACGCCCTGTCCTCGAAGATCATGTCCCACATGCTGAACTTTGCCTATGGCCTGGTGATCGGCGTAGCGGCGAAGGATCTGTCCACGGACTACCGGATGTATCACACGGCGGAGTTAAAGAAGGTGTCCTTGGAATGCCGCAATTACGACGTGCTGGAGGAAGTGCTTCTGAAACTGAAGCTGAACCGCCCGGGGAAGAAACTGGCGGTGGGCGAGGTGCCCATTACCTTTTCCAAGCGTATGTTCGGTGAGTCCAAACGGCAGCTGATTCCCTATATCATCAGTTACTTAAAGACCATTGTGCGCTTAGCGGGCATCCGTCTTCGGGCGAAATAAAAGCCGGGCGCAGCTCATACGCGGCAGACATGCAGCATGAAAACGGTGCCAAAAGCGGCAGATCGATGCCCTTAAATCTGCCCGGTGAACGACACGACAGAAAAAGGAGCCTTTTTATGGCAGGTACAGAAGAAACGCAGCAGAACAAAAAGCCGACCCTGATCCAGCAGATCCTGCGGTTCGGCGTGGTGGGTTTTTTAAGCTTTTTCGTGGACATGGGTGTGTACACCCTGCTCTGCAACGTGCTGGGCGTCCACTACATGATCGCCGGCTTTTTCGGCTTTGTGATCTCGGTCACATTCAACTACATCTTAAGCATGCACTTCGTCTTCGAGTCCCGGGACGACATCTCGAAGACCCGGGAGTTTATCACTTTCGTGATTTTAAGCGCCTTTGGCCTGCTTTTAAACGAAGTGATCCTTTACGTGTGCATCGACGGCATTTACATGCACTGGAGCTGGCTGTCAGGCTGGCTTCCCATCAAGTGGATGAACCTGCTCGCCAAGGTGGGCGCCACCGGTATCGTTATGGTGTACAACTTCGTCACCCGTAAAATCTTTCTGGAGAAGAAAGCATGAAACGAATCCTTGTGACGGGTTTTTCCGGCTTTGTGGGGCGGCATTTTCTAAATGAGCTTCTGGCCGAAGAAACCGACTGCCAGGTGCTGGGCATCGACATCCGCCCGCCGCAGTTTCCCCTTCCCCAAGAGGGCGGGGTGCGGGCTTCTTTTGCGGCCACAAACCTGCTGGACGCGAAGGCGTTAGAGGAGATCCTGGCAGATTTTCGGCCGGACGCCGTGCTTCACCTGGCGGCTTTTTCCAGCGTGGCCTACAGCTGGGAGCATCCTTCGGAAAGCTTTCAGAACAATACGGGCATCTTTTTAAACCTCTGCGAGGGAATCCGCCGCCTGGGCTTACAGTGCCGCATTCTGTCGGTGGGCTCGTCGGAAGTGTATGGAGAGGTGCGCCCGGAGGATCTGCCCCTTTCGGAGCAGCGGGCCATCACGCCCCAGAATCCCTATGCCGCGGCCCGCATTTCCCAGGAGCACCTAAGCCGGCTGTTTGTGGAACACTACGGGATGGACATCGTTCTGACCCGATCCTTCAACCACATCGGGCCGGGGCAGGATACCCGGTTTGTGGTGCCCGGTTTTATCCGGCGCATCTTAGATCTGAAAGATCAGGGAAAGACCGCCGGAGAAATCACAACGGGCGACCTTACGGTGATCCGGGACTTTACAGACGTGCGGGATGTGGTGAAAGCTTACCGGCTGCTGCTTTTACAGGGCATGCCCGGGGAAGTGTACAACATCTGCTCGGGACAGGGCGTGCAGCTTTCAGAGGTCGTTTCCGAGATTGCCCGGCAGACGGGGATGACCGTTACCTGCAGAACCGATCCGGCTTTTGTGCGGCCCAAGGAAAACCGCAGGGTGATCGGTTCATATGAGAAAATTGAAAAATACTGCGGTTTTGCGCCGCAGATTCCGTTTTCACAGACCATCGCGGATATGATCGCGGATATGGAACAGTAAAAGGAGAACAGCATGGCAAAGAAGGCACTGATCACCGGCATTACGGGACAGGACGGAAGTTATCTGGCAGAGTTTCTGCTGGAAAAGGGATATGAGGTGCACGGCATCACCCGCCGCTCCTCCGTATCCAATACCCAGCGGATCGATCATCTGATCGCCGCGAAAAGCATTACCCTGCACGACGGGGATATGACGGATTCCAACGCCCTGTTCCGCATCATTTCCCAGGTGCGCCCGGACGAAATCTACAATCTGGCCGCCCAGTCTCACGTGCAGAACAGCTTTGACGTGCCCCTGTATTCCGGCGACGTGGACGCTTTGGGCGTGCTTCGCATCCTAGACGCGGTGCATACCCTGGGCATGGACAAAACCTGCCGTATTTATCAGGCGTCCACCTCCGAACTGTACGGCAAGGTGGAAGAGGTTCCCCAGAACGAAAACACCCCCTTCCATCCTTACAGCCCCTACGCGGTGGCCAAGCAGTACGGCTTCTGGATGATGCGCCAGTACCGGGATGCCTACGGTCAGTTTGCCGCCAACGGCATTCTGTTCAACCATGAATCCGAGCGCCGGGGGGAGACCTTCGTCACCCGAAAGATCACCTTAGCGGCGGCCCGCATTGCCTGCGGTCTGCAGGATACGGTGTACCTGGGCAACCTGGATTCCAAGCGGGACTGGGGCTATGCCAAGGATTACGTGGAGTGCATGTGGCTGATCCTGCAGCAGGACGAGCCGGACGATTACGTCATCGCCACCGGCGTCCAGCACACGGTGCGGGAATTTGCCGAACTGGCCTTCAAGCACGCCGGCATCGACATCGAGTGGCAGGGCAGCGGCGTGGACGAAAAGGGCATTAACAAGGCCAACGGCCAGGTGGTGGTGGCGGTCAGCCCCGCCTTCTATCGGCCTACGGACGTGGTGGATCTGTGGGGTGATCCCACCAAGGCCCGCACGAAACTGGGCTGGAATCCCCAGAAAACCAGTTACGAAGAACTGGTGCGCCTGATGACCGAACACGATCTGGCCCTGACACGGCAGGAAGCCATGCTGGCAGGGAAATAAAACTGCGGCATGAACGCAGCTGCAACGGCAGACAATACAGTTGTAAGCCCGAAATCGCCAGGTGCGCTTTGGGGCAGCAAAAAGGAGGCCTTTATGGCAAACGAAAAAGTATTAAGCATTGTGATTCCCTGCTATAATGAGAAGGACAGCATCGTGGAAATCATCCGCCGGGTGAAGGAAGCGCCCATCGAGCACAAGGAGATCATCGTGGTGGACGACATGTCCACGGACGGCACCCGGGAAGTTCTAAAAGAACAGGTGGAACCCATGGTGGATAAGGTTATCTACCACGAGCAGAACACTGGCAAGGGCGGCGCCTTACGCACCGGTTTTGCCGCGGCCACCGGCTATGCTGTCATCATTCAGGATGCAGACTTGGAATACGATCCCAACGAGTATCCCCTGGTGGTGGAGCCCGTTTTCGAGAAGAAGGCCCTGGTGGTGTACGGATCCCGCTTCTTAAATCAGAAGGCCAAGGGCTATCTGGCCAACCGCTTAGCCAACAAGGGCCTGACCATGCTTTCCAACATCATGACAAGACAGCACCTGACGGATATGGAAACCTGTTACAAGTGCTTCCGCCGGGATGTGATCCAGTCCATTGATATCGAGGAAAACCGTTTCGGCTTTGAACCGGAAATCACTGGCAAGCTGTCAAAGAAAAAGATCAAAATCATGGAAGTGCCGATTTCCTATTATCCCCGCAGCAACGAGGAAGGCAAGAAGATCGGCTTTAAGGACGGTGTAAGAGCCTTACAGTGCATCTGGAAATACCGGGTGTGATGTTACTATCCGCATATACTTGCCGCCGATTTTTTTCTTCCTGCGGTTGTCCGAAAAGAATTCCTCCACCTCTGCGTCCGGAAAGACGGCGCGGAAGCGGGGGATTTTTTCTTTTCTTTCGCTGTTCTCCCTAGTCAGGCTACCGGTGAGGGGATCGTTCATAAAGACTCTTTGACAAAGGTCATTACATATCATGATTTCAAAAGTATACCGCAACGATCCTGTAGACAGCAAAGGAGTTGTGCGGGACTGCGATCAGTTATGGCTACTAAAATTTAAGACACAATTGCAATCAATTGGTTTATATTGTATAACTAAAATATAAGCTAAAGACACTTTTGTTTTCAAATGAGACATGCTGTTAATAAAAGGGAATCAGTTTAGGACAATCAGTTAATCTATTACGCGTAGATGTTGGGCGAGTGCTCCGGAGACAATGATTCTGACTCACTGTTCTAGTGTCGAGAATGTGTATTGCGCATCTTTGATAGAGGCATTCTGAAAGGAAGGTGATGTGACTGCGTAAATCAATTGAAATGTGAATGACATATTTTTTGAAAGCGAGGTGCGTAGTGAAGTATTTAAAGAGACAGTTGTTCTTGTTATTGATTTGCGTTCTTTTGGGTTGCACGATTTTTAGTCTAAATACGAAGGCAGATTCTTCTCGTGCGGATAAGGAGGTTTACAGTTTTATGATTACCCCAGACTCCGCAGAATGGAAAGAATTGCAGACAACGGAGGAGATGATATTAGCATCTCAAATTCCATCCGATCAGTTGGCCCATCTATCCACAAGGACATTAGTGAATACGATCCTTGACAATCCCTTCTTGATGCAATTCATGGTATATGATACATGTCAGACTGCGATCAAGGTGTTTCGTGAAGATTTTAATGTCTATAGTGAACTTTATCAGAGGGATGATTGCCTGCCGGTGTTAGTAGAAACATATGAGAATCTCGGATATGATGTTGATAATAGTTTTGTGGAGAATTTAAGACCTGTTCTTGCTGAGATTCTTATTATGGATC
Source organism: Shuttleworthella sp. (assembly GCA_045544375.1). Taxonomy (GTDB): domain Bacteria; phylum Bacillota; class Clostridia; order Lachnospirales; family Lachnospiraceae; genus Shuttleworthia. The sequence continues at coordinate 17,020 of JAZPYY010000035.1, forward strand.
AATTTAATGAAGAGGGTTATGCGAGGGAAGACGCAGAGCTGTTTCAAAGATTTAAGGAGACGTATTCCAAAAATGTCAGTTATAAAGAGGAACACAGAGAAAAGTTTAGCAGTTTTGAAGACGGCGTTTGTAATTATCTAAAGAATCCAGATCTGAGTTTCCCGGATGAATATATGGCGAGCATTGCAAGCATCTCACCGTTTGTGATTTTAAATGAAGGTGTTTTTTTCACTACGCCCAATGGTACGGGAGTGTATGCTCACATTATTCAGGAGATGACAGCATCGGAAATCAGCGGATTGGATGGTTACATGGATTATTTGTTTCCGAACGCATACAGGGTGTCGAGTTCTACCAGACATTATGATTGCCATTCTTTTGCTTGGTATTCGCAGAACACAAACACAAACATCTACTGGATATATCATCCTTATGAAGCAGCGTATTGGGGCGACGGGAGTTATACGGCATCATCGATTGGCACGAATCGCAAGGTGGGATATAACAGCGGTGAGCATTCTGCTATCGTAGCTGCTTACAGTTCAACAGGAGCCTATCCAACCAGGTTTTTATCCAAATGGAACGATGCGGGACTTTATCTGCACTCACCCAACTATGGGCCTGACTTTCATTATTCACAGGGGGTGACATATTACCAATGAAAAAAACAAATCATCGCGCAATCTTTTTTGCAGCCGGAATTCTTTTGTTTGTGATGTTTTGCTCTGCATGCGGGCAGAAGAAAATTGATCAACTGATTGGTGTGTGGCATCCGGATGAAGAGGACAACAAATCGGGATTTATACTTATTTTCTTTGATGACACTCATTTTTCCTGGCATTATGACACATTTCACAATATGACAGGGACGTACGAGAGAGAAGGCGATAACAAGGTTGTTTTATCAACGTTTGTGGAGACCGCAGAGGGAGAGATTGACCCGGCATTTCCCGTTTGTAAGTATTATTTTACGATCCAGGGCGATCGGTTAATCTATGACGCGGTGGCGTCAGATGAGCGCACAGGAGACAATGATCCGGTTCCGTATCGAATCCACGACAAGACAGAATACTATTTGGGGCCGGAGGAAATCCATCCTCCAGCCATCGACTGATCCAATCTTCTGTATGAGAATAATTCCTGAGCCGGGTCTCCAAAACATCATTGGTCATCAAGGACAAATATCTGAAGATATGTTATAACGAATATATATTCAAACTGCTGATATTTGGGCTGGGGGTAAAAAGGAAACATCAGATACGGAGGAAACGATGAATAATGCAAAACGTGTGATGTCTTTTGCAATTGTAGTCATTTTATCTCTTTGTGTATCTATGCAGACTCAGGCAAAGGGGATGGATTCCCTCTCTGAAGTGAATAGCTCTTATACAGATAGCAGTATTCTTGATCTGGGCTTAAAGTATTTCCCTGAGTACAGGAATAAACTTTTGAAGGTGGATTGTCAGAAAACACCTGATCAGTATGAGAATGTGAAGATTTCCTATACGTGTTCACGAGATATCGATGATTTGTCAAGAATAACATATTTTGAAACGACTAAAGGTGTTACCGGTCTTGTTTATCATAAGCAGTGGCAGAATACAACCAGCTCTCCTGCATATGGCGAAACGGGTACGACGTATACATCAACCCTTATGGTGTGGGTTACAGGGTGTATTGGAACAATTAATGTTTCTGGTTTTTCCTATACTATTTACAATAATTCATTCGATAGAATTAACAATGTGGGGATATTACTTGACAATGCAGGAATTGGCGCCGCCATTATACGTAAACAGTACGAAACTTCTACGGGACCGGCGTATGCAGAATACGCAGGAAATCTGTCAGATATGTATTGGCAGCATGATGTGCCGATTGGTGTTGAGATCCGGGTAGGAGGGAATTCGGTAATTGTTCTGGTTAATAATACGGTGGTGTGATCGTGAATCGTCAAAAAAACAGCTTGCTTATTTCAAGTGAGATACGGATCGTCATATTACTAATCCTTATTTCTATTGTAGCAACATTTCCCTTATATTATTACAGGCAAAGCAGGCACGGCAAAAAAACTGAAGATGTGGTAAATTATGTTCGGGAAGAATTAGCAAAAGAATCAAACGGTGGCGCTTATGTAATTCGGATGGAGATGACGTCAAACCGAAACACCATGGTGTTGCTTTGTTTTCCAGATGTGCCTTACTATGCAGAACAACTTATTAAATGGGAGATCTGGCATCGTCCTTATGGTTTTTTTGACACTTATTCTCTTTTTAAAAGAGGAGATTTTTCCGAGGGTGTGCATCATTACAGGTATCCTCTGACAAAAAAAGAAGAAGTTTTGATCTCTTCGAACGTTGGTCAGGTTAGGGAACTGCTGACTTATGGCAAAAAAGGGATGGAAGTCATTCCGGTTTTATCAGAAGAACCTTTTATTTATATACTGAATTCTTCTTGCGAATACGAACTGGTATTTGAGGATGGCAGCTCTCTTGAAAGAGTAAAATTGATTTGATCAGATAATGCTGTCAGAATAGTAATCAGACGCCTGATGTTTATGGGCTTACCCGCAATCGTCCCCCGCAATCGTCGAACACAATTCAGTATGTTCTTCTTGCGGCGTTTGTGGTATAGTTTATTAGCAAGTGTATGCCATTTGCGCCACTTCTGACATTTATCGTATTTATTGACAAGCAAGAGGGGAGTTTTCATGAAACGGGTGGAAGATTACATCATGAGCATTCCGGATTTCCCGGAGCCGGGCATTATTTTCCGGGACATCACCAGCGTTCTGCAGGACGCGGACGGCTTTCATCTGGCCATCGATGAGATGATCAAGCTTTTAGACGGCGTGGAATGCGATGTGATCTGCGGCGCCGAATCCCGCGGATTCATCATGGGCGCGCCCATTGCCTACGCCCTGCACAAGCCCTTCGTCTTAGTGCGCAAAAAGGGCAAGCTGCCCAGAGAAACCATCGAGCAGTCATACGATCTGGAGTACGGTTCCGCCACGGTGGAAATGCACACCGATTCCATCAAGCCGGGCCAGAAGGTGGTCATTGTGGACGATCTGATCGCCACCGGCGGCACCATCGAAGCTTCCGCGAAACTGGTGGAAGAACTGGGCGGCGAAGTGGTCAAGATCATCTTCCTTATGGAGCTGGCAGGCTTAAAGGGCAGGGATAAGCTGGCAAAGTACGACGTGGACGCCGTAGTAACCTACGAAGGAAAGTAAAACGGCACTGAATATAAGAGGATTTTCGGGCAGGGGAGTAATCTCCTGCCCGAATCTGTCGAGCATGGCTTGCGGGAAACGATCACCCAGCCACCCGAAAAAGGAGAGTATATGACATTGGAAACATTACAGCCGGAAAGCGTTTTCCGGTATTTTAAAGAAATTGCGGCCATTCCCCGGCCGTCCTACCATGAAAAAGCCATCAGCGATTATCTGGTGGACTTTGCAAAGGCCCACGGTCTGTTTTACGTACAGGATGATCTGTACAACGTGGTGATGATCCGGGAGGCCTCCGCAGGTTGCGAAACGAAAGAACCTCTGATTCTTCAGGGCCATATGGATATGGTCTGTGAGAAGGAAGCGGACTGCAAAAAGGACATGGAAACTGAGGGATTAGACCTGGTGCTGGAAGGGGATCTGCTGTCTGCCACAGGAACCACCTTAGGCGGCGACGACGGCATTGCGGTGGCCTACATGCTGGCGCTTCTGGCGGACGAAACCCTGCGCTGTCCCCGTCTGGAATGCGTATTTACCGTTTCGGAAGAGGTGGGCATGGAAGGCGCGGCCGGTCTGGACACCTCGGTGTTAAAGGGCCATCGTCTGCTGAATCTGGATTCCGAGGATGAGGGCATTCTCCTTTCCAGCTGCGCCGGCGGCGGCCGGATTGACATCAGCCTGCCTTTACAGCGGCAGGAGATGGAAGGAACGATTCTTCAGGTCGCGGTGGAGAATCTTTCCGGCGGTCATTCCGGCGGCGAGATCCACAAAGGCGGCGCCAACGGTCCTCTGCTTTTGGCCCGTCTGCTGGTGCAGACCATGCAGGATGGCGCAGCGGCTCGCCTGATTTCCATCGAAGGCGGTGAAAAGGATAACGCCATTCCCCGGGACGCCCGGGCCCTGGTGGCTGTGCCCAAGGGCAGTGAAGAAGCGTTCTGCGGCGCTGTGGCAGGTTTTGGTGCCCAGGCGGCAGGGGAATACGCGGTTTCCGATCCGGATCTCCGGGTGCGCACAGCGGTTGCTGAAACGGAAATGCTTCCCATGACCGAAGCCTGCACCAAGGGCGCTTTGGCTCTTTTACTTTCCCTGCCCAACGGGGTGGTGCGCATGAGCGACCGTATCCCCGGGCTGGTGGAAACTTCCTTAAATCTGGGCATTTTAAAGACGGAAGAACAGGCTCTCTGCCTGTCCTATGCACCCCGCAGTTCCGTAACCAGCGCCTTTGACGCCCTGTGCTCTGGCATGAAACTGACGGCCGAAAGCCTGGGGGCGGATTTCGACCTCCGCAGCCGCTATCCCGCCTGGGAATACCGGGCCGACTCTGTGCTGCGTCCGCTGCTGTGCGACACCTATCGGCAGATAACCGGAAAGGAAATGAAGGTGGAAGCCATCCATGCCGGCCTGGAATGCGGCATTTTAGCCGGAAAAATCCCGGATCTGGACGCGGTTTCCATCGGACCGGACATGTGGGACATCCACACCCCCAAGGAGAGGCTCTCCGTGTCTTCCGCGGCCCGCACCTATGATTTTGTCCGGGCAGTCATTGAAAAACTGGGGTAAAAATTAATATACTATCCTATCATCGCTCCTTTGTAAATAGTTTTTTTTAAAAAATACTGTTAATTTTTTGGACAATGTAGTATAATATATCTGCATTATGAGAAAAAGGCGCAGGAAAGATTTGCAAAGGAGAAGCTCCACCGAACTCCGGCAACGCGTCAATGAGGTAAATATGGAGCAATACGAGGTCGGATCTTACATCATGCATGAAAGCAGCGGCGTGTGCCGCGTGAAGTCCATCGAAGAACGGGCGCTTTCGGGAAAGGGAAGCGAACGTCTTTATTATCTGCTTGAACCCGTCTTTCAAAGCGGAAGCCAGGTGATCACGCCGGTGGACGGCGCGAAACAGCGTATCCGCGATGTCATTACGCCGGAAGACGTTTCAAAGATCGAAAGCGACATCAGTGGGCTGGAAATCTTAGAGGCGGCCAACGAGCGGCAGATGGCCGAAGTGTACAAAGAGCACATTGCGGCCTTTGAACCCATGGAGCTGGCACGCATCGTCAAAACCGTCTTTGTGCGCCGCAGAAAGCGCATGGAAGCCGGCAAAAAAGTCATGTCCCAGGATGAAAAGGCGCTGGCGGTTGCCGGGCGTAAATTATATGAAGAAATGGCATTTGTCCTTAAAGAACCTGTGGAAGAAGTGGAAGCCACCATCGCAGGACTCCTTTCGGATGTGTGACGAATGCCGAAAAAGAACCGGCTGCGTCTGCTGCGGCAAAATGCTTAGCCGCGTCAGAATGCCTTTGCAGCATCAGAAAACGTCATACCGGTGACCATAGTACATAAAGCCCCGTATCTGATACGGGGTTTTTCTTTCAGATATTTTCACAGAAAACGGGCAGTCGGCTGCCTGCTGTGATCGGAATTGCTTCCGGAGGTTTTATGACAGAAGAACTGTACCGGCGTTCTCTCGCCTGGTTTCGCGCCGATGTGCGCCGCGAGCGGGCCGCGGTTTTGTGCATGCGTGGTCTGACGGGCCTGTTTGCCGCATCCTACGGGGTGCTTGTGGTGGTCCTTTTGATCCTGAAGGAAGGCAGTCTTCTGTGGAGGTGCTTTCTGGTTCCGGCCGTCGGCTTTGCGGTGGTCTCGGTTTTCAGATACCTTTTAGACCGTCCTCGGCCCTGTGAGGTCTACCACATCGAACCCCTGCAGGAGAGGAACGTGCCCGGCCGCAGTTTTCCCAGCCGGCATACCTTCAGCGGTGTGCTTATCGCCATGGTGTTTCTTCGGGTTTTTCCGCCGCTGGGAGTTGTGTTTCTTCTGCTGGCGGCAGTTTTGGGGACCCTTCGCATCCTGTCCGGACTGCATTTTATCCGGGACGTGATCGCCGGTGCGGCGGCTGCTTTCGCCATCGGTCTTTTTGGCCTGTTCTGGCTTTGATCCGGTTGCTTTTTCACCCTCTCCATGATAAATTTATAACAACTGTTCCGGGATCGGTTCGGACGGTAAGGATATTCATTAATTCAGGTTTCGGCCGATGCCTCATTCGAAGGCTTTCCGCAGGATAAAGCGTTATGAAAACTCGTGTAAAAAAAGCAATCGCCGTGCTTTTAGGAGCCCTCGGCGTTCTGCTGGCAATCTATTTTGGAGGCTATTGGCTGCTGTTCCGCCCGCTGCGGACGCTCTACTGGGCGTTTACCGAGGGAACGCTGACCAGCAGTCTTCTCATAACAGCTGTGGTTAAAATCTTTTTCTCCACGACGGCTGCCGGTGCGATCTGGGTGGTCTTTGACATCCTTGCCGGTTTTTTCCGGGACGACATTCCCAAAGACGAGTGACGGATTCTACAAAGCATCCGCCAAAAAGAACGTGTATTTCGGTGGCCTGTGCGTTGACAGTGCGGGCGGTTGCTGATACAATTGCTAAAACCATTTTTCAGTATTCAGGAATCGGAGGAATTACATGGGTAAAATTATTGGTGAAGGGATCACTTTTGACGACGTTCTACTTGTTCCTCAGTATTCGGAAGTCACCCCCAACATGATCGATCTTCGCACCCGTCTGACGAAGAACATTCTCTTAAACATCCCCATGATGAGTGCCGCTATGGACACCGTAACCGAGCATCGCATGGCCATCGCCATGGCGCGTCAGGGCGGCATCGGCATTATCCACAAAAACATGACCATTGAGCAGCAGGCCGAAGAAGTCGATAAGGTCACGCGCTCCGAAAACGGCGTCATCACCGAGCCCTTCTCTTTAACGCCTGATCACACCCTGCAGGACGCAGACGAGCTGATGGGCAAGTTCCGCATCTCCGGCGTGCCGATCACCGAAGACGGCAAGAACGGCCGTCTCGTGGGCATCATCACCAACCGCGACCTCAAGTTCGAAACCGATTTTTCCAAGAAGATTAAAGAAGCCATGACCCCCAGTGACCAGCTGGTCACGGCGCGGGAGGGCATCACCTTAGAAGAGGCGAAAACCATCCTGGGCAGAGCCCGCAAGGAAAAGCTTCCCATCGTGGATGAAAACTTCAACCTGCGCGGCCTGATCACCATTAAGGACATTGAAAAGCAGATCAAGTATCCCCTGTCCGCAAAGGACGCCCAGGGCCGGTTGCTGTGCGGCGCCGGCGTGGGACTTACTGCCAACATGATGGAGCGCATCGAAGCTCTGATGGCAGCCCACGTGGACGTGGTGGTGGTAGACAGTGCCCACGGACATTCCCGCAACATCATCGAAGCGGTGAAGAAGATCAAAGCCGCTTATCCCGACCTTCAGGTCATTGCCGGCAACATCGCCACCGGCGAAGCGGCCCGCGCACTGATCGAAGCCGGTGCGGATGCCATCAAGGTGGGTATCGGACCGGGTTCCATCTGCACCACCCGTGTGGTGGCCGGTATCGGCGTACCGCAGATTTCTGCGATTATGGACTGTTACGAAGTGGCCAGGGAATTCGACATTCCGGTCATCGCGGACGGCGGCATCAAGTATTCCGGCGACATGACCAAAGCCTTAGCCGCCGGCGGCAGCGTCTGCATGATGGGTTCCATGTTTGCAGGCTGTGATGAAGCCCCCGGTAGTTTCGAGCTGTATCAGGGCCGTAAATACAAAGTATATCGTGGCATGGGCTCCATCGCCGCCATGGAAAACGGCAGCAAAGACCGTTACTTCCAGGAAGGTGCCCGCAAACTGGTTCCCGAAGGCGTGGAAGGCCGTGTGGCCTACAAGGGTTCCGTGGAAGACACCATCTTCCAGCTGGTGGGCGGTATCCGCAGCGGTATGGGCTACTGCGGCTGCCAGACCATTCCGGAACTGCAGGAACGCGGTCAGTTCGTAAAGATCTCTGCCGCCTCCTTAAAGGAATCCCATCCTCACGATATTCATATTACAAAGGAAGCGCCAAACTACAGCGTGGACGAATAAATGTGAACCATTCGCGGACCAGTCTGTTCATTTAAACCCGGCCGGCCGGACGGAAGCCGGACCTTCTTCGGAGGGAAGACGGACGGCTTCGCTGAAACAGGAACAGGAGAGTGCGCACCGAATCATCGTAAGAGTATGCTCCGAAACGGGGCATACTCTTTCGTACTTTTGCACGTAAGCAATGAGCCATGCGCGGACGAGCAGAAAGCGGCGGTGCAAGCTTGCTTATTGGAGGTTTTATGCGCTTTCGCCCCTGCATTGATATTCATAACGGACAGGTGAAACAGATCGTGGGTGCCAGCCTGCGGGATGAAAACGCCACGGCAAAGGAAAACTTTGTCTCGGCCCGTTCCGCTTCTGATTACGCCCGCCTGTACCGTGAACACAATCTGCGGGGCGGACACGTGATCCTCTTAAACGCCCGCACCAGCGAACTGTATGAAAAGACCCGCGCCCAGGCAAGGGAAGCCCTTTCGGCCTGGCCCGGCGGCCTGATGGTGGGCGGCGGCGTGACGGATGAAAACGCGGCGGAATGGATCGCCGCCGGCGCGTCCCACGTGATCGTCACCTCCTTTGTGTTTCACGACGGACAGCTGGATTATGAACGTCTGAAACGTCTGGCAGAGACGGTGGATCCCAGACACATCGTTTTGGATCTGTCCTGCCGGAAAACAGAGGCCGGTTTTTCCATTATGACCGACCGCTGGCAGAAAACGGCCAATGAAACCGTCACCTGCGAATTGCTGCGCTCCCTGGAGCCCTGGTGCGACGAATATCTGATTCACGCCACGGACGTGGAAGGGCATCAGGCCGGCGCCGACGAAGAACTGCTGCGTCTTCTGGCCTCCTATGAAGGCCGCCCTGTGGTTTATGCCGGGGGCATCGGAACGCTTTCGGATCTGCAGCGGGTGCGCAATCTGACCCAGGGCAGAATCGATGTCACCATCGGCAGCGCCATGGCCATGTTCGGCGGAACACTGGAGTTGGAAGACGTGCTTTCCATCTGCGATCCGGCGTAAGTCAAAGCGCTTGCTTTCATACGCGGTCGGCCGGTGTGCGTAAATGCCCACCGTCCTCATCGCGATTAGAGTATAACAAGCGCAAGCGCTTGTTATCATGACGCGGTCGCCTGACCGGTATAAAGACCCACCGCCCTCGCCGCGATTATGGACAATAGGTTTTAAAAAGAAAAGGAAAAGAATTATGGCACACGTAAATGCAAACTTTCAGAAACTGCCCGGAAGCTATCTGTTTTCCGACATCGCCCGCCGGGTGAACGCCTACAGCGCTGCCCATCCCCAAGCGGATCTGATCCGCTTAGGCATTGGCGACGTCACCCAGCCCATCGCGCCCTCCATCCTGGCCGCCATGCACGAGGCCACAGAGGAAATGGGCCGCGCGGACAGCTTCCACGGCTATGCGCCGGATTTAGGCTATGCCTTCCTTCGGGAAACCATTGCCGAAAAGGTGTACGCCCCCTTAGGTACATCCATCGCCGCGGACGAAATCTTTGTTTCGGACGGTGCGAAGAGCGATTCCTCCGCCATTCAGGAACTGTTCGCTGCTGATTCCATCATCTCGGTTACCGACCCGGTGTATCCGGTTTACGTGGACAGCAACGTGCTTGCCGGCCGCTGCGGTACCTATGACGCCGCCACGGGCAAGTGGAGCGACATTGTCTATCTGCCCTGCACGGCGGAAAACGGCTTCGTTCCGGCGCTGCCCGAGAAGACGCCGGACATGATCTATCTGTGCATTCCCAACAACCCCACCGGAACCACGCTGACCAAGGATCAGCTGCAGGTGTGGGTGGATTACGCCAACCGCACCGGCGCGGTTATCATCTATGACGCGGCCTATGAAGCCTATATCTCTGAAGCGGATGTGCCCCACAGCATCTATCAGTGCGCCGGCGCCGAATCCTGCGCCATCGAAATCCGCAGCTTCTCGAAAAACGCCGGCTTCACCGGTGTGCGCTTAGGCTACACGGTGGTGCCCAAGGCCTTAGAGCGGGACGGCGTTTCCCTGCGGGATATGTGGGCCCGCCGCCACGGCACCAAATTCAACGGTGCGCCCTACATCATCCAGCGGGCCGGCGAAGCCGTGTTCACGGAGCAGGGCCAGCAGGAAATCAAGGCCCAGGTTGCCTATTACATGCGCAACGCCAAGACCATCTACGAAGGCTTAAAATCCGCCGGCTATAACGTGTACGGCGGCGTAAACGCCCCCTACATCTGGCTGAAAACCCCCGATGGCATGACCTCCTGGGATTTCTTTGACGCCCTGTTAAACCGCGTTGGCATCGTGGGTACACCGGGCAGCGGATTCGGTCCCAGCGGAGAAGGATATTTCCGACTGACCGCCTTCGGAACCTTTGAAAACACCCAGCGGGCCATCGAGCGGATTTGTAAAGAATTCTAAAGGTTATTTATTCAGGTAAGAACCTGCACCGTGGAAAGGAGGTAAAGCCGTGTCCGAGACGAAAACAACGGGCCTGTCGGAAGAGACCCGTCAGAAAATGGAATCCATGGAACATAAGGTTCAGATCAACCGCGACCGTGTCGTGGACACCAGCCGCCTTTCCGAGCCGGAAGAGATTTACCATCTGCTGATCGAGCGCATCAACCGCTACCATCCCAATACGGACACCACCCTCATTGAGAAGGCCTATCAGGTGGCCACGGAGGCCCACAAGGATCAGCGCCGCCGTTCCGGCGAGCCCTACATCATCCATCCCCTTTGTGTTGCCCTGATCTTAGCGGATCTGGAGCTGGACAAAGAGACCATCGTGGCCGGTATTCTCCACGACGTGGTGGAAGACACCGACTGGACCACGGAAGACGTGCGCCGGGAGTTTTCCGATGAAATCGCCATCTTAGTGGACGGCGTTACCAAGTTAGGCCAGCTGGCCTACGATGCCGACAAGGTGGAAGTGCAGGCCGAGAACCTGCGCAAGATGTTTTTGGCCATGGCCAAGGATATCCGCGTTTTGATCATCAAGCTGGCCGACCGGCTGCACAACCTGCGCACTCTGCAGTACATGTCGCCGGAAAAACAGAAGGAAAAGGCCAGAGAGACCATCGAAATCTATGCGCCCTTAGCTCAGCGTTTAGGTATCAGCAAGGTGAAAACCGAGCTGGATGACCTGTCCTTAAAGTATCTGGAGCCGGAAGCCTACTACGATCTGGTGGAATCTGTGGCGCTGCGCCGGGAGGAGCGGGATGAATACATCCAGTCCTTAGCCGATGCAGTGGCGGAAAAGATCAAAGAAGCCGGCATTCACGCCGAAATCTACGGCCGGGCCAAGCATTTCTTCTCCATCTACAAAAAGATGGTGGGGCAGAACAAGACCTTAGACCAGATCTACGATCTGTTTGCCATCCGCATCATCGTGGATACGGTGCGGGACTGCTACGCGGCTTTAGGTGTGATTCACGAGCACTACACCCCCATCCCGGGCCGGTTTAAAGACTACATCGCCATGCCCAAGCCCAACATGTATCAGTCGCTGCACACCACGCTGATCGGGCCCAACGGCACGCCTTTTGAAATTCAGATCCGTACCTGGGAAATGCACCGCACCTCGGAATACGGTATTGCCGCCCACTGGAAATACAAGGAAAGCGGCGAAGGCGCCACGGTAAACCAGGAAGAAGCCAAGTTAAGCTGGCTGCGCCAGATCTTAGAGTGGCAGCGGGACATGACGGACAACAAAGAGTTTGTCAGCCTCTTAAAGAGCGACTTAAACCTGTTTTCCGAGACCGTGTTCTGCTTTACGCCCCAGGGCGAGGTGAAAAACCTGCCCGCGGGTTCCACACCGGTGGATTTTGCCTACCTGATTCACTCCGCGGTGGGCAACCGCATGATCGGGGCAAAGGTGAACGGGCGTCTGGTGCCCATTGACTACCAGATTCAGAACGGCGATCAGATCGAGATTATGACGTCCCAGAACAGCCGCGGCCCCAGCCGGGACTGGCTGAAGATCGTCAAATCCTCCCAGGCGCGCACCAAGATCAACCAGTGGTTCCGCGCCCAGGATAAGGAAGAAAACATCACCCGGGGCAAGGAACTGGTGGCGGCCTACGCCAAAGCCCGCAACCTGCCTTTCGCCGAGATGAACAAGCCGGAATACCAGGCCCGGGTGCTGCATCGCTACGGCTTCCACGACTGGGACAACTGCATGGCCACGGTGGGCCACGGCGGCTTGAAAGAAGGCCAGGTGGTCAATAAGCTGTACGAAGGCTACCTGCGGGATCATCCTGATGTGCTGACGGATGAAGATATCCTGCGGGCCATGTCCGAGCGGCGGGCGCTTCTGGAAGAGCAGAAGATCGAAGGGGACGTGACCTCCTCCCAGAAGGGCACCATCCGCGCCCATGGCAGCGGGATCGTGGTCCGGGGTCTGCACGACATGTCCGTGCGTTTCTCCAAGTGCTGCAGCCCGGTGCCCGGGGATGAAATCATCGGTTATGTGACCCGGGGCCGCGGCGTCACCATCCACCGCACCGACTGTGTCAATGTGGTGAACATGTCGGATGAGGACAAGCAGCGGCTGATCGAGGCGGAGTGGGAAAACGGGGATGCCACCGGCGGCGAACTGTACCGCACAGAGCTGCGCATCTACGTCAACAACCGCACCGGCATGCTGGTGGACGTATCCCGGGTCTTTACGGAGGCCGGCATCGATATTCTGTCGATTCATTCCTCCATCAGTAAAACCGGCGTCGCGACCCTGGCGATTTCCTTTAAGACTCACGGCAAGGAAGAACTGCGCAGTTTAAACGAAAAACTGCGGCAGATCGACGATGTATTAGACATTGAGCGCACGGCGGGATAAGTACTTGTCCCCGCAGAGGGAACAGACAGTAAATAGATGGGCAGGTTGCCGGAGTTCGGGCAGCCTGCCCGTTTTCTTTGAACTGGTATTGATTTATAATGAAGATCAGTGAGAAAGCAAACTCTTTTTTGAGAAATGAAAACCGGTGAGAAAGCAAATCTTTTCGGTGGAATGAAATCAGAGGATACAGGATGATTGCAGTCGGATTAAACAAAGCGGATTTTGAATATGATATTTATGCCCTGACAAAGGCCTTTTACCCCCGCGAAACGCCCCAGGTGTTTTATCCGTCGGACATTGCATCCGCCGTGGAAGGCGGACGGACGGCGGATGACGTCTGCAGGATGGAAGAAGAGAAAACCATGCTTCTTCTGGTGGCCTACACGGATCAGGCGCTGTATGCCCGGCTGTGGGACGAAAAAGATAGTATCGGGAAGCTCCTTAACACGGTGCGGGCCGATGCGGCGGAGGTGTTTGGTGGCCTGATGCGTCCGACAGATTTTGAGGGCGGCGATGACTTAGCGGAGTCCGCCCATGCCGAAGCCCGGGAAGACGCTGCCGTAGGTGCTGACCCGGCAGATGGCACGGATGCCGGAGACAGCTGGCATGTGGAAAAAACTGCTGACGGCGTAAGGGGGATCACCGACTGCGCCGGCGCAGACCGGATCGAGACCAAAAACCGCCTGAAACGGCTTTTGTATCGCATGTATGCAGCCCAGAGCGGCCGCACGCTTCCCTGGGGTTCTTTAAACGGCGTGCGCCCGGGAAAGATTCCCATGGGCATGCTTGCAAAGGGCGCTTCGGACGAAGAAATCCGAGATCTGATGCGGGAAAAATACCTGGCTTCCGATGAGAAAATTGCCCTGATCACCCAGGTGGCCCACAGGGAGCGGTCCATGCTTTCAAAGATGCAGGGAGAACCCTTAGACGGCTGGAGCCTCTACATCGGCATCCCCTTCTGTCCCTCCACCTGCCTGTACTGTTCCTTTACCTCCTATCCGGCGGCTGCCTGGACCGGCCGCATGGATGATTATCTTACTGCGGTAGAAGCGGAAATCCGCTGGACGGCCCGCGCCATGAAGGGACGCCGCCTGGACACGGTTTATGTCGGCGGTGGAACCCCCACCACCTTAAATCCCCAACAGCTGCGCCGGCTTTGTCGAATGGTAAAGGATCATCTGGATCTGTCGGTCCTGCTGGAGTGGACCGTGGAGGCCGGCCGGCCGGATTCCATCACGCCGGAAAAACTGGCGGTACTGAAAGAAGAGGGTGTCACCCGCATTTCCGTCAATCCCCAGACCATGAAGGCGGAAACCTTAAAGCTTATCGGCCGGGCTCACACGCCCGAACAGGTAAAAGAGGGATTTCGCATGGCCCGGGAAGCCGGTTTTGACAGCATCAACATGGACATCATCATCGGCCTGCCCCAGGAGACGGAAGAGGATGTGGCCCACACGCTAAAAGAGATCGCGGCCTTAGGACCGGATGACCTGACGGTGCATTCCCTGGCCATCAAGCGATCCTCAAGACTTCGCATCGAATGGGATCAGTACGAGCAGTATGTCATGGAAAACTCCGCGGCTCACATGGATCTTGCTGCCCGGACCGCCGCATCCTTGGGCATGCACCCTTACTATCTGTACCGGCAGAAAAACATCGCCGGAAACATGGAAAACATCGGTTATGCCAAACCCGGGAAGGAAGGACTGTATAACATCCTGATTATGGAGGAACTGCAGTCCATCGTGGCCTTAGGGGCGGGAGCCATCACCAAGCGGGTGTTTGCCGACGGTCAGACCCGGCGCTGCGAAAACGTAAAGGACGTAGAGCAGTACATCGCCCGGATCGATGAAATGTGTGCCCGGAAAGAGGCACTGTTTCTGCCGGGCGCGGCTTCGGCGGATCAGGTACCGAAACGGTAACGGCAAATGGGATGCATCAGGCAAAACATGGGGCAAAGGATTCATATCTGCTGACACGTTTTGAAAAAGGTTTTGCATTCTGCAGATCTGAAAATGACTGTGATAGGGATATGTCGACGGTCATGTCGGAGAATCGGAAAAACAAAAAGGGGGGAGTAGGAAATGGGGAAGAAAACAAATAACGCGCGTCTGTGGCTGATGATCTGGGGGTTGGGTCTGGCCGGACAGATCTGCTGGAATCTGGAAAACTCCTGGTTTAACACCTTCGTTTACGCGAAGATCGGAAAAGATCCTTCCGTCATCACCGGCATGCTGATCTGCTCGGCGGCGGCCACCACTTTTTCCACCTTCTTTTTCGGCACCTGGTCGGACCGCAGCGGAAAACGCATGCGCTTTGTGGGCTGGGGCTACATCCTCTGGGGATTGTTTACCATCGCCTTCGGACTGACGGAGTTTATCAACAAGGACCTGTACCTTTTGGCGGCGATTTCCGTGGTGCTGGCGGACACCATTATGAGCTTTTTCGGATCCATGGGTAACGATGCAGGCTTCAACGCCTGGATCAACGACCGGCTGGACGGCACCAATCGGGGGCCCATTGGTGCGGCCTTAGCGACGCAGCCCGTCATCGGCACCATCTTAGGTACCGTAGTGGGCGGCCTTCTGGTGGGCAGCGACGATAACTACCTGCGCCTGTTTACCGTGATGGGCGTTCTGGTGATTGCCTGCGGCATCTATGCTCTGGCAACCCGCCGGCCGGAGGACGAAACGACTCCCTCCGTCCGGGGCAGTTTCTGGAATCAGTTCTTCTCCGTATTCGCTTTTCGGGAGTTCTTTTCCCATCACGAGCTGCTTTTGGTAAACACCACGGTGGCCGTGTTCTTCATCGGATTCAACGCTTATTTCGCCTATATCGGCAACTATCTGATCTATTACCTGGGCTACACCGCAGACCAGATGGGCATCATCGAGGCGGTACCTCTGGTGCTGTCCATGCTCACCGCGATTCCCGTATCCGGACTGATCAACAAGGGACATTACGTTCCGGTGGCAGTGGGCGGAGCCATAACAAACGCCATCGGGCTTCTGATCTTACGTCCCCTGACCCCGGCGCAGGTGGATACTTCTTCCCTGTTTTCGCTGCAGCTGTGGCTGGGGATCTTTGTGCTGGGCATGGGCTACATCGCTTTTCTGCAGACTACAAAGGTCTGGGCCAAGCAGCTGTATCCCGAAAACAGCAAGGGGCAGTTTGAGGGGATCTGGATCATCTTCTTCGTGCTGATTCCCATGATCGGCGGATCCCTGTTGGGAGAGCATGTGGTGCGCCTTTCCGGGGAGACCTTTATGGATGCGGCCAGCGGGCAGATGTCCTACGTGCCCAACGGAAACATCTTTCTGTTCGGCATGATTCCGGTGCTGCTGTCGGTGATCCCGGCGGTGCTGGCAGGAAGGATGCGGAAGAAGTAACATTTGCTTTTTACATGGGATGAACCTGTCCGTCTTCCACGTGATAACGGGTAAACTGTTTTAGCCCGGGCACTTCATTTTCGTCGTGAACGGCCAGAATCAAAGATCTGCCGCCGCGTTGCGCAAGGATGTATTCTAAGCGCACGGCGGCGGTTTTCTGTGTTCACATTGACTGGTACCCTATTGAGCCATTCACGCGTCTCCTCAGTTTGCCAAATACTTCCTCATGAGTCATTCGCTCAGTTGTTGCTTCAGCATAGGTATCGGCCTCATCCAAAGCCTGTTCAATATTCCTGTTCAAGCGTGAATATGCTTCTATACTCATCACAACCATCGAGCCGTATCCGTTCTTAGTAAGAAATACGGGTTCTCCAGTATCTACGGTTTTTTCAATATCTGTGAATTTGTTTCTCAGGTCAGAAACTGGTCTTATAGTAATCATTTCGACACCTCCGATTGCCAAGATTTTCATATCAGTACTTTATCGCAATTATGATAAAACCACAAGCTGAATGGAGAAGAGGTATGTGTCAAGCAATCGTTGGCACGTTTTCCTTATGATGTCGAATGCCGCGTATTCAGTTGTCTGCGCTCGCGGCACAGGGCATGCACGCGAACACGT
>JAZPYY010000036.1:0-25108 GCA_045544375.1 Shuttleworthella sp.
TCCCGGATACCAATCTCATCCCTGAGATACATTTCCACCAGTTCCACTTTCAAAACCGGATCAATCTTGCTTTTCCTGGACATAGAAATACCCCCAAGTAGGTTTTGTATTTCAGTGTCCTACTTGGAGGTAGCATATCACTATTGCGACAGCCCCATTTACATTGATTTTACTTTTCTGTATCATAATTCCATACGGGTTTATTTGTCACGCGGAGGGCAGGGATTTATGAGCACTCAGAACAAACTCGGGAAAAAGGATTATCTTGGCACCACACTTCTTTCTGCAAGTCCGTCCATTACGGACGCTTTTGTTTCCTCGTATTTCATGCTTTATATGACGGACTACGCCGGCATGGGGTCCTGGGCAGCGGCTATGGCCGGCACGGTGCTGATCATTGCCCGGATCTTTGACTTCCTGTGGGCGCCGGCTGTGGGTATCATCGTGGGACGCAGCAAACCCGGGCGCTTCGGCAAGTTCCGGCCGTTTCTGGGTCTGTCCATCTGCCTGGCATCCGTAGGCGTGCTGCTTCTGTTTCACATGCCGGAAACGGTATCCCAGACCTACGCGGCGGCCTTTGCCTTTGCGCTTTTCGCCTATCTGATTTATGATGTGGGTTCATCCTTCTATATGCCCACCCTGCTGTACCGGGCCCAGACCCAGGATACGGCGGAGCGGGGCAAACTGCTCATCGGTCCGCGCTACATGAGCGTGGGTCTTGGCATTACCATGTCCGCCTTTATCACCGGCGCCGGCAAGCTGAATGAGATTTTCGGCAGCATGCATCGCTCCGTGGGGGTGATGGTTTCCGCCTATGTGATTCCCACCTTTCTGATCAGCCTGTTGGGCATTGCCATTGTCCGGGAGCGGCACGTGGTGACGGATGAAGCCGCCAGCCGGGTTCGGTTTCAGGATATCATCGTGATCTTTAAGGAAAATGCGGCTTTTCGGATCCGCACCCTGTCGGTGATGTTCAGCGGATTTGTGTGGACCTTCCTGTTCTCCAGCCTAAATTACTACCTGAAATGGTGCTACTGCGCCGACCTTACCACCGGCGCGGTGGACGCGGCGCTCTATGGCCGGCTGGTTCTGTTTTCCTCCCTGCTGACAGTGCTGCCGATCCTGGTCGGAAGCGCGGTGGCGGCGCCTTTGATGCAGCGGGCCGGCTCTCCGGATCGCTTCGCCCGGATCCTTCTGATGATTCAGGCCATCCCCTTGGCACTGATTTTTGTGCTGCAGATGCTGGGGATCGTCCAGCAGTCCTCCCTCCTGTTTTTCGGCCTGGTGGGGGTGGCGGCCTTCGCCATCGGCTGCAACTTCATGCCGGAAAGCGTCATGGTGATGGAAAGCATGGACTACGACATGTACTTAAACGGCAAGGACCGGGGCCCGATTTATCACACCGTGGGCGCTATGATCGGCAAGATCCAGACCACTGTTTCCTCCGTGGGTATCGCGGCGATACTGACCTCCATCGGCTACGTGGTGGATGCCCAGACGGATACCTTCCTGGGAGATATGAGCCAGATGCCCGGCATGCTGACCCGGTTTACGGTGATGCTGGGACTGATCCCGGCGGTGCTTAGTCTGATCGCGTTTCTGATTCTGCTGAAATACCCTGTGACGGATGAAATCCGCAGAGAAATGAGTAAGATGGGGTAATCCGCCGCGAATTGGAAAAACAAAGTCATCCCTGGAAATAGAGCAAAACGGACGAATCCCCAGGGAATGAAACCAATTGAGTCATCCGACTGCGTTCCTGTACATAAAGGAACGCAGTCCTTTTTTGAGTGAAGAGCACTCATCCAATTATTGTGCCCGGCTTCAAGATCAAGTATAATAAATCAGTTAAGTTTCTGGCTTTGCCCCGCAAACCGACAGCGGAAAATCGCTCCGGGGCAATGAAATTC
This sequence comes from Shuttleworthella sp., assembly GCA_045544375.1. Classification (GTDB taxonomy): domain Bacteria; phylum Bacillota; class Clostridia; order Lachnospirales; family Lachnospiraceae; genus Shuttleworthia. The sequence goes on from JAZPYY010000036.1 coordinate 1,911, forward strand.
ATTCGTAAAATCAGGAGTGCATATGTGCGGATTTGCAGGTTTTTTCGGAACCGGAGATTATGAGCGCGCGGCCACTGTGGACGCCATGGGAGAAAAGATCATCCACCGTGGGCCCGACAGTGCGGCCCATTTTGTGGACGACTGCTATGCGGTGGCTTTCCGCCGCCTGTCCATCATCGACCTGGCCGGCGGTACACAGCCCATGAAAAGCGCCGATGGGCGGTATGTGATCACCTTTAACGGCGAGATCTACAACTACCGGGACATTCGCGCCGAGCTGGAGGAAAAGCACGGATGCACCTTCGCCACGGATTCCGACACCGAGGTGCTGCTGCAGACCTACATCACCTGGAAGGAAGAGGGCGTCAGGCACCTGCGGGGCATGTTCGCTTTTTCCATCTATGACACCGAAGAGCACGTGATGTTCGCCGCCCGGGACTATTTCGGCATTAAGCCCTTTTATTACGCCGAGATGAACGGCCATCTGCTGTTCGGTTCGGAGATCAAGTCCTTCCTGGCCCATCCCGCCTTTACGAAAAAGGTGAATAAGGACGCCCTGAAACTGTACCTGATTTTCCAGTACACCCCCATCGAAGAGACCCTGTTCGCCGGCGTGAAGAAGCTGGCCCCCGGCCACTGGCTGAAGTATGACGGCAAGACCGTGGAGACCGGGGAGTATTTCGAAGCGGATTATGAAATCACCGGCAAGGAGCTGGATGCGGCCATGGAAGAAATCAAGGCAGCCGTGGACGAAACCGTGCGCTATCACCAGATCGCCGACGTGGAAGTGGGAAGCTTCCTGTCCGGCGGTGTGGATTCCAGTTATGTGGCCGCCATGGCCCGCCCGGACAAGACCTTCTCCGTGGGCTTTGAGGTGGACGAATTCGACGAGACGGGAAAGGCCGCGGCCCTGTGCAAAAAGCTGGGCATGAAAAACCGCCTGCGGGAAATCGCCGCGGACGAATTCTTCGCCGCCCTGCCGGAAGTGCAGTACTATTCCGACGAACCCCACGCCAACCTGTCCGCCGTACCCCTGTATTTCCTGTCCCAGATGGCGGCGGAAGACTTAAAAGTCGTGTTAAGCGGCGAAGGTGCCGACGAGCTGTTCGGCGGCTATGACACCTACAAGCCCTCCCCCTCGGGAGACGCCTACCGCAAGGCCGTGCCCCACGCCATCCGGGAGGGCTTAGGCCATCTGGCGGAAAGCCTGCCGCCGGCTCCGGGCTTAAACTTCCTGCGGCGCAACGCCCTGGATATGGAAGAAAAATACATCGGTCAGGCCTTTATCATGGACAATGAAAAGGCGGATCGCCTGCTGAAAGAAGAATGGCGCAGCCCCGTGCGCTATCAGGATGTGACGGCTCCCATCTTTGCTAAGGCCGATGCGGCGGGATTAGACGACCTGCACAAAAAGCTGTACCTGGACATGCGGCTGTGGCTGCCCAACGACATTCTCTTAAAAGCCGATAAGATGACCATGGCCCACTCCCTGGAACTGCGGGTTCCTTATCTGGACAAGGAAATCTGGGCCCTGTCCCGCACCCTGCCCACGAACCTCATGGTGCAGGGAGAAGAGACCAAGCTGGCATTCCGCAAAGCCGCGGAAAGCGTGCTGCCCACGGAATGGGCGGAGCGGCCGAAGAAGGGCTTCCCCGTACCGCTGCGGGTATGGCTGCGGGATGAAAAGTACTGCGCCATCTTCCGGGAGATGTTCGAACAGCCCTTTACGGCAGAATTCTTCGACCAGGATCTGCTGTTATCCATGCTTAAAGAGCATAAGGAAGGAAAGCGCATGCACCAGCGGGAACTGTACACGGTGTATTCGTTCCTGCTGTGGTATCAGATCTACTTCGAAAATGACGGACAAATCGACCTTGTCGTCAAAGACCCGAAGGCGGCGGAAAAAGCTTTGGGGCGGAAGTAGAAAGATCGACGGACCCAAATTGCTTTAAAAAGGAAGGAAAAGAATATGTGCGGAATCGTTGGATTTACCGGAAAGCACGAGGCGGCCCCCATCCTTTTGGACGGGCTTTCCAAACTGGAATACCGCGGTTATGACTCGGCCGGACTGGCCGTCCGGGACGGCGAAAAGCTGCCGGAGGTGGTGAAGGCCACGGGCAAGCTTCGCAACCTGTCTGAAAAGACGGACAACGGCAATGCCTTAAAGGGCAGCTGCGGTATCGGTCACACCCGCTGGGCCACCCACGGCGAGCCCAGCCCTGTCAACGCCCATCCCCACGTGAGCATCTATCAGACCGGCGTGGAAGCCGGCCCGGTGGACGCGGAAGTCATCGGTGTGCACAACGGTATCATCGAAAACTACGAGGAACTGCGGGACAAGCTGCTGCGCCACGGCTACCAGTTTTACAGTGAAACCGATACGGAAGTGGCCGTCAAGCTGGTGGATTACTACTACAAAAAGTACAAGATCGGCCCGGTGGACGCCATCAACCGCACCATGGTGCGTGTGCGGGGAAGCTACGCCTTAGCTCTGATGTTCAAGGATTATCCGGGAGAGATTTACGCCGCCCGGAAGGATTCTCCCATGATCATCGGCTGCGCGGATGGTGAATCCTTCTTAGCCTCCGACGTGCCTGCCATCTTAAAATACACCCGCAGCGTCTATTACATCGACAACCTGCAGGCAGCCCGCTTAACTCCCGGAAGCGTCACCTTCTATGACTTAAACGGCGATGAAGTTTCCTTAGAGCCCACGGAAGTCACCTGGGACGCGGAATCGGCGGAAAAGGGCGGCTTTGAGCACTTCATGATCAAGGAGATCCACGAGCAGCCCCAGGCTGTGCGGGATACGGTCAACAGCCTGGTAAAGGACGGGCGCATCGATCTGTCCGGCGCGGGCCTGACGGAGGAAGTGCTGAAAAGCATCACTCAGATCCACATCGTGGCCTGCGGATCCGCCTGGCATGTGGGCATGGCCTCCCAGTACATCATTGAAGATCTGGCCGGCATCCCCGTGCGGGTGGAGCTGGCTTCCGAATACCGCTACCGCAGACTGCTGCCGGTGCCGGGCACCCTGGTGGTGATCATCTCCCAGTCCGGGGAGACGGCGGACAGCCTGGCGGCCCTTCGTATGGCCAAATCTCTGGGGCTTTCCACCCTGGCCGTGGTCAACGTGGTGGGATCCACCATCGCCCGGGAAGCGGATAACGTCCTCTACACCCTGGCCGGTCCGGAAATCGCCGTGGCCACCACCAAGGCCTACTCCGCCCAGCTGGCGGCCCTGTCGGCCTTTGCCGTGCAGCTGGGATGCGTGCGGGGACTGGTGACGGAAGAGGAACTGACGGGCTACATCCGGGATCTGTCCGAACTGCCCGGAAAGATGGAGCGCATCTTAGAAGACAAAGAGCGCATCCAGTGGTTTGCCGCCAAGTATTCCAGCGCCCAGGACATGTTCTTCTTAGGCCGGGGCTTAGACTACGCCATCTGCCTGGAAGGCAGCCTGAAGGTGAAGGAAATCAGCTACATCCACAGCGAAGCCTACGCCGCCGGAGAGATGAAGCACGGCACCATCAGCCTGATCGAAAAGAACACGTTGGTCATCGGCGTGCTGACCCAGGACGATCTGTTCGAAAAAACCATCAGCAACATGGTGGAGTGCAAAGCCCGGGGCGCCTATCTCATGGGCCTGGCCACCTACGGCCACTATAACGTGGAAGACACGGCGGATTTCACCGTGTACATCCCCAAAACCGACCGCCACTTTATGGGAAGTCTGGCCGTCATCCCGCTGCAGCTTTTAGGTTACTACATCAGCGTGGCCAAGGGCCTGGATGTGGACAAACCCAGAAACCTGGCGAAGAGCGTGACGGTGGAGTAAAGACCGGGCGCGGGGCTTGGGACAGGCGGCGAAAATACAGGAAAATGGGGATGGTGACCTGTCTCATTCCCTGCGGTTATAGCATATATGCCTGACCGGAAATAGTTGCTGTAAGCAACACGAAATGATAAAATTCTTGTGGCAAAAATAGCGAAAACGGCTTTGCTTTTTGCCGGACTAATCACAGTTTTCAAAGGAGAGTTAAATGGGAAAGTACTTTGGAACAGACGGCTTTCGCGGTGAAGCGAATAAGGACCTGACATACGAACATGCTGTTAAAATCGGCCGGTATCTGGGCTGGTACTACGGTGCACGTCTTGGCAAAAAGGCGAAGATCGTCATCGGTAAAGACACCCGCCGCTCTTCGTACATGTTTGAATATGCCCTGTGCGCAGGCCTGACGGCTTCCGGCGCAGACGCCTACATCATGCACGTTACCACCACCCCTTCCGTTTCCTACATCGCCCGGGTGGATGATTTCGACTGCGGTATCATGATTTCCGCGTCCCACAATCCCTTCTACGACAACGGCATCAAGATCGTCAACAACAACGGCGAGAAGATGGACGAGGAAACCCTGTTAAAGATTGAGGATTACATCGACGGCAAAACCGACGTGCCGTTAGCCGAGCGGGACAAAATCGGCCGCACCGTAGACTACGTGGCCGGCCGGAACCGTTACATCGGCTACCTGATTTCCATCTCCAAATTCAACTTCAAGGGCGTGCGCGTGGGCTTAGACTGCGCCAACGGCGCCTCCTGGTCCATCGCCCGGGGCGTGTTTGATGCCCTTGGCGCCAAGACCTATGTCATCAACGACAATCCGGATGGCTACAACATCAACACCAACTGCGGATCCACCCATATCGAGCATCTGCAGCGCTTCGTAGTGGACAATGGCCTGGATGTGGGCTTTGCCTTTGACGGCGACGCGGACCGCTGCCTGTGCGTGGATGAAAAGGGCAACGTGGTCACCGGCGATCACATCCTTTACATCTACGGCCTGTACATGAAGGAAAACGGCAAACTGCGCAACAACAAGGTGGTCACCACCATCATGTCCAACTTCGGTCTGTACAAAGCCCTCGATGCCGTCGGCATTGAATACGACAAGACCAAGGTGGGCGACAAGTATGTCTACGAAAACATGGTGGACACCGGAAACCGCATCGGCGGCGAGCAGAGCGGCCATATCATCTTCACGAAGTACGCCACCACCGGCGACGGCATCTTAACCGCCATCAAGATGATGGAAGTCATGCTGGCGAAAGAAAAGCCCATGTCCGAACTGGCAGCCCCCGTGGTGTTCTATCCCCAGGTGTTAAAGAACGTGCGGGTCAACAGCAAGCCCGACGCCCAGAACGATCCGGACGTGCAGGCCGCGGTGGCCGCAGTGGCTGACGCCTTAGGCGATACCGGCCGCATCTTAGTGCGCGAATCCGGCACTGAACCCGTCATCCGCGTCATGGTGGAAGCTCAAAGCAACGACATCTGCGAAAAATACGTGGATCAGGTCATCGATGTGATTCGGGCGAAGGGACACATCAGCGCCTAGAAAGGACAGCAACATGTACACAATTACCGATCTCTATGATCTCGATCACACCTTAGCGGCAGATTACCTTCGCCAGTTTACCTATCCCTGGGAAGCCTTAAAGGGCATCAAGGATATGATATTAGAACTGGGTTCTAAATTAGATCCGGAAGAATATGACGAAGTTTCCGAGCACGTCTGGGTACACAAAACCGCGAAGGTTTTCCCCTCGGCCTATCTGGGTGCCCCCTGCATCATCGGACCCAACACCGAAGTGCGTCACTGCGCCTTTGTCCGCGGCAGCGCTTTAGTCGGTGCGGACTGCGTCGTGGGCAACTCCGTGGAGTTAAAGAACGTCATTCTGTTTGACCATGTGCAGACCCCGCATTATAATTACGTGGGCGATTCCATCTTAGGTTACTACTCCCATATGGGCGCCGGTTCCATCACCAGCAACGTTAAGTCCGATAAGAAGCTGGTTGTGGTGCACAACGGTACCGAACAGATCGAAACAGGCATCAAGAAGTTCGGCGCAATGCTGGGCGACTACGTGGAAGTGGGCTGCAACAGCGTCTGCAATCCGGGTACCGTCATCGGCCGTCACAGCAATGTTTACCCCACATCCTGTGTGCGGGGTGTGGTACCGGAGTACAGCATCTTCAAAAACAGCGGTGAGATCGCCGAGAAATACGATAAATCCCAGGCGTAACAGAGGGGAATCGCTGAGAAATGCGAAAAGCCTCAGGTGTAACAGCGGGGAATCGCTGAAAGATAAGGCGAATCGCAAAACGTGCCGCAATGCCTTGCTTATGGCAAAAACTATAAAGTCATTCTAACGAAAAAGGAGAGTAAAATGCGCGTCGTAATCCAGGAAAACTATGACAACATGTGTAAATGGGCCGCAAACTATATCGCGGGAAAGATCAAAGCCCACAAGGAAGACCGTCCCTTCGTGCTCGGCCTGCCCACCGGCTCTTCCCCCATCGGCGTGTACAAAGAGCTTGCCCGCATGAACCAGGCCGGCGAGCTGTCCTTCGCCAACGTGGTGACCTTCAACATGGACGAGTATCTCGGCCTGCCCCACGAGCATGACCAGAGCTACTGGTACTTCATGCACGACAATTTCTTCAATCATCTCGTGGACATGAAGCCGGAGAACATCAACATCTTAAACGGCATGACCGACGATCCGGAAGGCGAGTGCGCCCGCTATGAAGAGAAGATCGCTTCTTACGGCGGCATCGATCTGTTCATGGGCGGTATCGGCGTGGATGGCCACATCGCTTTCAACGAGCCCTACACCAGCCTGGCTTCCCGCACCGGCGTGCGCAATCTGACCACCGACACCCGTATCGTGAACAGCCGCTTCTTCGGTAACGATCCGGAAGCCGTTCCGTCCCAGGCCCTGTCCGTGGGCGTCGGCACCGTAACCGATTCCAAGGAAGTGCTGATCTTAATCAACGGCCACAACAAGGCCCGCGCGCTTGCCGCCACCGTGGAAGGCGGCGTCAGCCAGAAGTGGACCTGCAGCGCTCTGCAGATGCACAACGGCGCCATCATCGCCTGCGATGAGGCGGCCTGCGGCGAACTGACCGTGGACACCTACAAGTACTTCCTTGACATCGAGAAGAACGAACGTCTGTAAATCGAGAAGAACGAACGTCTGTAAATCCAGAAGAACGAACGTCTGTGGAAATTGAGCGGAGCGTGCGGAAGGCCCGCGATACCTCGTTATCCGCGACCCGAAAACAACGCTCGATTCATTCGCTTAACAACCTTCTGCAACCTGCTGCGCCCCTCCGGAAATCCGGAGGGGCGTTTTTTGACACAATTCATTGTCAATGACAAATGACATGTCAAACCGCCGGCAACCCTTTTGATTCGCTATAATGAGAATATGATTCAAACGCCGAAGATCCGATGCTGCGCGAATCCGTCTTTTTGGCAGACCCGTCAAAACATTTCTTCAGGTGAGGAAACAGCGAAAGGGGTGCAGGATGAAAAAACGTTTGTGTGTGACAGCAGCCGCAGTCTTATTGGCGGCAGCCTTTTGCTTATCTGCCTGCGGACAGAGCGATTCATCCACGGCAGAACCGGCAGCGGAGTCCGAGGGCACGGTCACGGAGGAAGTGCCTGTGGCGGCAGAAGGCGAATCGGCAGAGGGTGAACAGACGGAAAACGAACCGACGGAAGCAGATTCGGCGGCGGATGCCTCTGCAGAAGGTTCTGGCGGGAGCGAAGCAGAATCCCAGCCGGCGCCGCCTGCGGATCCCTACGCGGCATACAGCGACAGTGACCGGGCCATCCTCAAAGAAAAGGGATACCTGACCCATCACACCAAGGTGGAAGAGGACAATCTCACCTGGACCTACGACGCGGAAACCCGGACGCTGACCATTACCGGATCCGGCCCCATGAAGGACTATTACGATGCCTCGCCGGAGGTGGAAAACGCCAACATGGTCTGGCATTATGAGCCCACCACAGGCTGGGCTGAGGACGCCGTCCTGCCGCCCTGGTCGCAGTATGCCAATGAAATCGAAAACGTGGTCATCGGCGAAGGGGTCACCTCTGTGGGTGATTACGCCTTCTGTTCTTACCCCATTTACAGCCTGTCCCTGCCGGATTCGGTGGAATATATCGGGAAATATGCATTTATGAGCGGGCGGTTCGATGATCCTGATTTCCCGGCAAACTTAAAGGAAATCGCCGAGGGCGGATACATGGAAACCCGTTTCCACATGCCGCTGGTAATTCCGGATAGCGTGGAAATCATCGGCAAAAATGCCTTTTACGCCAATGTGTTTGAAGACACCATCACGATCCCGGCCACCACGGTCTTTATCGACGAGGCCGCCTTCTCCAACGGGCTGAAGCTTCATGAAGTGATTGTCTCCCCGGACAATCCGTATTACACCTCCAGCGAGGGCGTGCTTTTCAACAAAGACATGAGCACGCTGCTGTGCTACCCGATTTACAAGGAGGAGGAAACCTATTCGATTCCGAGCACTGTGACCAGACTTGGCCGATGGGCCTTCAGTCAGAATTATTTTCTCCGCAAGCTGACCATCCCCGCCAGCGTCAAGGAGTTTGGCGCCGCCAGCTTTGCCTATCTGCACGTGATTGAGGAATATGAGGTCGAAGAAGGCAGTACACTGTTTAAAACCGAGGACGGTGTGCTTTACACCGCGGACGGAAAAACCCTGCTGGATTATCCCAGCCTGAAAACGGGAGAATCCTTTGCCGTGCCTGCGGACGTGGAAACGCTGGGAGACGGGAAATCGCCGTTCTACGCAGACGCATATCTGAAACGGCTGTATATCCCGGATACGATTAAGACCATCGAAGCAAACGGTCTGATGGATCTTTACGATATGGACGTGTATATCGCGGAAGGTGTTTTAGACAACGCGGCCATCGCTTCACCGAATTTCTCCGCCTATTACGATTACATCGTGAATGATTTCACGAAAGGATTTGTTTACATCCCCCCGGAGGAGCGCACGGAGCGGGACGCACTGATCGAGAGCTACAAGATGCGAGGGGAAGAAATCCCATCCGAAGAAGAAATCCAGTCCACGCTGGAGACGTTGGACTTTTCGCTGATGGCGATCCGGGCGAACGCATATATCGAACACATTCCGGCTACGTTCCACTACGAAGGCTCCCAGGAAAAATGGGATGCGTTTGTGACGGAGAATGGATTTATCCTTGGAGAGATCACCGTGCTCTGCGGCGAGGAGATGCCCGCGGATCTGGCAGGTGAATAACAGAGATCGTCGGGATTTCAGAAAGAGGATCACCGGGATCGTCAGGAATCCTGTGACAGAGCACAGAGTTCCCGATTCGGGCAGAACGATAGAAAGAATTGGAGGATATGGCATATGAAACCGATATAATGAGACCATACATATTTGATCTTTGAAAGGGGTGCGGTATGAAAAATGCATTACACCTGAAAGCAGCCGCAGTTATTTTCGCGGCTGCTTTTTGTATCTCTGCCTGCGGGCAGGAAGAAACACCGGCAGCAGAAACAGAAGAAGCAGGAACACCCGCGGCAGATGCATCCTCCGAAGAGGAAGGTGCCGCTGGGGCAGCATCCTCTTCCACAGAGAATGCAGCGGCTGCGACAGAGAACACCGCTTCCGAAAGTACGGACGGAAGCAAAACGGAAGCCGAAACTCCGCCGCCTGCGGATCCCTATGCGGCCTACAGCGACAGCGACCGGGCCATCCTGGAAGAAAAAGGATACCTGACCCATCATACTAAGGTAGAAGAAGACAATCTTACCTGGACCTATGATGCAGATACCCGGACGCTGACCATTACCGGATCCGGCCCCATGAAGGACTATTATGATGCCGAGCCGGAGGTGGAAAACGGCAACATGGTCTGGGAGTATGAGCCCACCACCGGCTGGGCCGAGGACGCGGTGCTTCCGCCCTGGGCGCAATACGCCAATGAAATCGAAAACGTGGTCATCGGCGAAGGAGTCACCTCCGTGGGTGATTACGCCTTCTGTTCTTACCCCATTTACAGCCTGTCGTTGCCGGATTCGGTGGAATACATCGGAAAATATGCATTTATGAACGGGCGGTTCGACGATCCGGATTTCCCGGCAAACTTAAAGGAAATCGCCGAGGGCGGATACATGGAAACCCGTTTCCACATGCCGCTGGTGATTCCGGAGGGCGTGGAAATCATCGGTAAAAACGCCTTTTACGCCAATGTGTTTGAGGATACCATCACGATCCCGGCGACGGTGATCTTTATTGACGAAGCCGCTTTTTCCAATGGGCTGGAACTTCATGAAGTGATTGTCTCCCCTGACAATCCCTATTACACCTCCAGTGAAGGTGTGCTCTTTACCAAAGACATGAGCACACTGCTGTGCTACCCGATTTACAAGGAGGAGGAAACCTACACGATTCCCAGTACCGTGACCAGGCTTGGCCGATGGGCCTTTGGACAGAATTACTTCCTGCGCAAGCTGACCATCCCCGCCAGCGTCAAGGAGTTTGGTGCCGCCAGCTTTGCCTACCTGCATGTGATTGAAGAATATGAGGTCGAAGAAGGCAGCACACTGTTTAAAACCGTGGACGGTGTGCTTTACACCGCGGACGGAAAAACACTGCTGGATTATCCCAGTCTGAAGACCGGGGACTCCTTTGCCGTACCGGCAGGCGTGGAGACCATTGGCGACGGGAAATCATCCTTCTTCGCTGATGAATACTTAAAACGGCTGTATATCCCGGACACGGTGAAGCGGATTGAGGCAAATGCCCTTAAGGACATCTATGATATGGACGTCTATATCGCGGAGGGTGTTATAGACAATGCGGTCATCGCTCAGCCGAACTTTTCCGCTTATACGGGGAGCATCCTGTATGATTACACCCAGGGATTTGTCTACATTCCCCCGGAGGAGCGCACGGAGCGGGATACGCTGATCGAAGATTATAAGATGCGAGGGGAAGCCATCCCCTCAGAAGAAGAACTCCAGAAGATTCTGGACAGTCAGGATTTTTCCCTGAGTTTTATCCGGGCAAATGCCTACAGAGAGCACATGCCGGCCACGTTCCATTATGAAGGATCCCAGGAAAAATGGGATGCCTTTATAACGGAAAACGATTATATACTGGGTGAAGTCACGGTACTCTGCGGCGAGACGATGCCCGCGGATCTGGCAGGTGAATAACGGGACCGCTGTAAATCCCGTAAGCGAATCACAGGAATGTTCAGACAAGGGAGAATCATAGAAAGAACGGGAGGATATGGCATATGAAACGAACATTTAAAACGAGCATGACAGCGCTGCTTCTGGCAGTGCTTCTGGCCCTTGTCCTTTGCGCCTGCGGAAAGACCAAACCGGCGGAAGAGGCAGCACCGACAGCCCCGGCGGCAGAAACAGCGGAATCAGCAGAAAAACCAGAGGAAACCGATGCATCGGCCTTTGATGCCGCCCTGGCCGGGGACTACGTGTTTTACTGCGTGTATCTTACCCCCGAATATGTGTCCAAAACTGCAGCCGACGGACGGACGCCTGCGGCGGACGCCAGACCGGCCTACGTGGACTATCCCCAGGCAGCGGGCCAGATGGTGCAGCTGTCGGACGACGGAACCGGCTACTTAAAGTGGGGCGAAGGCAACGAGGGCCCCATTGATGCGTGGAAATCAGAAGGGGAAACCTTCTCCTTTACCGCCGGCGTCTCCGAGATGAGCGGAACCATCAAAAACGGACTGATGAGCGTCGCCCTTGACGATGGATTTGAACTGTGCTTCCTGCTGCAGGGCGCAGAAGATCCCAAACTGGAACTGATTTCCATGGCGGATTACACAAATCAGGTTTTCCCGGCGGAAACAGCAGAAGAACCGGCAGAAGAAGAAACGGCAGCCACAGCCACCGCGGCTGAAGAAAAAACGGAAACAGAAACCGCCGCAGCAACCGAAACCGAAACAAAGACGGAAAGCGAAGCAGCATCCACGCAGGAGACGGCACCTGCTCCGGAACCGGCGCCGGCAGTGGTGTGGACGCCGGAAGGCGAGTACAGCATCTTTTGCGCAGATCCCGGTCAAGGCGCGAATTATGACTTTGTCGGCGTTATGGAATCGACAGTAAGCCTTCGCGAGGATGGGACCGGCTACTTTACATTTGACGGTGATGGAATGGATATTACCTCGTGGACGTTTGAAAACGAAATCATTACCATTACCATGGCTGATGGAGGAACTGCCAGCGGAGCCTACAAAGACGGCACCTTCCTGCTGGATCTATATGGAGACGGCACAATGAAAATCGGATATACGCAGGAAGGCGCGGACACCACTTCATACAACGTACAGCCGATGCCGACAAATGACAGCGGGGAGTAAGACAGGGGACAGGACACCGTTCCATTTTATAGGTCATTGCAAAGAGCGGAGCGGGATCATCCCGTTCCGCTCTATTCAAATTAATGATAAAATTTATCGCTGAATGGAAGAGGACAGAGGGACACTTGACATAGGGAATATATCTTTTACAATGATTGAAGTGACCTGAAAAGCCCACGGGTGGATACGCCAGATGGAACTGTCAGTGCACTGGCGGAAAACGGGCGGTCTTCAGAAAACGAGCTTTTTCATCTGCAGAGAACGGGACACGTAACGCGCAGAAAACGGGGAGGGAGAACATCATGAAAATGGAAACCAGAAATGACAGCAAGCTGATGGATCTGTTTTTCGAGTTTTACAACGGGAATAAGAGAAGAAAGTACAAAAAGGAAAACGCCCAGCTGACCGCCGATCCCATCGTATTCTTCGGCGATTCCATCACGGATTTCTGCGACCTGGCCAAGTGGTATCCTGGCGTGAATGCGGTAAACCGCGGCATTTCCGGTAACACCACCACGGACCTGTTAAACCGCATCGACCTGTCCGTGTGCGAGGCTCATCCCTCCAAAATCATCCTGCTCATCGGCATCAACGACATGATGAACGTGAAGCGTTCCGCAAAGGAAACCGCGGAAAAATACGAAGAACTGGTGCGCCAGCTGAAGCTGCGCTGCCCGTCGGTGCCCCTGTATGTGCAGTCGGTGTATCCGGGCTGCGATGTGCCGAAAAATGACGAAAACAAGGGCATGATCTTCCCCATCGCCCATCTGGCACCTGCGATTCTGGAACTGAACGGATACATTCAGGAGCTCTGCGAGAAATACGGATGTACCTACATCGACGTGCATTCCCACCTGAAACTGGAAGATGACACCATGAATCCGGCCTATACCAAGGATGGCTGCCATCCCAACGACGCCGGATATCAGGTGATTTCCGGGGTGGTAAAAGAATATCTGTAATCAGATGATCTAAAATGCTGAAATAAAAAGGGGCACATTGAACGGGCCTCCGCCGGTGAGATTCTTTCTCTGAACATAGGCGGACCGTTCAATGTGCCCCTTATTTTCACATGCTTTTTACAATCCAGTCTTTTTTCTTCAGATCATAGGGACTGTCGCAGTAAGGACAGTTCCGCCGGTGCATGGCATCGAAGCTTCCGCCGCAGGATGGGCAGGACACCCGGTGAATGGAAAAACCCGGATCCGCCCGCCCGGCAGCATCCTTCTCCAGCACAAAATGAATCTTCTCATCCTTTTCTCGCACAAACCGGCGGATATAGGTATTGGTCAGATACGCCGTGCCTTCCACCGTCAGCATCCCGTTCTTTTCCGTGCACTTTTGGATATACACCGCGCCCCGGTACTGCATATCCGCCACGTCATCGAAGGCGGAAAGATCCCGCTTTTCTTCCCAGATGGAAAGGGTGTCCCGATCCTCAGAAAAGATAATCGCCCGCAGCAGAGACAGAACCCGGCCCTCAAAAGCCTCGTATGAAAAATCGGAATCGAAGGGCTTCATGAACTCAATCACTTTCTTCCGGCTGCGCAGGGTTTTCAGCAGAGGCATGGCCCGTCCGGCTTCCTTAAACAAGCGAACCGCCAGCAGCAGACTGCGGAACATGTACCACACAAAGGCCGCCACACCGCCGTAGAACGCACCCAAAAGCACCGATGCCAGAATGCGCGGCACAATTGTCATTTCACCCCAGCCATAAAACGCCATGGCGGCAACAATCACCCCGAAGATAACGCCGGCGATGATCATTTCTTTCTTCAGATTGTCCACGAGATTGGCCCGCTCCACGACGCCGGGCACCGTGTAATAGGAGGAGACGCAGGGATAGATGTCATCCGTCTCAAAAAACGTGCCGCAGAAGGGGCACCCGTCCTGGGCCTCCCGTGCGGTCATCTCGTGACCGCAGTTGGGGCAGGTGTAGGACCGGTCCTCGTGACCTTCCTTATCGTCGAAATTCACATACAGATTCACGGGCCGGCGGATCTTTTTGATCTGCTTTTCATCCCTTCGATAGACGATGTTCTGCATCCCTTCCCGGTACAGCATTTTGGAAGAATACCCGTTCTCCTTCCGATTAGCGCATCCGTGGATTACTTCCTTGACGTGGAAATATTCTTCCTCCCGGCGGATGCCCGCTTGCTTTAAGCGCTTGTCCTGGAGATCCAGAAAATAGCGCAGATCCCGGGAAGCACAGGGCGGCTCTTTGCCTGTCAAAGACCAGGTGTGTAATTCGTCGGTAAACTGATCCAGCTGATTCATGATGTGAGGATTCTTTCTACTAAAAGGTATGTATGATTGAGATGCCGGCAGGCCGGAAAAGCTATTGGTGGGCTGCATGGAAAGCACAGGCTTTCGCATCTGTTTTAGCAGAATGGAAAGGCTGAGTCAACGGTAACAGGAGGTGTAACGATGGGAAGGACTTACGGCTACGTGTGTGTATCAAGCAAAGACCAGAATGAAGAACGCCAGCTGCAAAAGATGCAGCAGGCAGGTATTGGCTGGTATGGATTGCAGTAATATGCAATCCCAGTAACTATAAGAAGTCTCCATACAGTGGGGCCACAGCACAATGCTATGGTCTCAGACTGTAGACAAAGACCAGGGCTTACGCTCTGGATTTTGTTTTTAAAAGAAAGATACTGCTGAAGATGTTATAATAAAAGTATTCTTAGAAAGAAACTGCAGGAATTGGCGAATATTATGAAGACTGAGGATACGGGAGAAGGTTGAAATGGTATATGTATTGAAATTGTTTGATACAGAGCTTATTAAGTTTAAGATCATAGAGAACCTTTCCGATCCAGTGTTACAAATAACCTGGATCAACGAGAAAAAGAAGAGTCTTCTTCCCTTGGGTATGGATGTAAGCGATAAAGGGCTTGCATCATGGATGAGAGGCAGAGCCATCCCCAAAAACAGAGCTTACGTAAATGCGTTTTTGGCTAAGTGTGGTCTCAATGCCAACAGACCCATGGATGTTGTTTCAGGTTGTAAGGGGCTGTCTTTGAACGATTCTTACTGGGTGGTAGAGGATGGCTTCCGTGGCACTTTTGAAGAGAATAATCTTTATGACAATAATTTCAGCCGAATTCTTGCGATGATCGCTTTTACCGGATACGGTAGCAGTATCAGATCTTCTTTTGCATCTTCTCCGGAATTTACAACGAATGGCATGCTGCCGAAATGCTGGAGACGAATCAACAGAAGAATCTATCTATATAAAGGCGCAACCTCTGGTGCATCGAAGACCGGAAACGAGCCGTATTCGGAATTGTATGCTTATGAGATCGGTACTGCAATGGGCATAAATGTTGTTCCATACAAGATTTCGAAATGGAAAAAACAGTTGTGCTCCGCATGCGAGATATTCACAAATAAAGATCTGGCCTTTGTGCCAATTGGCCGAATCGTTAAAACAGGTGGGATGAAAGCGGTGCGAGCATACTATGAAAAGCTGGGGCAGGAGTATGTAGATGCGCTTAATGACATGATCGTTTTTGATGCGATCATCTATAACACGGATCGACATTATGACAATTTCGGCGTGCTTGTTGACAGTAATACGAATCGGATAGTTGCTCCGGCGCCGCTATTTGATCACGGGAACTCTTTGTTTAATCTGGCCGGCGAAGAGAATTGGTCGGATGTGGGTTTGTTAAAGGAGTATGCGAATACATTACTTCCTTGTGTTTATGAAGATTATATCGAAGAAGCAAAGGCAGTATTAGATAGCAGGTTGAGAGATAAACTGAGGAAGATGCTCACATATAATCTGTCCAAATCCGGCTCATACAATTACTCCTCTGACAGATTAAAAATGATCAGCGAGATGATACAGAATAGGGCGCATGTGTTATTAGATCGTTCGTAAGGAGCTGTGATATGGGTTTATTGGATATCGCTAGCGGCAATTCTTTTTGGCGAGGCTATGATTATTATACGGACAAAAAGGTCCTTTCCTGACGAGAATTCTGGTACTAATCGGTAAACCGGATAAAGATGGTGTCCGAAATCAGTGTTAAAGGTAGTACGTATGCTTCGTGACCAGATCATATCTTATGTGAAAAAGAAATATCATGCCGCTCCGGAAAAACTGTGGCGGCGCTTTCCTAACTACGTGGTGTTCCGCCATGCGGATAACCGCAAGTGGTTCGCGATCATCATGGATGTTCAGAAAAGCCGGCTTGGTCTGCCCCAGGATGACTGGGTGGATGTGATCAATGTAAAGGTGGATGATTCCTTCCTTCTGGATATGCTGATCCGTCAGGAAGGATACTTTCCCGGATATCATATCAGCCGCGGGAACTGGCTATCGATCCTGCTGGATGGGACCGTTCCCTTCGAGGAGATCTGTGAGCGGATCGACGCCGGATACGATGCAACGGCATCCAGAGAAACCCGCAGGAAGAACCGTCCGCCGAAGGAGTGGCTGATTCCGTCCAATCCGAAATATTATGACATCGTGCATGCCTTCGATCATGCAAAGGAAATCGACTGGAAGCAGGGGGCCGGGATCCGAAAGGGCGATACGGTTTTTCTGTACGTCGGCGCGCCGGTGTCCGCCATCCTGTATAAGTGTAAGGTTACGGAAACCGATATTCCTTATCAGTATCAGGACGGAAATCTGACCATTAAGGCACTGATGAAAATCCGGCTGCAGAAGCGATATGCGCCGGAACGGTTTCCCTTTGATGTGCTGAAAAAGGAATATGGCATTTATGCTGTGCGAGGACCCAGAGGGATACCGGATGCGCTGAGCGAAGCTTTGTAATAATCGACGATGGGTATTAAGTTCAGTAGCACGGAAAGCGGCATGGATTGCGATGCGCTGCGGCTTCTGAATAAGCTGTTCTGCGAATATCAGGAGAAGGGGGAAATCCTGCAAGAAGTTCACTATTACGCAAGAAACGATGAATCACCAGGGGCACATTTTATGGCGAATGTATGGATTGAAGCTCTGAAGGAACGTATCTTCAAAGCAGATAAGGAAATGAAGACTGCGTATGAGCGCGATACCGGTCATTCCGTTGACGCAATGTATGTGGATTATCTGACCGGAGACAAGGCAGAGCGCGCTGAAATTGGCGGCCAGCTGTTTGAATACCTGCTTTATAAGCAGCTGTATAAAATGCCGGGCGTGCGTCGGTTCATCTGCAATCCCTACCTGCCGACGAAATACGGTACAACGGAAATCGACGTGATCCTGATCTCCACATCAGGGATTTTCGTTTTCGAGTGCAAGAACTACTCGGGCAGCATCTATGCCAAAAAGGATGCCCGTCAGTGGCTCTACTATCTCGGAAAGCAGAAGCATTCCTTTTACAGCCCCGTGCTGCAGAACAAAGGGCATATCAGGGCGCTCATGGAGATGCTGGATCTCCCGGAAGAAATGTTCCTGTCCCTGATTGCGTTTGCAGGGGAGAATACGCTAAAGGTGGAGTACGACCGGACCAGGACTCTGGTCGCACATACGGCGGACATTCTGTATGCCGTGAAAAACCGCATTAAAAAGGGAGAGCAGCTGCTGACAGAGGAGCAGGTCGTTGAAATATATGAAAAACTGCTGCCCTACTGCAAGGTTGATGAAACGGTGAAGGAAGAACATGTGCAGCAGGTGAAAGAGCAGCAGCTGATCTGTCCGAGATGCGGAGGAAAACTGGTGGAACGGAAGGGAAAGACCGGCGCGTTCTATGGCTGCAGCAACTATCCGAAATGCAGGTACACGCGAAACCTGAACCAGGAACAGCATTAGGCTGCAATACAAGATCAGTTTATCAAACGATGTCTGCATGAAATCGGATGGGGGAGCCTGACTCCCCCATCCGATCCGCGCGATGCGCACAGGATGCTGCTTTTTTTAAAATGACAAGTTAAGCATATGATGGGCTTTTGCGTTTTCACACTTGCCCCAAGCCCACGGAAGGCTGCCGTCAGATATTAGTCTTCGATATCCTTAAAAAACACTCTTCCAACGTTGTACAGATCGCTCAGCCAGGTCTGGTATGTGTGTGCGTTATCGTTCTTGTCCACCCAGACCAGGTTTTCTTCTGTAAAGATTTCTCCGTTGGGGTCTTTACGGAACAGGTCTTCTACGAAGAACCGGTGATCCATATATTTTTCATCCTTAAAGCCGCAGGCGTTGTAATACATATCGATGTCATAACCCTGCTCTGCCTTGGCTTTCACCGCCGGGAAGTAGTCCTCGGTATAGTTGCCGATGTGGGCCATGGAAGCGTACCAGCTCATGTATTCCAGCACATATGGCAGCGTTGTCCGCGTGATGCGCGATCCTGCTGACAGTCCGCCAAGAGCCCGATGGCGGCGGCTCGCGATCAGACTGTCTCTGGAGACATCACCGTGCGCGTATGTGGAGTAGCGTGTTTCCACATCCGGGATCAGATCCCGGACGATTTCGTAGTGGAGGATGTCGTCATCTACCTTTTGATCGTTGGTGTTTAAAGAGGGCGTTACGACGATGGTCGGCTCCATTTCCCCGTTTTTGATCAGGTTGTCCAGAAGCTGCAGCGTCTTGCAGGAACCGCCGTCATAAGCCGTATCTGGCATGCCGTCCATACCGAACCAGTAGCGTTCGCTGCTGCCAAATCCGTGATAGAGATACATGACGTTATAGGGCTTTGACGGATCATATCCGTAGGGCAGGTATGCATAGTAGACCTTGGTGACGTCCTCAAGACGGTTGCCGTCCATGTCGTAAGCCGCAGTCTGGTATTCCACCCGCTCAACGGTGCCTTTTTCGTCACAGTCTTTCAGATATTCCTCCGGCGTTTTTTCACATTCAAATCCATAGGGGGCTTCAGCTCCGCAATCGCAGACCCCGTCGATAAAATGGTGAGCCACCAGTTTGCCGCAGATGACACAACGCTGTTCTTCCGTGTGCTTACCGTCCGGATGTTCGCAGAAGTACCGGCAGGCGAGACACTGTCCGTTTTCATGATCCCATTCGTCGTGCGGACACTCGGCGCCGCAGATCTTACAGTGGCCGGTCAGCGCGTTCCAGCGGTGTTCCTCGCAGGGCGTGTCTGAAAATTCGACTGCCGGAGGCAGCGGCGCTTTCAGCGAAGATGCGTCTCCTTCATAAACGAAGGTGGCGTTTTCCCGGTCAATGGTCACCACCACCGGCTCGCGGTCGCTGCTCGGCAGGTTTGGATGATATTTCCCGGCGAAATAATATCGGGGCGGTGTAAGTCCTTCGATCAGGTCGCCATCTGTGGCGACGCCTTCGCAGTTCCCGATATATCCTTCATAAAATGCCCAGTCGTGATTCCAGATGACCTCGTCCGGATAGGCCAGCAGCACTACGGTCTCATCTGTGGAATACTGCCCGTAAAACGTGGTGTGCACGTCAATCGTACCCTCACGCACCAGGCTTCCGCCGGTAAAAAGTTTTGTATACTCATAGGAACCGTCTGCATTCAGCACGAGGGTGTTCGTTTCCGATGCAGGATTGATTCCCACCATGTATTCCCGGTGGAAGTGGTCGCCGATGAACTCATCTCTCTCCGAGTTGAACACCTCGCATACGTAGGTTCCGGCGACGGCCTCAAGCATCGCAGGATCTACGGTCTCTTCGGCCGGTTCTTCTGGGGACTCTTCAGTGTTGTCCTGAGCCGTTTCGGTGTCCGCTGCATTTTCTTCAGATGGCTCTGCTGCTGTATTTTCCGTTGACTGCTCTGCAGCTTCGGCAGCGGCAGCATCCTCCTGCTCTGCGGAATCTGCCGCTGTTTCAGTCTGTGTCGGGTCCGCATCGGATGCCGGATCCGTCCCACCGCAGCCGGTGGTGCAAAAGCAGAGCGCTGCTGCCACAGATAGTGCCATTAACGCGTGTATGACTTGCCTTCTTTTCATCATCGCCCCTTTCTGCTGTTGTTTATCCGTGGATTCTATATTTCGGAAGATGAAATTCCAACTAATATCATTATTATGGACGCGAAAAATTTGCGGTTTTTATTTTGGGCGAATCCTGTTAAAAGCGTACCAACTTAGAAAGCAGGTGCGGCATATTGCAGCGGCCTTTTGTTCAAATGCGTCAGAATCGAGTTTAAGATCGTCATTTCCTGTCAAAATGACGGCCTTAAAATGAGACTTCTTTGTATTGCCCATTCGTTCTTTTCGTGCTACTATTTTTCTGTACAATTACGCAAAGCGCTTTGTGCGTACATCCCCAAAAAACCACGTTTTACAAGGATTATACAGACTACTTGTCGAGCGGCCCAATCCGTTCTGAAATCTGTAAATCCGCAAAGGAGGATGACATGTATCAAAGACGCAAGCGCGTAAACCGCCAGTATAAGGATCGCCTGTTCCGGCTGATTTTTCAGGACAAGGAATCCCGGCTGGCCCTGTACAACGCCGTCAACGGAACCCACTATACGAATGTGGACGACCTGGAAATAGAAGAGCTGTCCAACGCCTTCTTCATGAAGATGAAAAATGACGTCTCTTTCGTATTTCAGTTCCAGCTGAACATCTATGAGCAGCAATCCACAGTGAATCCCAACATGCCTCTTCGCAGCCTGTTCTATACATCGGAGCTGCTTCAGCGGCTGGTGGATGACTACGAACTGTATACAACCAGAAAGATCAGAATTCCGGAGCCACGGTTCATTGTATTTTATAATGGTTCGGCAAAATTTCCGGAGCAGGGTGAGTATCTTCTGACGGATATGTTTGAAAAACCTTCCGACGACCCTCAGATCGAATTGAGGGTGAAGGTAATCAACATTAACCCTGGCAAGAATCCGGCGATTCTGAATAACTGTGCAAGCCTTGACGGATACTCAATTTTCGTCGGTAAGGTGCGCGATTACATACAGCGGGGAACTGAACCGGAGGATGCTGTCAGCAGAGCGACAGATGAATGCATCAACGAAGGCATTATGGCGGAATTTTTCCGGAAACACCGCTCGGAGGTCAGGAAAATGGTTTTGTACGAATATGATGAACAACGCCATATGGAGCTTGAGCGCAAGTATGCGAGGGAAGACGGGCGAGAAGAAGGACGGAAAGAAGGACGAGAAGAAAACATGCTCGCTAATATCCGTGCACTAGCCAAAACAATGAATCTGACTGCGGATCAGGCAATGGATGCGCTGCAGATTCCGGACGCTGATCGTGGGAATCTTCTGAAACAGCTGGCTGACAGTAATGAGGAATAACACAGCATGAATGTAAAAAGCATCTCATAGGTATGTTCACGAGATGCTTTTTTAATATACAGGTTTATGACTTTCGTGGTATTTTTGCCTATAATTTGTCTGCAGACATATCTGCATTTTTCTGCAGTCTGACAGCCCCGGGTTTCCGGGGCTGCTGCGTTCATGTGTTTTGTTCGGCCAGCTTTTCTTTGTGTCTTGCGACTGCTTCTTTCAGCCGCTTTACGTCTTCTGCAAAACCCGGTTCCCGGATCTGATCAAAGCTTTCTCCTGGATTGCTTTTTCGGTCATAATACTGTTCATTCCGTGCGCCTTCGTCATAGCATACATATTTGCCGGTTTGACTGACGGCGCCCATGCCGAATTCGCTTTCGATGACCGTGGTTTCCCGCGTGAAATCGGCCTGCCCGGTCTTGGCCGTCTGCCGCAGGGAGATGCCGGTCATGAAAGACGGGGGTATAACACCTGCGTAGTCGAGAACAGTCACTGCCAGATCAGTTCCGGTCTGTACCAGACAGTCTGTCGTTTGTCCGGCAGCGGGCACCGCACCGATATCCTTGATGATCAGCGGGACGTGGACAGCCTCCTCAAACAGAACTTCCTTGTGTTCCATCCGGTGGGACGCGTCGATATCGCCGTGATCGCTGACGAAGATGATGACGGTGTCGTCGAAATGTCCGCTTTCCTCCAGCGCGGACAAAACCTCGCCGATCTGTCGATCCACGCGCTCGGTCAGGTTTTTATAACACCAGCGGTGCAGACGCCAGCGCCGTTCGTCGTATTCCATGCGGACTTTCTTTTTGAACCCACGTCTTGTAATGGCGATATCGATGGCTTCCGGCTCATCCAGCGCAGGTTCGAAATTGTCCGGCAGCGGAGGACAGACCGTGTCGTAAAAAGTATCCAGGTCCATTCCGGGGGGCAGCTGGCGTTCCTGCTCCATGGTTTCGGTTTCGACTTTGCCGAAGTCTTTCAGCAGTTCGTTGATGTTTTCAGGCAGATTTCGCTCTTTAATCACCTCGGGGGGAATCTCGCCGATGTTTGAGAACAGATCGGGCTGGCCGTCATTGATCGCAAAGAAACAGATGTCATGGGGATTGATAAAGGATGTGACCATGAACAGCGGCTGCGAATAATCGTAGTTCCGAAGGAAATCAGCAGACAGATGCGCAAGCTGATCCCGTTCGTCACTAGTCAGATACTCAAAACCCAGATCCACAGCACGAAATCCCGGGAAGTGTTCCTTGCCGCCGTAAACCGCACGATAGCCGGCAGAGGTCATCAGTTTTCCGAGACCTTTTGCCATGTATTCCGGTTTGGGCCATGGCGGCGTTGGGATACTGTTGTTTTCGATCACGCCCACTTCACCGGGATAGGTGCCGGTGAGCATGCCTAGCCGGGAAGGCAGGCAGACGGGGTTGCAGCAGTATGCCCGTTCGAAACGGACGCCATACCGCGCCAGACGGTCCATGTTAGGCGTGGAGATATAGGGATTGCCGGCACAGGACATCATGTTGAAACTCTGCTGATCTGTCATGATCCAAAGAATGTTTGGCTGCTTCATCATTTGCTCCTTCAGATGTTTAGGTTTACCAAGTTTCGCCGTAAAGCCCCTTGCTTTAGCTATGGGGATATAAGGCGATTATTATACTGCTAAAAGTTATCTAGTTTTGTTGTATTAGATAGCTCGTAGTAGTATAATGTATGTATGGAATATAAATCAAACCACAACGTAGTCTACTCTTGTAAATATCATGTGGTG
>JAZPYY010000037.1:0-34723 GCA_045544375.1 Shuttleworthella sp.
GGCGATCATTGCGAAGACCGTAAAGGGCAAGGGCGTCTCCTTCATGGAGAACCAGGTCGGCTGGCACGGCAAGGCGCCGAACGACGAGCAGTACGAAATCGCGATGAAAGAGCTTGCTTAATCAAATATGTCTATCATAAAGGAGGTTTTACATGCCTGAGGTTAAGAAAATTGCAACCCGTGACAGCTACGGCAATGCGCTGGTAGCCCTGGGTGAGAAATATGACAACGTGGTGGTTTTAGACGCCGACCTGGCGGAAGCTACCAAGACCGGTACCTTCAAAAAGGCCTTTCCGGAGCGCCACATCGACTGCGGTATTGCTGAATCCAACATGGTAGGCATTGCTGCCGGTATCGCCTCCACGGGCAAGGTTCCCTTCTGCTCCAGCTTTGCCATGTTCGCCGCCGGCCGTGCTTTTGAGCAGGTGCGCAACTCCGTGGGCTATCCCCACTTAAACGTGAAGATCGGCGCCACCCATGCCGGTATCTCCGTTGGTGAAGATGGCGCGTCCCATCAGTGCAACGAAGACATCGCTCTGATGCGCACCATTCCGGGCATGACCATCATCAACCCGGCGGACGACGTAGAAGCCAAGGCTGCCGTGGAAGCCGCCTATGCCATCGACGGACCGGTGTATCTGCGCTTTGGCCGTCTGGCTGTGCCGGTGATCAACGACACCCCGGACTACAAGTTCGAAGTGGGCAAGGGCATCGTGCTGAAGGAAGGCGCGGACGTGGCCATCATCGCCACCGGCCTGGAAGTGGCTGAATCCTTAGCCGCTGCTGAGAAGCTGGCTGCCGACGGCATCGACGCCATGGTGGTCAACATCCACACCATCAAGCCCATCGACGAGGATCTCATCGTGGCCGCTGCTGCCAAGTGCGGCAAGGTTGTCACCGTGGAAGAGCATTCCGTCATCGGAGGTCTCGGCGGCGCTGTCGCTGAGGTTCTGGGCGAAAAGCAGCCCACCAAGATGCTGCGCATCGGCATGAATGATCGCTTCGGCGAGTCCGGCCCGGCTGTGGCTCTGCTTCACAAGTACGGCCTGGATGCAGAAGGCATCTATGAGAAGGTTAAGGCATTTATGGCGTAAGAAAACGCGAGGCCTGATCAGAACAGTGATTTCAGAAGGCGGTGTCCTGTGAAGGGACACCGCCTTCTCTATGTAATCAGACCAAAGAATGCGCGTGTGAGGCGTTGGCGCGTCTGTTGCGAATTTTGAAAAAAGAAGCCTTAAAAGTGTTGACATAGGGAGTTTACTGTGCTACTGTATTAATTGCCTAATACAGTAAGTGGCTAATACAGCAACACATGGATGTAATACCCCATCGGACAGATGGGCATTTCTACCATTCAGACATTGCAGCGGAAAGGAGGAATCTGTGCGTTGGCAGATAACAAATGACGCGCCGGTCTATACCCAGCTGGTGCAGCAGATCGAGCGGGGAATCGCCTCAGGCCTGCTGACTCCGGGCGAGCGCCTGGCATCTGTGCGGGATATGGCGGCGGAAGCCGGCGTCAATCCAAACACCATGCAGCGGGCACTTCAGGAACTGGAACGGGAAGGCCTGGTCTACACCCAGCGGGCCAGCGGCCGGTTCGTCACGGAAGATGCGGCCGTCATCCGGCAGGCGCGGCAGGCCATTGCTGAAAAGCAGACAGGCGCCTTTATTCGTACCATGCAGGAACTTGGCGTTTCCGAAGAGGAAATGAACGACCTGATCCGGCGACTCTGGCCTTCGGCGCCAAAACAGGAAAGAGAGGAGAATCCGAAATGAGTGCAATCCTGGAATGCAGAGGGTTAACAAAAAATTATGGAAACATACCGGCACTTTCCCAGCTGGATCTGACCATTGAATCCGGTCGGGTGGTGGGCCTGTTAGGACCCAACGGCAGCGGCAAAACCACGCTGATCAAACTGATCAACGGCCTGCTTTCGCCGGATGCCGGCGACGTCCGCATCTGCGGCTTAAGTCCCAGTCCCGAGAGCCGGGCGCTGGTTTCGTATCTTCCGGATCGGCAGACCCTGGCGGAGTGGATGAGCGCAGATGAGCTGCTGGGCATGTTCTGCGACTTTTACGCCGACTTTGACCGGGCGAAAGCCGAAGAAATGCTGGGACGTCTGGGGGTCACCTCCAGGATGAAGATCGGACAGATGTCCAAGGGCACCCGGGAAAAGGTGCAGCTGGTGCTGGCCATGAGCCGCAACGCCATGCTCTATCTTCTGGATGAGCCCATCGGCGGCGTGGATCCGGCGACCCGGGATTTCATCCTTGAAACCATCATCCGCAATTACAATCCCCAGGCTGCCGTCATCATTTCGACACACCTGATTACGGATGTGGAGCCGGTGCTGGACGAAGCCGTGTTCCTTCAGTGGGGCCATGTCTTCCTGCATGACAGTGCAGACAATATCCGCGAGAAAACAGGAAAAAGCATTGATGCATATTTCCGGGAGGTGTTCAAATGTTAGGAAAACTGATCAAACATGAATTTCGTGCCACGGCGCGGATTATGCTGCCGGTACTGGCGGCCGTGATTGTCCTTGGAGTTCTTCTGGGTCTGTCCGTGCTGGGACAGCAGTCATCGGATCTGGGTGCTTTGAGCATCTTCCTGGGCCTGCTGATCATGCTGATGATAATCTCCATCGTGGCCGCAGCCGTCCTGTCCGTGGTGCTGATGGTTTACCGGTTTTACCGGAATCTGCTGGGAAACGAAGGCTACATGATGTTCTCCCTGCCGGTATCCGTAGACGCTCAGGTGTGGTCGAAGATGATTGTCTCCTCCGTGTGGTTTCTGGCGACGGGCTTTGCCATTATGGTCGCCATCCTAACGGCGGTGGGAATCATGGGCTTCTCCGATTTAAAGGTGATCTTTGAAAACCTGCCCACCTGGGAAGAGTTCCGCAAACTGCTGATGGAAGTCGGACTGCAGCCCGTAGATCTGGCAATCTTCGCCCTGGAGTTCATCGTAGCCACGCTGGTCTCCGGACTGGTCACCTGCCTGCATTTCTACGCCTCCATGAGCTTAGGACAGATGTTCTCCGTCCACAGAGGACTGTACTCCGTGCTGTTCTTCTTCGGAATCAGCATCGCCTTCCAGATGATCTTCTCCGTCGTACAGATCTCCGGATTCTCCGTGCTGGCCACCATCGAATCCCTGGGAGAAGGCACCATGCGACAGGCCCTCGGAGTCTTCCACCGACTGGTGTGGGGCGAAACCGGAATGGGCGTGATCGAAGGCGTGATACTATATCTGATCACCACCTTTACATTAAAAAAGCGCCTGAATCTGGCGTAAAAAGAAAAGCTGTTGGCTCGGCCAGCAGCTTTTTTAATGGGGTTATCGGAACGCCGGCAGGCGGAAACCGGTTTCTGCCGCCGGCGTATTCATCTTAAAAATCAGTCGACGTATGATAAGTAAACGCTTCCGTTCGCCGCGAACAGCGCTTCCGCCTCCTCAATCGCCATAGTCCTTGTCTGATCCGTCACTGCGTCATACAGACTGACATTCGACGCCGTATATCCGATGATCAGCACCGCTTCGTTGGTCCCCGTGACGGCATACACCGGATTGGAGTTACCGATATAATAGAAGGTTTCCGTCAGCTCGCATCCCGTCAGATCCAGCACCGTCGCCGCGGGCATGGCATCCTGCAGGATCTGCTTCGGCGTGGTTCCGCCATACAGAGCCAGCTGCACGTCTGCCGGCTTGTTTTCCCGCCCCAGCAGGGCGCTTAGAGACTGAATGTCAGAGGTGGCCTGCTTGTCGGCCTCCGCCACCACAAATCCGCCAAAGGCGTTGCGGTAGGCCGGACGGCTGCGGGACCAGATGACGTGCTGGGCGTTGTCGATCACCACGCCCATCTGCTGATTGGCCAGATGCACGGCGTCGCTGGCCCGGGTGGTGGACAGAATCACCTCGCTGCCCACGTAGACGAAATACAGGTCGCCGGTGGAAGAGGGGGTCAGGTCCGGGATGTCTTCCTCCGGGAAATACAGCCAGGATACGTCGGCCCCGGTGATGGCTTCCGCGCCGGTGATGGCGGTGGACATCTTCAGGGAGTACACGGTTCCGCGGATCTCGTCCTGGGCAGACAGCAGTTCCGTGGGATCCGTCTGCTGGGAATCGCTTTCCAGAAGCCGATCCTCGTAGGTTTCGGTATACAGCCCGTCGCTTTTGACCACGCGCTTTAAGCGCAGGCCGGTCGCTTCGGGGATCACTTCACTGACCAGCATACCCTCTTTTTCGTAGGTTTTCTGCACGGCGGATTTATCCGTGCCGGACAGAACCATCACCTGGTACATAGGATACAGGGTGGTTCCGGAAGCGGTCCAGCCGATGTCTGCGTCCCGCACCAGTCCGTAAATCAGATCTTCCCCGTAAAAGGCCGCCGGCCGCAGCTTTTCGCCGGAGGGCGCCGAAATCCGGGTGGTTTCCATGGTTTCCAGATCCAGAATCCGCAGGGTATCCGCAGCTTCGCCGTCCTTGACATAGGCAAAATAGCGGCCGCTTTCGGAACTGGCGTACTGGCCGCTGGCCAGGCCGCGGACGATGTTTTCGGTTTCCTGGTTTTTTAAATCCACCGTGATAAGAGAGCCGTTCTGCATCAGGCAAAAGCGGTCGTCGCCGGTGACATACATGGTATCGGACAGGGCGGCGGCCAGCAGGGGAAAGTCGTCTGTGCTCTGCAGAAACAGCCGCTCCTCGCAGATCTGGTCTGCCGCGTCGTAGTGATACAGGCTGACGCCGCAGAGGCCTTCGTGGGCGCCGGCGTTCATGTATCCGTACACCGCGAAATCCAGGGATCCGTTTTCGCCGATGGAAAGCAGACGGATGCGGTGGCTGTCATTCACCGTGCGGGGATCTGTGGGGCTGCCTCCCAGGAAGGAGAACACCCGGCGGCGGACGCCGGTGGCCAGATCATATTCATACAGTTCGCCGGCCTGGATGAAGGCGGCGATGGTTCCGGGATCGTTGGTCAGCATTTCCACCGGCGTGCTGCGCACTCCAAAGTGAGGCTCGGCGGGGGTGTTTTCCAGGCAGGTGCCGGCCTGCTGGGTCATCTGCCGCTGATAGTCCATCAGATAGGTCTGGGTGGGCGTCACGCGGATGCGGAAGTATTCCCGGACGTTGTAGTATTCCGCACCGGCCGTGGTGTTGCGAAGCATCTGGTAGCGGAACTCCAAAGAAGAGTAGGTGGGGTTGATTTCCGTAAAGGTGATATCCGGATCCGCCACCCTGGAGCCGTCAAAACCGCCCCAGCACACCTGAGAAGCAGGAGAGGTGACGGATACCTGAGCCAGGGTGCGGGTGTCGGTGCCGAGAATTGTGGACGCCTCCAGATAGGGCTGCACAAACACCTCGTTTTTTGCCAGGGCAGCCTCATGGAACTGCCGGGCAAACTGCAGGCAGTCCTGCTCGTAGCACTCCACGGTCTGGCTGATGCGGCAGTAATAGTAGACGGGGCTGTCCTCGCAGGAAAGCTCCAGCATCAGCAGATACTCTTCGTTGGGGGAAAAGACCTCCGGAAGCACAAACTGGCCGGACAGGATGTTGCCGGATAAGGTCAGATCCGAAACCGTGCCGTGATCCAGTTCGCTGACACCGCCGGCGGTCATCAGGGCGTAGGTCATGCCATCCGTCTTAGCCCCAAAGGTACGCACCTGAAACTTCACGGTGCGGTCTTCACCTAAGGGCAGCAGCGCGCCCCGCATGGAGCCGGCGTTCATCTGTGCCCGGTAGCCAAACAGGGGATCCACGGGAACACCGCCGGCTTCCAAGGTGATCATGGGCAGCTCCGGCGCTGTGGCCGCTTCGCCGGTCTTGGGAACCGAGGCATTCTGGACAATAAAAAAGAAGACAGCGGACAGAATGAAAATCAGTACCAGCAGAATAATTCTCCGCCGAAGGGCGCGGCTTACGCCGGCAGGGCGGAATTGCAGAGAGTGAGATCGTCGCATAAAAAATCCTTTAAAATGAAAAGTGCGGCAGAGCCCGTGTGATCAGCCTGTGTGAAAAGTCCGCCGGGCCGGCCGGATCAAAAATCCTTGTATAATATTTCAGCGCAGAGTGCCTCGATCGGTGGAATTCTTAAGGATTCTGCCGTTGACGCACCGACTGCCGATTTCCTATAATCATAGCATTGATTCCTTAGACGGACAACTTAAAAAGGAGCTTCTGTTTCCATGAACAAAGTGGAATTCAAAAAACGCGCGGTGGAGGTGGAATGGATCCGGCGCTATATGGTGCTTCTGCACATTCCGCTGGCGTGCATGATCGTGTTTGCCATGGAGTGGATGGCCAGACATTCCTTCCTGGCCACGGTGACTTTTGTCATCGATCACACCAAGGCATTTTTGTACAATGCCTATCTGGTGTACGTCATTCTGACCCCGGTGTTTCTGGTGTCAAAGCGCACCTTCTTTCGCATGGTGCTGTCGGCCCTGCTTTTGCTGCTGGGCCTGATCAACGGCATCATTCTGCTGAATCGGGTATCCCCCTTCGGATACACGGATATCGCCATGGTGGGTGATCTGCTCACCATGCAGAACACCAACTACTTTTCTGCCCAGCAGGGCGCGGCGGCGGTGGCCGGCATTGTTATCTACGCCCTTCTGATGGTGCTGCTGTTTCGGAAGGAAAAACCCCAGAAGTCCAAAGTGCCGTTGTTTGTGCGCCTGATCCTGGTGGTGTTCTGCTTTATCAGCATTCCGGGGGTGACCGGTTTTCTGCAGCAGCGGGGCGCCTTAAGCGCCTATTTCGGAAACCTTGCCCAGGGCTACGCCGACTACGGCTACCTGTACGGTTTCGGCAACAGTGTGTTCAATCTGGGTATGGATACCCCCCGGGATTACACCGCCGAGCACACGAAGCAGATCCTGGCGGATACGGACATGGGCGAAACGAAGCTGACCACGGATCAGCCGGTGAACGTGGTGCTGATTCTGCTGGAATCCTTCTACGATGTCAGCGAGGCCTCCTTTATCCACACAGACAAGGATCCCATTCCGGTTTTCCACGAGCTGGAAGAAAACTACTCCTCCGGCCATCTGACGGTTCCCGTGGTGGGCGCCGGCACCTGCGATTCCGAATTTGAGGTGCTCACCGGCATGTCGGTGCAGTTCTTCGGCCCCGGCGAATATCCCCAGAAAACTGTTTTAAAGGAAACGGACGTGGAGAGCGTGGCGGATATCTTTGCCCAGGAAGGCTACAAGTCCCATGTGGTTCACAACAACGGCGCCAATTTCTACAGCCGCCGGAACGCCTTTTCCATGATGGGCTTTGACACCTTTATCAGCAAGGAGATGCTGGACATCACCGACTACAATCCCTTAGGATCCTGGCCATTGGACGACATCTTAACGCCTGCCACCGTGGATGCCATGGATTCCACCGAAGGGGTGGATTTCGTCTACACCATCACGGTGCAGACCCATGGCGCCTATCCTTCCTATCCGGTTTATGAGGATCCCGAAATCCAGGTTTCCTGCGAGGACAAATCCGAGGAACTTCGCTGCCAGTGGGAATACTACATCAACATCCTCCACGACGAGGACCGCTGGATCCGGGATTATCTGAGCGCCTTAGACGCCCGGGAAGAGCCTACCTTAGTGATCATGTTCGGCGACCACCTGCCCACCATGGGCTTAAAGGAAAGCGAAGTTTCCACCGGCGATCTGTACCAGACCAAATATGTGACCTGGAACAACTTCGGCATGAAAAAGCAGGATCAGGATCTGACCAGCTATAATCTGATGCCGGTGTACATGGACCGCTTGGGCATTCACGGCGGAACCATGGTCAATTACAACCAGTCCTGTGTGGCGAAGGGCGTCGAACCCGGAAGCCCCGCCTATATGAGCGATCTGGAATACCTGCAGTACGACCTGCTGTACGGAAAACGCTACGCCTACGACGGCGAAGATCTGTATCCGGCTTCGGACATCGTTATGGGTGTTCATGACATCATCGTGGATCGGGTGTACACCTATGACGGCCGGATCCACATTTTCGGCGACAACTTTACCAAGTGGAGCAAGGTCAGCGTCAATGGCGAAAACGTGTCCACCACCTATGAAAGCGGACAGCACCTGTCCATCAAGGCGGCGGACATCAATGCCGGCGACATCCTGACGGTGCGGCAGATGGGTTCCTCGGCCACGGTGCTGCGGGAATCGGAAGAAGTGACCTACGCCGGTCCGGCCAGCGCACAGCTGCTGTCGGCGGAGGCGGAGACGGAAACGACCACGGAAGAGACGGCGGAAACGGAAACCGCCACGCCGTAACAGAAGAGAATGTGAAAGGCCCCGCGTAGGTGTACGCAGGGCCTTGTTTTTTATGTGGTTTACGCCTAGCCGTGTTCAGCGCGGTACTTGCTTACCAGACGCTGGATGCGATCATAGGGATCTAAGAGATCGCTGATGGAGGCATCGTGGTTTAAGGTGTCGATGATGTAGGCGATGTACTTGCTCATGCCGCAGCTGATATAGTAGTCGCGGGAGAGCAGTTCCGGGGTCTGGTAAACCAGGTTGGTGGTAACCACGCGGTAGATGAGACCCTCGGCCACAGCCTGGTCAAACTTGTCCAGTCCGGAGGTGAACAGACCGAAGGTGGCAATCACGAAGATGCGGTTGGCCTTGCGGGCCTTCAGCTCCCGGGCCACGTCGATCATGCTCTCGCCGGAGGCGATCATGTCGTCCACGATAAACACGTCCTTGCCCTCCACGGAGGTGCCGAGGAATTCGTGGGCCACGATGGGATTGCGGCCGTCCACCACCTTGCTGTAGTCCCGGCGCTTGTAGAACATGCCCATGTCCACGCCTAAGACGGAAGCCATGTACACGGCGCGGTTGGTGCCGCCTTCGTCGGGGCTGATGATCATCAGGTGATCGTTGTCTAAGATCAGATCGTCCACGTGGGCTAAGATGCCCTTGATGAACTGGTAGGAAGGCATGACGGTGTCAAAACCGTGCAGCGGAATGGCGTTCTGTACCCGGGGGTCGTGGGCGTCAAAGGTGATGATGTTGTCGACACCCATGGACACCAGCTCCTGCAGAGCGATGGCGCAGTCTAAGGATTCCCGGGAGGAACGGCGGTGCTGACGGCCTTCATACAGGAAGGGCATGATGACGGTAAGCCGGCGGGCCTTTCCTTCGATGGCGGCGATCAGGCGCTTTAAGTCGGAGTAGATGTCGTCCGGAGACATGCGGTTTTCTTCGCCGTACATCTTGTACTTCAGGCTGTAGTTGGTGACATCCACCATGATGTACAGATCCAGGCCACGGACGGACTGGGAGAGCGTGCCCTTGGCTTCACCGGATCCGAAACGGGGATTGCTGGCCTTGATGATGTAGGAACCGTCTTTGTAAATCGGCTCTTCTTCCCGGCTTTGCTTTTCCTCGTCGCGCTCCGTGCGCCAGGCCACCAGCCAGTCGTTGATGCGGCGGCCGATATCGCTGCAGCTGGCATGCGGGATGATGCCAAGGGGGGCTACAGGACTGCTTTCCAATAGGATTTTGTCGTTGGGCATGGGATTCCTCCGTTTTGTGGGCGCCTCTAAACAGCAGAGACAGGTTGGGTGTTTATGAAAGGCTGCGCAGCCGTTTTTTGATGCGCAGATCGCTTCCGGAAAACAGGATCATGCGGTAATGACCCATCAGGCGCGAGTAAATCCGCGTGGAGTAGATGCCGGCCAGTTCGCCGGTATCCTTGTTGGTGGAAATCACCGTGGAGCGCCGGCGCAGAATGCGCTCGTTTAACAGCTCATAGAGGGCGCTGGCGTTCAGGGAGTTGACGGTTTCGGTGCCGAGATCGTCGATGATCAGCAGATCGCAGGACAGCAGGCTGTCGTATTCGGAACTTTCCCGTTCCCGCATGCGGTCGAACAGCAGCTTTTCCAGCTGACCGGCGGTGGTGTAAACCACGGAATGACACCGGTTCATCACCTCCCGGGCGATGCAGTGGGTCAGGAAGGTTTTGCCGGTGCCCGGCGGGCCGGACAGCAGCAGGTTTTCAAACCGGTCTTCAAAGTGCTCTACAAAGTCTAAAGCAATCCGCCGGGCTTCAAGGGCTGTCTGGCGGGCACTTTTATGGGTGGTGGGATCGATCTCATCCTCACTGTACAGGGAAAGATCGAAAGTGTCAAAGTTTTCCCGCTCCAATACCGCATCCAGATGGGACTGGCTGTACATCAGCCGGATGGAAGCCTGCACCAGGCAGTGGCAGCGGGCTCCGTCGATGTAGCCCGTGTCTTTGCAGTCGGGGCAGCGGTATACGGGATCGAGATAATCCGCCGGAAAACCGCCCTGCAGAAGGAGGGCTTTCCGTTTCCTGGCGATGTCGGATAAGGTATCCGAAAGGGCTTCGGAGGTGCCTTCCGTGGCTTTTGAACCGGCGGCGTTTGCGGCAAGAAGCTTTCTGGCCGCGACAAGGCTGGCCTGGGCCGCCTGGGCATCCAGGTCGCGGAAAGAGGGCACGGCTTCGCAGACTTCGGCGTAGCGATCGGACGCGATGCGCTGGTTTTCCAGACGTACACGGTCGTAATCCCGCATGAGAAGATCATATTGTGCGTTGGTCAGACTCATACTGTCTGTTCTCCTTTGACGTCTGTACGGTACATTCTTACGCTGATCACAGGATCAGTGCCCCACAGCGTCAGTTTTCTCTCAGCGCCTGCTCAATGGCGGCAAAATCGTACTCGCCGGACTGGAACTGGTAGAACTGGCCGGCAGGTTTTGCAGCCTTTTTGCTTCGGCGGGCCGGCTGTTCCGTTTCCCTGGCGCGGGCCTCGTCTAAGGCCTGTACGTCTGCAAGGGATTTGACGCCGGCGCTGTTCCATTTTTCCAGGATGCCCGACACGTAGCTGAACCGGGGCTGGGAAATGGCTGCGATGGTGCGATGGCAGGCCTCGGCGATGAGTTCGTCCGAGAACTGATAGGCGGTGCACCAGCGGTCCACAGCGGCGCGTTCTTCATCATTTAAGTCGCGGTTGGCGATGCCTAGGGACTTTTTCACCACCGTGTAAATGCGGCGGAAGCTTTCGGCCCGCTCCCGGGCTTCTTCCACGGTGCGGATGCCGCGTTCATGCCAGCTTAAGGCCACACGGTTGATGTAGTGAATGTCCGTGTGCCCGGCATTGGCGCAGTGCTCCACCACATATTCCGCCAGCTCGGGGCTCATGCCCAGACCCTGTTCGGAATCCAGCCAGTAGAGGATGTAGTCGGTATCCGTGTGGGTCAGGTGACGGTTTAAGTACAGCTCGGTTACATGCACAAGCATGCGCACGGATTCGTTCTCAGCAGCTGCCGCTAAGGCCTCGGCGGAGTACACCGGCTGGGTGGCTAAGGTGGGCTGCCAGGTGCCCTTACCGATTTTGGCAGGGGCGCCGGCCGGTACATTGGGCACATAGGAATCCGCATCGGCTTCCCCGGCGGATGAAACGCTTTCGGAAGAGGAAACCATGCGCAGGTGCGGACGGGTCACAGCAGGCGCAGGCGCGGCGGATGCAGGCGTGGACGTGCTGCCGGCGGGCATGGAAACCGCGGGTGCCGGCGCAGAAACGGCCGGTGCGGAAGCTTCTCCGGAAAAGGTCAGACAGATCCCGCAAAGCTGGTTTTGGGCGTCCCGCTCTAAACGCAGCAGGGACATGCGCTCCCAGTACTCCAGTGCACGGCGGACCTCCCGCTCGGTTAAATCCAGCGCGTCGGCGATACCGGAAATGGACACCTGGGAACCGGCGGCCTGAAGATGGCGCAGCAGGTACAGGTACACTTTCAGATACTCGCCGTTGGCGTCGCGCATGTAGCGGTCGATCAGGCAGTTTGGAACGATGGTGGCAGCGGTTTGCTGCGCAGTATGTAAAATGACGTCAGCCATTGCAACACTCCCCTTGTTGACGGTAAACCCCGCCCATGATGCTTTACAGGTGGTCTGAAAAGGCAGAATATGATTCTCGCGCGGCTTCGCACTTCGTGCTCCCACCGCGCTCCCACAACTTAAGGCTTTCGTGGAGGTTACCCTCCACTTCGCCCTCGTTGTGGGGCACGCCAATAAGTCTCTCCTCCACCGCCACGCAAGCGTGGCGTGGAGTCGGACTTTTGGCGTTTGAATCAGAATATTACCTGTAAGCGGGAGTGATTATAACATAACCCGCAGTCCAAAAAAAGGGACGCAAAAAGCCGATGCCGGGTGCTTTCTGCGGCTGTGCATAAGTGGATAACTGCCGCAAACCGGCATCTTTCGCGCAAAAGAAATCCACATCGGCAGGGGGAGTATTTCCCACGCCCGATGTGGATGATGTGGATAACTTATTCCCGAAGAAGGTCTTCGCCAATAGTTACAACGTTTCCGGCGCCCATGGTTATCAACAGATCATCGTGGATACAAAAACCGGAAAGAAATTTTTTTATTTCTTCAAAGGACGGGAAGTAATACACTTCGGTGCCCTTTTTCTCAAGTTCTGCCGCCAGATCCCGGGAGGAAATGTTATAGATGTCCTTTTCCCGGGCAGCGTAGATATCCGCCAGCACCACCACGTCCGCTGCGGAAAGGGCCGTGGCAAAATCGCCTAACAGAGCCTTGGTGCGGGTATAGGTGTGAGGCTGGAAGCAGACCACCACGCGGCCGGCGGCCACACGGGAAGCGGCGGCTAAGGTGGCGGAGATTTCCGTTGGATGGTGAGCGTAATCGTCCACGATGGTTACGCCGTTCTTCTCGCCCTTGTACTGGAAGCGGCGGTTGACGCCGGTGAACTGGGCAAGACCCTCGGCAATGACCTCGTCGGAAAGGCCCATGGCCTCGGCGCAGGCAATGGCCGCCAGGGCGTTGGAAACGTTATGCATGCCCGGAACAGCTAAGGTGACGGGGGCAAGACGGCGTCCCTTGCACACCGGAACGAAGGTGGCGCATCCCCGGCTGTTGAAGGTCACATCCTCGGGATGGGTGTCGTAATCTTCGGAAAGACCGAAGGTTTCCACGCGGCAGGATGCGTCGGAGGCGATCTCCTGCCAGTTGTCGACATCACCGTTGATGAACAGGGCTCCATCCGCTGCGGTATTCGCCGCGTAGGCGGTAAAGGAACGGCGCACATCCGCCAGGTCGGCAAAGAAATCCAGATGTTCCGCTTCTATATTTAATATGATGCTGTAGCGGGGATGAAATTCCAGGTAGCTGTTGGTGTATTCGCAGGCTTCGGTGAGGAACACATCCGACTGTCCGATGCGCACGTTGCTGCCGATGCTGGGAAGAATGCCGCCCACGGAGATGGTGGCGTCCAGATCCGCTGCAAGAAAAATGGAAGAAAGCATGGATGTGGTGGTGGTTTTGCCATGGGTGCCGGCGACGGCTGCGGACTGGGGATAGTGATCCATCATCTGGCCCAGCAGTTGTGCCCGGGTAAGCATGGGGATGCCGGCGGCAACAGCCGCGGCGAATTCAGGGTTGTCCGGATGAATGGCGGCCGTGTAAACAACGGCGTCAATGCCGGGATGGATATTGTCAGCGCTTTGGGGATAGGCAATCAGGGCACCCTCGCCTGCGAGACGCTCGGTCAG
Organism: Shuttleworthella sp.; assembly: GCA_045544375.1. Lineage (GTDB taxonomy): Bacteria > Bacillota > Clostridia > Lachnospirales > Lachnospiraceae > Shuttleworthia. The sequence continues at coordinate 13,555 of JAZPYY010000037.1, forward strand.
GGGAGAGGCCGTCTGATCGGAACCGGAAACGGTAAAGCCGCGCTGCAGCAGAATCTCCGCCAGGCCGCTCATGCTGATGCCGCCGATTCCGATAAAGTGAATGTGCGCCGGTTTGTCATAATCCAGCTGGTACATAGAGTACTCCTTTAAAAAGTGTCGTGGTTTCTTCCATAAGATTATAGTCAAAACAGAGACGAACTACAAGACGCCTGTTTTCATCGGAAGAAAAGCGGGAAAAACGCCCCGCACTGTTACCGTTACCTTGGGATAATGTTTAGGATATTTATCAATTCGACACAAGAAATGGATATTGACAGAAAATTTGTGAAAGATATACTTTGATATGTACGTAGACTTCTTATTGCGGCCGAAAGGTTCTGTTTGTATACCGGCCGGTGGCCTCGGTTAGCAGAACCGAGACACGATACACTGGTTTACGAGTTAGAGAGATGAGGTTTTTTGTATGAACATTACAGACATTCGGATTCGCCATGTGGAAACGGAAGGTAAACTCCGCGCCGTTGCATCCATCACGATTGACGGTGAATTTGTCGTCCATGATATCAAAATCATCGACGGCGACAAGGGCTGGTTCATCGCAATGCCCAGCCGCAAGGCCTCCGGTGGAGAATATAAGGACATTGCCCACCCGATTCAGACATCGACCCGGGAATGGCTTCAGAACATGATCCTTGAAAAGTACCACAACGAAGTTCAGCAGATGGCTGACAGCGCCGAAGGCGGCGAGGCTTAACCATCAGGGAACCGAAAGAAAAAAGAATTGACGTCATCAGATTTGTATGCTATAGTGTACGAACGCGGTGGCGTCTATTTTTTTGCGCTAAATTCAGAGCCAGGTATTTTCGAGAGCCGGACGCGGACGCGAAGCGTACGCAGGCCGGGTCGCAGTCACCGTAAAGTAACCCCATCGTTGGAACCATAGAAGAAATGGGAGGTGGAAACTGTGCGAACAAGAATCACATTAGCCTGCACGGACTGCAAACGTCGTAACTACAACACGACCAAAGACAAGAAGACGCATCCGGACAGGATCGAGACAAAGAAATATTGTCCGTTCTGCAAAAAGCACACGTTACATAAAGAGACAAAATAAGCAGACGATTTCCGGCAAGGCCGGAACACAAGACATGCGACAGGTTCTTTTTATGTAGAGGGAGCGCTATGGCAAAGGAAGAAAAAAACGGCATCGCCCGATTCTGGGACGGCATCCGCACCGAGTTTGCCAAGATTGTATGGCCCACGCCTGAAGATGTGGCCAAACAGTCGGCGGCCGTCGTGGCGGTTTCCGTAATCACCGCGCTGCTGATTGTCGTGATTGACATGGTAGTGCAGTATGGCGTGGATCTTCTGATCCAGCTGTAATGCGGCAATCCGAAATCGAGGAGGCAGACAGTATGGCAGAGGCACACTGGTATGTGGCCCACACCTATTCCGGGTACGAGAACAAAGTCAAGACCAACATCGACAAAACCATCGAGAACCGGCATCTGGAGGATCAGATCCTCGAGGTCCGCGTCCCCATGCAGGATGTCGTTGAGGTGAAGAACGGCGTTCGCCGGACAGTTTCCAAGAAGCTGTTTCCGGGTTATGTTCTGATCAACATGGTCATGAACGACGATACCTGGTACGTGGTGCGAAACACCCGGGGCGTGACCGGCTTTGTCGGTCCGGGATCCAAGCCCGTTCCGCTGACAGATGCGGAAATGCGGTCCCTGGGCATCAAAACAGATAACGTGGTTGTGGACTTCGAAGAGGGCGATACGGTCAGTGTTATCGGCGGTGTCTGGAAAGACACGGTCGGCGTGATCCAGTCCATGAATCCGGGTAAGCAGACCCTGATCATCAACGTGGTGCTGTTCGGCCGGGAAACGCCGGTGGAGATCAGCTTCATGGATGTCCGCAAATTAAGCTAAGGAGGCTTATCATGGCGAAGAAAATTACAGGCTATATCAAATTGCAGATCCCTGCAGGCAAGGCAACGCCGGCTCCTCCGGTAGGTCCTGCGCTGGGTCAGCACGGCGTGAACATCGGCGACTTCACCAAGCAGTTCAACGCCAAGACCGCTGATATGGGTGACACGGTTGTTCCGGTTGTCATCACGGTTTACGCAGACCGCAGCTTTACCTTCATTACAAAGACACCCCCGGCAGCGATCCTGATCAAGAAGGCCGCTGGCCTTCAGAAGGCTTCCGGTGTTCCGAACAAGACCAAGGTCGGTAAGCTGACCAAGGATCAGGTTCGCCAGATTGCTGAGACGAAGATGCCCGATCTGAACGCTGCTTCCGTGGAAGCGGCCATGAGCATGATCGCAGGTACCGCCCGCAGCATGGGTATCGAAGTGACAGACTAAAGCGGAATCATCCGTATTTTTGTGGGAGGGATCTTTGCCCGACCGTACCACAGGAGGTATAAAATGAAACACGGAAAGAAATATCAGGATACTTTAAAGGCCTATGACAAGAGCGTGCTTCTTGATCCCGCAGACGCCATTGCGCAGGTGAAGAAGAACGCCGTTGCCAAGTTTGATGAAACCATCGAAGTACACATCCGCACGGGCTGCGACGGCCGTCATGCCGAGCAGCAGATCCGCGGCGCTGTTGTTCTTCCCCACGGCACCGGTAAGACCGTCCGCGTGCTGGTATTTGCGAAGGGCGAAAAGGCCAACGAGGCCGAGGCTGCCGGAGCCGATTATGTCGGCGCTGAAGAGCTGATCCCGCGCATCCAGAACGAGGGCTGGCTGGACTTCGACGTCGTCGTTGCCACCCCGGATATGATGGGTGTTGTCGGCCGTTTAGGCCGTATCCTTGGACCGAAGGGCTTAATGCCCAACCCGAAGGCCGGCACGGTTACCATGGACGTGACCAAGGCCGTTGCTGATATCAAAGCCGGTAAGATCGAGTATCGTCTCGACAAGTCCAACATCATCCATGTGCCGATCGGAAAGGCTTCCTTCACCGAGGAGCAGCTGGGCGACAACTTCGGCACCCTGATGGAAGCCATCATCAAGGCGAAGCCGGCCAGCTTAAAGGGTCAGTACCTGCGCAGCGTTGTGCTTGCACCGACCATGGGTCCCTCCGTTAAGGTAAACCCGATCAAGCTTGCCTAATAAAAAAGACCTGACATCGGAAGAGCGCTGCTTTGCCGTCGAAAAGACGGCCTGGGGCAGATGCAAAAATCCGGTTGACAGAGCTTATATCCGATGATATAATCATCAACGCGTTGCCGAAGACAGCAGGTGTCCGTCACGTACGGACGTAACGCATGCAACCTGCCGAGGGACCGTCCGAGCGGAATAAAAGCCGCAATCATCTTATGAAATGGACACCCCTCACTGTCGGTCAGTGAGGGGTGTTTGTTTAAAAAATCTACAGAAGGAGGAAACGGATTCATGGCAAAAGTGGAATTGAAGCAGCCGATCGTTGCGGAGATTGCCGAGCATCTGAAAGATGCGCAGTCCATTGTTGTCGTAGATTACCGCGGTCTGACCGTTGCTGAGGACACCCAGCTTCGTAAGCAGTTCCGTGAGGCGGGCATCGTCTACAAAGTCTACAAGAACACAATGGTGAATTTCGCCATCAAGGACACGCAGTTCGAAAGCCTGTCCAGCGTTCTCGAAGGCCCCAATGCTTTCGCGATTGCAAAAGATGACGCAACTGCACCGGCACGTATCCTGGCAAAGTTCGCGAAAACATCACCGAAGGTAGAAATGGTCGCCGGCGTTGTGGAAGGCAACTTCTATGACAAGGCAGGTATGGAGGCACTGTCTAAGGTGCCGAGCAGAGAGGAACTTCTCGCAAAACTGCTTGGCAGCATCAAGTCGCCGCTCTCCAACTTCGCTCGCGTGCTGAACCAGATCGCCGAAAACGGTGGTGCAGCGGCCGCTCCGGCTGCTGAAGAAGCACCGGCGGCTGAAGAAGCACCGGCGGCGGAAGAGGCCCCGGCTGTTGAAGAAGCTCCGGCTGCGGAAGAAGCTCCCGCAGAAGAAGCCGCGCCCGAGGCGTAATCAAACAAAGACATCCAATTGCGTTTAAAAAATGGAGGATAAGAAAATGGCAAAAATGACGACTGAGGAATTTATTGCGGCGATCAAGGAGCTGACCGTATTAGAGCTCAATGATCTGGTAAAGGCCTGCGAGGAAGAGTTCGGCGTATCTGCTGCTGCCGGTGTGGTAGTTGCTGCTGCCGGCGGAGATGCTCCGGCTGAGGAAGAGAAGTTCGAGTTCGACGTAGAGCTGACCGAAGTTGGCCCGAACAAGGTTAAGGTTATCAAGGTTGTGCGTGAGCTGACCGGCCTTGGCTTAAAGGAAGCGAAGGACGTTGTTGACGGCGCTCCGAAGATCGTGAAGGAAGCTGCTGACAAGGCTACCGCCGATGACATGAAGGCGAAGCTGGAAGCTGAAGGCGCAAAGGTTACCCTGAAATAATCTTTAAACCAAAGTGCTTACACAGGCGGCCTTACGCGGGAAACCGCGCAAGGCCGTCTTTTTCGCGATGGTAATGAGCCGTGCGCGGACGCGAAGAAAACAGCAATGCAACCCTGTTTGTGTGCTGCTTTCTGCAAGTCTGTTGTGCGTGGCTCATGTAAACAATGGTGAATACATGCTGCTCCCTGTCTGGTTTTTCTATTGCGAGATGGTTTTCCATCTCTCCGTTTTTGAAGAGATCACTCTTGCGGAACTGCTGCTTCTTCTCGTGCTTTCTGCAGGCCTTGGCCTTCTGGCCTATGGGGTGTTTCTTCTGATTCCCAACATCCGGGTTCGCCGGATTCTGTCCGCTGTGCTCATGGCCGCCTCGGCCGTGCTGTACCTCAGCGGGTATTTCCTCTATCTTCAGTTTCATACCCTTTTCGATCTGCACACGATCCTTTTTACGGTGCGGGATGCGGTCAACGGTTTTGGCGGCGAAACGACAGCCATCATGGAAAGTGCTGCCGGCGTGCGTCAGCTGCTTTTATACCTGCCCTTTCCCATCGGGTATCTGGTGTGGAGCCTGTTTTCAAAACGGGAAGCGCCGGCGGTTTCGCCCAGGCGGAAATGGATTGCGCTGGCTTTATCTGCGGCGGCGTTTCTTGCGGCCTTCGGCATCAAACACGCAGATGAAGACTGTGCGGAAGTTTTTTATGGAACCAGGTTCTCCTTTACCCGGTCGGTGGAACGGCAGGGGGTGGTGTGCGGTCTGCTGGACGAGATCAAGGATGCCCTGCTGGGAAATGAGGCCCGAAACGCGCAGTACGGCAGGGAAGAGGGCCCGATTCTGATTGATCCGGACACCCAGAACGTGCTGGATCTGCCCCTTTCGGATGCTTCGGCTGATGAGGATTACGCCCGCACCAACGCATATGTGGCCTCCCGGACACCCACGGTGAAAAACGACTATACCGGACGGTTTGCGGGGAAAAACCTGATTCTGATCTGCGCGGAATCCTTCAGCGGTTACGTGATTGATGAAGAGACCACGCCCATGCTGTACCGCATGCAGCATCAGGGTTTTTTTTTCTCTGATTTTTATCAGCCCTTTTCTGCCTCCACGGCCGGCGGGGAATACCAGCTGCTGACGGGTCTGCTGCCCATGGCGGGCACGGCGTCCCTGGATACCATCTCCGAATATCACAACTGCATGACCTTAGGCAGCCTGCTTTCTGAGGAAGGCTATTACGGGCAGATGTTCCATAACGGGGACAGCGGTTATTACAACCGGGAAGTGACCCACAACAGTCTGGGATATTCCGAGCCTTTCCTGGCCTATGGATCCGGTCTGGAGAAACGGGTGTCCGAGGAGGAGCAGAGCAGCGACCGGGCCATGTTTCTGGGTACCCTTCCCCTGTACGCGGATCAGGAACCCTTCAATATCTACTATATGACCATCAGCGGTCATCTTCCCTACTGGACCGGCAGTAACGTATTCGCCGACCGCAACCGTGACCGGGTTACAGATACCCAGGGCCTTTCGGAGGAAACGGTCAATTACATCGCAGCCAATCTGGAACTGGAAGATGCGGTAAGCGCCCTGGTGGAGGGGCTTGCGGAGGCCGGCGTTCTGGAAAACACGGTGATCGTCATCTGCCCGGATCATTATCCCTACGGCATCAACAACGGACAGGATTACGAAAATCTGCCCTATATCGAAGAACTTTACGGCCACCAAGTGACCAACGCCTTTGAGAGAGACGAATCCTGCCTGATCATCTGGACGCCCGAGCTGGAAGAAGAGGTACCGGTGGAAATCAGCGAGCCCTGCTCATCTTTGGACGTTCTGCCTACGCTGTTAAATCTGTTTGGACTGCCCTATGATTCCCGCCTGCTTCCGGGAAGAGACGTGTTCAGCGATACCCCGGCGCTGGTGTTCAACACCACGGCGGACTGGAAAACATCCCTGGGCATATATATCAATGAAACAGAAACCTTTCTTCCGGCGGAAGGGGTCTTTCTGGAGGATCTTCCTAAGGATTATGTGGATGATCTGTGCCGGGATGTGCAGAACCGGATTGAATACAGCCGCTTCTGTACCTTCCATGATTACCTGGGTTATCTGTTTGAAGAAAAAGACAGTGAAAATTGAAAAGCCGGATACCGCTTTGGGGTGACGAATCCCGCGAAGGGAAAGGGACACGCCCCTGGCGAAAAAATAGTGAAAAAAGTTCTTGACATTCGGAGCGCGTTTGCGGTATTGTATACGGTGCACTATTGTGCAGAAACTATCATTTTTTCCAATAACAGGAGTTTTTTCCGGGCAAAAGGGGGTCAAATCAGATCGGTTTTTTGGCGGGAAAGGGCCTGTTGTCGGTTATTTTGCGTTTTCTGAGCTGTCGGACCACTAAACCTTGCGGTCCGGATGGTGCGCCCCGGTGTCCGGAGAGACATCAGAATTCATGGAAAAATTCCGGATTCCGGTGGTAAAACAGGGAAGCGGCGCTTCCCGCAAGCGGAAACTGTAAACAATTCAGGAGAGGTGGTAAGCGAATGGATAAAAACAGAGTCCATCTGGTCAAATCCGGCAAGAGTCTCCGTTTGAGCTACAAACGGCAGAACGAAGTGCTGGAAATGCCCAACTTCATTGAGGTACAGAGGAACTCCTATCAGTGGTTTCTTGATGAGGGTCTTCGGGAGGCCCTGGCGGACGCCTCTCCCATCGTGGATAAAAACGATCGTCTTAGCCTGGAATTCGTAGACTACACGCTTTGCCGTGAAGATACGAAGTACACCATCACCCAGTGCAAGGAGCGTGACGCCACATACGCGGCTCCCCTGAAGGTGCGTGTGCGTCTGTATAATAAGGAAACAGACGAAATCAACGAGCACGAGATCTTCATGGGCGACCTGCCCCTGATGACCGACACCGGTACCTTCGTGATCAACGGCGCCGAGCGTGTCATCGTTTCCCAGTTGGTCCGTTCCCCGGGCATCTACTATGCCATCGACCACGATAAGCTGGGCAAAACCCTGTATTCCTGCACGGTGATCCCCAACCGAGGCGCCTGGCTGGAGTACGAGACCGATTCCAACGATGTTTTCTATGTCCGTGTCGACCGCACCCGTAAGGTGCCGATCACGGTTCTTTTGCGTGCCTTAGGATTAGCCCACACCCAGGACATCATCGACCTGTTTGGCGAAGAGCCGAAGATCATGGCCTCCATCGCCAAGGATCCGGCGGTGACCGAGCGTGAGCCCCAGGGCAGCGAAGAAGCCGGCCTGCTGGAACTGTACCGCAAGATCCGTCCCGGCGAGCCGCTGGCCGTGGATAACGCCCGCAACCTGGTGCGTTCCATGTTCTTTGATCCCCGCCGCTATGATCTTGCCCGCGTGGGTCGTTTCAAATTTAATAAGAAGCTTTCTTTCCGCCGCCGCATCACCGGTCACGTGCTTGCTGAGGACGTGATCAACGAGCGCACCGGCGAAATCCTGGCGGAAGCCGGCACCCGTATCGACGAGCAGCTGGCTGATCTGCTTCAGAACGAAGCGGTCCGCTGGGTTGAGATTGCCACCGAATCCCGCACCACCCGTGTGCTGTCCAACATGATGGTGGATCTGACCCACTATGTGGACTGCGATCCCAAGGAACTGGGCATCACCGAGAAGGTGTACTTCCCCCAGCTGGAAGAAATCATGGAAGAGAATCCCGACAGAGAGGATCTTCTGGAGGCCATCCGCCGCAACGTTTCCCTGCTGGTGCCGAAGCACATCACCATTGAAGATATCTACGCATCCGTGAACTACCACATGCACCTGGAGTGGGGCGTGGGTACGGATGACGATATCGACCACCTGGGCAACCGCCGTATCCGTGCGGTGGGCGAACTGCTGCAGAACCAGTACCGCATCGGTCTGTCCCGCTTAGAGCGCGTGGTGCGTGAGCGCATGACCACCCAGGATCTGGAAGGCATCAGCCCCCAGAGCTTAATCAACATCAAGCCTGTGACGGCTGCCATCAAGGAATTCTTCGGTTCCTCCCAGCTGTCCCAGTTCATGGATCAGAACAACCCCTTAGCTGAGCTGACCCACAAGCGCCGTCTGTCCGCCTTAGGTCCCGGCGGTCTGTCCCGTGACCGCGCCGGTTTCGAAGTCCGAGACGTGCACTACTCCCACTATGGACGTATGTGCCCCATCGAGACGCCTGAAGGTCCCAACATCGGTCTGATCAACTCCTTGGCCAGCTATGCCCGTATCAACGAGTACGGCTTCGTGGAGGCGCCTTACCGCGTCATCGACAAGACCGACCCGGCAAATCCCCGGGTGACGGATCAGGTTATCTACATGACCGCCGACGAGGAAGACGATCACCATGTGGCACAGGCCAACGAGCGTCTGGACGCGGAAGGCCACTTCGTACACCACCGTGTATCCGGCCGTTTCCGCGATGAGATTCAGGCCTACGACCGCTCCTTAGTGGACTACATGGACGTTTCCCCGAAGATGGTTTTCTCGGTGGCTACGGCTCTGATCCCCTTCCTGCAGAACGACGACGCAAACCGTGCTCTGATGGGCTCCAACATGCAGCGTCAGGGCGTTCCGCTGATGACCACGGAAGCTCCTGTGGTGGGTACCGGTATGGAACCCAAGACCGCCAAGGACTCGGGCCTTTCCGTAGTGGCGAAAGCCGGCGGTATTGTGGAAATCGTGGAAGCTTCCCGCATCGTCATCTTAGAGGACGACGGAAACCGCCGCGAATATCTGCTGACCAAGTTTGAGCGAAGCAACCAGAGCAACTGCTACAACCAGCGTCCCAACGTCTTTAAGGGCGATCGCGTGGAAGAAGGCGAAATCATCGCCGACGGTCCTTCCACCAAGGATGGCGAACTTGCCTTAGGTAAGAACCCGCTGATCGGCTTCATGACCTGGGAAGGTTACAACTACGAAGACGCGGTTCTGCTTTCCGAGCGCTTAGTACAGGATGATGTCTACACCTCCATCCACATCGAGGAGTACGAGATCGAAGCCCGCGACACCAAGCTGGGCGCGGAAGAAATCACCCGCGACGTTCCCGGCGTCGGCGACGATGCCTTAAAGGATCTGGACGAGGACGGCGTCATCCGCATCGGTGCCGAGGTCCGCGCAGGCGATATCTTAGTCGGTAAGGTGGCCCCCAAGGGCGAAACCGAGCTGACGGCTGAAGAGCGTCTGCTGCGCGCCATCTTCGGTGAGAAGGCCCGTGAAGTGCGTGACACTTCCTTAAAGGTGCCCCACGGTGAATACGGTATCGTGGTGGATACTAAGACCTTCACCCGGGAGAACGGCGACGAGCTGTCTCCGGGCGTGAACAAATCGGTTCGCGTTTACATTGCCCAGAAGAGAAAGATCTCCGTGGGTGATAAGATGGCTGGCCGTCACGGTAACAAGGGTGTTGTTTCCCGCGTGCTTCCGGTGGAAGATATGCCTTTCCTTCCCAACGGACGTCCGCTGGATATCGTATTAAACCCCTTGGGCGTGCCTTCCCGTATGAATATCGGTCAGGTGCTGGAGATTCACCTCTCCCTGGCCGCCAAAGCCTTAGGCATCAACATCGAAACCCCGGTGTTTGACGGCGCCAACGAAAAGGATATCCAGGATACCCTGGAGATGGCCAACGACTACGTCAACACCACCTGGGAAGAGTTCGAAGCCAAATATAAGGATATCGTGGGCGAAGAGATCATGCAGTATCTCTACGACAACCGCGATCACCGCGCCATGTGGGCGGGCGTTCCGATTCATCGGGACGGCAAGGTGCAGCTGAGAGACGGCCGCACCGGCGAGGAATTCGACGCACCCACCACCATCGGTTACATGCACTACCTGAAACTGCATCACCTGGTTGACGATAAGATTCACGCCCGTTCCACCGGCCCCTACTCCCTGGTTACGCAGCAGCCTCTGGGTGGTAAAGCCCAGTTCGGCGGTCAGCGTTTCGGTGAAATGGAAGTCTGGGCTCTGGAAGCTTACGGCGCCGCTTACACGCTGCAGGAAATCCTGACCATGAAGTCCGATGACATGATGGGCCGTGTGAAGACCTACGAAGCGGTGATCAAGGGTGAGAACATTCCGGAACCCGGCACGCCGGAGTCCTTCAAGGTTCTGTTAAAGGAACTGCAGGCCTTAGCCCTGGACGTGCGTGTGCTTGACGAAAACCGCAACGAAGTCAAACTGATGGAAACCATCGAGTACGGCAACACGGACATCAATCAGATCATGTCCGGCGACCGCAACTTCGCCTTCGAAGACAAAGAGTCCTTTGCCAAGGCCGGCTTCAGCACCCAGGCCTTCAACGATGAAACCGAAGAACTGGAATATGAGGACGACGGATTCGACGATGAGGACAGCGAAGACGTGGATATGCCCGATTCCTTTGGCGGGCAGGACTTTGACGAAGATTCCTATGATGATTGAGGACCCAACGGTTTCGTGACATCATAACGGCATTGCTTTATGCACAGCGAAAACGTTTGGCTCCGAAGGAAGGGAGATTCATAAATGGCGGAAAACAAAACCAAATCCACAAACCAGTCTGCGGAATTCGATGCGATCCAGATCGGCCTCGCTTCTCCGGAAAAGATCCGCGCCTGGTCCCGTGGCGAAGTGAAGAAGCCGGAAACCATCAACTACCGCACCCAGAAGCCGGAAAAAGACGGCCTGTTCTGCGAAAAGATTTTCGGACCCAGCAAAGACTGGGAATGCCATTGCGGCAAATACAAAAAAGTGCGCTATAAGGGCGTCGTCTGCGACCGCTGCGGCGTGGAAGTCACCAAGTCTTCCGTCCGCCGTGAGCGCATGGGCCACATCGAGCTGGCAGCTCCCGTGTCCCACATCTGGTACTTTAAGGGCATCCCGTCCCGCATGGGCCTGATGCTGGATTTATCCCCCCGCGCCTTAGAGCGCGTGCTGTACTTTGCTTCCTACATCGTGCTTGACGCCGGCGATACGCCTCTGGCCTACAAGCAGGTGCTGACGGAGAGCGAGTACCAGAGCGCCCGGGAAAACTACGGAAACACCTTTAAGGTGGGCATGGGTGCCGAAGCCGTTCAGAAGCTGTTAGCGGACATCGACCTGGAAAAAGAGGCAGCCACCCTGTCCTCCGAACTGGAGACCGCCAGCGGCCAGAAGCGCGCCCGGATCTTAAAGCGCTTAGAGGTGGTCAACGCTTTCATTGAATCCGGCAACCGTCCGGAATGGATGGTCTTAAACGTGATCCCGGTGATCCCGCCGGATCTGCGTCCCATGGTTATGCTTGACGGCGGCCGTTTTGCCACATCCGACTTAAACGACCTGTACCGCCGCATCATCAACCGCAACAACCGTCTGCGCCGCCTGCTGGAGCTTTCCGCTCCGGACATCATCGTCCGCAACGAAAAGCGCATGCTGCAGGAAGCTGTCGATGCTTTAATCGACAACGGCCGCCGCGGACGTGCCGTTACCGGCCCCAGCAACCGCAGCTTAAAGTCCCTTTCCGATATGTTAAAGGGTAAGTCCGGCCGCTTCCGTCAGAACCTGTTAGGTAAGCGCGTGGACTATTCCGGCCGTTCCGTTATCGTGGTGGGACCCGAACTGAAGATCTATCAGTGCGGTCTGCCCAAGGAAATGGACATCGAGCTGTTCAAGCCCTTCGTTATGAAGGTGTTAAATGAAAAGGGCGCTGCCCAGAATATCAAGAGCGCCAAGAAGATGGTGGAGCGCCAGCAGGATGAGGTCTGGGATGTACTGGAAGAAGTCATCAAGAACCATCCGGTTATGTTAAACCGCGCTCCCACACTGCACCGCTTAGGTATTCAGGCCTTCGAGCCCATCCTGGTGGAAGGAAAGGCCATCAAGCTGCATCCCCTGGTATGTACCGCTTTCAACGCTGACTTCGACGGCGACCAGATGGCTGTGCATCTTCCCCTGACCGCGGAAGCCCAGGCGGAATGCCGTTTCATGCTGCTGTCCCCCAACAACCTGTTAAAGCCTTCGGACGGCGGCCCTGTGGCCGTTCCCACCCAGGATATGGTTCTTGGTATCTACTACCTGACCCAGGCCCGGGAAGGCGACTTAGGCGAGGGACGAAACTTCAAGGATATCAGCGAAGCCATCCTGGCCTACGAAAACAAGGCCATTACCCTGCACTCCATCGTCAACGTGCGCATCAGCAAAGAGGCCTTTGACGGCAATACCTACACCCGTATGGTAAAGACCACCTTAGGCCGCCTGCTGTTCAACGAGATCATTCCCCAGGATCTGGGCTATGTGGATCGTTCCATCCCGGAGAACGTGGTGCTGCCGGAAGTGGACTTCATGGTCGGCAAGAAGCAGATCAAGCAGATCCTTGAGCGCGTCATCAACATCCACGGCGCAACCCGCACTGCGGAAGTGCTTGACGATATCAAGTCCACGGGTTACAAGTATTCCACCCGCGCGGCCATGACCGTTTCCATTTCGGATATGACGGTTCCGGCCCAGAAGGCGGACCTGATTGCCGGGGCTGAAGAGCAGATCGAAAAGATCACCCGCAACTTCCGCCGCGGTGAAATGACCGAGGAAGAGCGCTACAAGCAGGTTATCGACACCTGGACCAAGACCGATGCCATCATCACCGAAGATCTGCTGGCCGGTCTGGACAAGTACAACAACATCTTCATGATGGCCGACTCCGGTGCCCGTGGTTCCAACCAGCAGATCAAGCAGCTGGCCGGCATGCGAGGCCTGATGGCCGATACCACCGGCCGCGCCATCGAGCTGCCCATCAAGTCCAACTTCCGTGAAGGTCTGGATGTTCTGGAGTATTTCATCTCCGCCCACGGCGCCCGCAAGGGTCTGTCCGATACCGCTCTGCGTACCGCTGACTCCGGTTATCTGACCCGTCGTCTGGTAGATGTTTCCCAGGAGCTGATCGTTCGGGAAGCCGACTGCTGCGCCGGCGAAGAGCGTGAGATCCCGGGCAACTGGGTATCCGCGTTCATGGAGGGCAAGGAAGAGATCGAATCCTTAAAGGATCGTATCACCGGCCGCTTCTCCTGCAACACGATCTACGACGAAAACGGCGACGTCATCGTGAAGGCCAACCACATGATCACGCCCCGCCGTGCGGAGCGCATCGTGACCACCGGTATCGACGAGAACGGCAAGCCCATCGCAGGCAACTTAAATGCCCGGGTGAAGATCCGTACTATCCTGTCCTGCCGTACGCGCCACGGCGTCTGCGCCAAGTGCTACGGTGCCAACATGGCCACCGGACAGTCCGTGCAGGTGGGTGAATCCATCGGTATCATCGCAGCTCAGTCCATCGGTGAACCCGGTACCCAGCTGACCATGCGTACCTTCCATACCGGCGGTGTGGCCGGCGGCGATATCACACAGGGTCTTCCCCGTGTTGAAGAAATTTTCGAAGCCAGAAAGCCCAAGGGCGTTGCTATCGTTACCGAGATCGCCGGTGTGGCGACTCTCCGGGAAGACCGCCGCAAGCGCGAAGTCGTGGTGTACAACCGTGAGACCGGCGAGGAGAAGGCTTACCTGATCCCCTATGGCTCCCGTGTCAAGGTCTTAGAGACCGGCGACCAGATTCCGGTGGAAGCCGGCGATGCGCTGACCGAAGGTTCCATCAACCCCCACGATGTCTTAAGCATCAAGGGCGTGGCAGCCGTTCAGGACTACATGCTTCAGGAAGTCCAGCGCGTGTACCGTCTGCAGGGCGTTGAAATCAACGACAAGCACATCGAGGTCATCGTGCGTCAGATGTTAAAGAAGGTTCGCATCGTGGAAAGCGGCGATACCGAGTTCCTGCCCAACACCTTAGTGGATCGTCTGGATGTGGAGCGCTTAAACGAGCAGCTGATCGCCGAAGGCAAAGAGCCCGCCGAAGTGGCTCAGGAGCTCTTAGGTATCACCAAGGCCTCCCTTGCTACGGATTCCTTCATGTCCGCCGCATCCTTCCAGGAAACCACGAAGGTGCTGACCGACGCCGCCATCAAGGGCAAGATCGACCCGCTGATGGGCTTAAAGGAAAACGTCATCATCGGTAAGCTGATTCCGGCCGGTACCGGCATGAAGCGCTATGCCAACATTTCGCTGAACACCGACTACATTCCCATGCCGGCGAAGAAGCAGGCGTACGAAGCAGCAGAGACGGCTGCAGCCGAACCTGCAGCCGAGCCTGTGGCAGCGGAAAGCGCGGAATAAAAAAGGGCAGCGGCTGCTGACAGCACAGAACCCTGACACCTCCAGGTGCAGCAAAGAAGATTTCACCGCTGCACAGGATGGAAACATAAAAAAGTGAATTTCGGCCCGGGCAGCATGCTGTCCGGGCCGAATCCGGACAAAAGGAACAGCAGAATCAGCCGAATCCCGACAGAAGCACCGTCGTAAAGGGCCGGATTCAGGCGGCGGAAAATCCACCGCTTGACAAACTGCGCATCTGTCATTAAAATAGTAAGGCGCGTCTTTTAAAAGGAGAAAGACGTTCGCGCAGATCCTGTAATTGCAGGAAATATCAAAAGAAGGAGGAAAAAAGCATGCCTACATTCAACCAGTTAGTACGGAAGGGGCGCGAAACCGCGGTAAAGAAGTCCACCGCTCCGGCGCTGCAGAGAGGTTACAATTCCCTGCACAAGAAGCCGACGGAAACCTCTTCTCCGCAGAAGCGTGGCGTTTGCACCGCTGTCAAGACGACAACCCCGAAGAAGCCGAACTCGGCGCTGCGTAAGATTGCCCGTGTGCGTCTGTCCAACGGAATCGAAGTGACCAGCTACATTCCGGGTGAAGGCCACAACCTGCAGGAGCACAGCGTTGTGCTGATCCGTGGCGGCCGTGTGAAGGACCTTCCCGGTACCCGTTATCACGTGATCCGCGGCACCTTAGATACGGCCGGTGTTGCCAACCGCAAGCAGGCCCGTTCCAAGTATGGTGCAAAGCGTCCGAAGGCCGGCAAATAATCAGCCGCTAAGGACAAACTCATAAGATATGTTTGAGTGTTGAATCGTGCTTTATTTCCTATAAAAGCAGCGGTTTGATGAGCAGACAGAGCACGGCGTAAGCCGGCTTGGCATCTGCGCGGCGGATATCCTTTGCCGCCGTTGTGAAAACCGCTGCAAAAATAAATGCAGCGAGCACAGCACGAACACATCTGTTAATGTGAGTACCTGTGATCTATTCAAATCCTATGAATAAGGAGGGAAGAAACGTGCCACGTAAAGGACATAATACCAAAAGAGACGTGCTCGCGGATCCGATCTACGACAGCAAGATTGTTACCAAGCTGATCAATCAGGTCATGCTTGACGGCAAGAAGGGTGTCGCTCAGAAGATCGTCTACGGCGCTTTTGCCCGCGTTGAAGAGAAAACCGGAAAGCCCGCGCTGGACGTATTTGAAGAGGCCATGGCAAACATGATGCCGGCCCTCGAAGTCAAGGCCCGCCGTGTGGGCGGCGCCACCTACCAGGTGCCCATCGAAGTTCGCCCGGATCGCCGTCAGGCACTGGCTCTTCGCTGGCTGACCACCTTCTCCCGCAAGCGCAGTGAGAAGACCATGGTAGACCGCCTCGCAAACGAGATCATGGACGCGGCGAACAACACCGGTGCAGCTGTTAAGAGAAAAGAAGAGATGCACCGTATGGCCGACGCGAACAAGGCGTTTGCGCATTACCGCTTCTAAGGGAGGTGAAACTTGGCCGGAAGAGAATATCCACTGGAGAGAACCCGGAATATCGGAATTATGGCTCATATCGATGCGGGTAAAACCACACTGACTGAGCGCATTCTGTATTACACCGGTGTGAACTACAAAATCGGTGAAACCCACGAAGGTACTGCTACCATGGACTGGATGGAGCAGGAACAGGAGCGTGGTATCACCATCACATCCGCTGCTACGACCTGCCACTGGACCCTTCAGGAGCAGAACAAGCCGAAGGCCGGCGAGCCCGAAAACCGTATCAACATCATTGATACCCCGGGCCACGTGGACTTCACCGTAGAAGTGGAACGTTCCCTGCGCGTCCTTGACGGCGCGGTTGGTGTGTTCGATGCCAAGGGTGGTGTTGAGCCCCAGTCCGAAAACGTCTGGCGTCAGGCGGACACCTACAATGTCCCGCGTATGGCTTTCGTCAACAAGATGGACATTTTAGGCGCCGATTTCTACAACACCGTTAAGGAAATCGGAACCAAGCTGGGCAAGAATGCAGTTGTTCTGCAGCTGCCCATCGGTAAGGAAGATTATTTCCAGGGCATCATCGATCTGTTCGAGATGAAGGCGTACATCTACAACGACGCCAAGGGTGAGGACATCACCATCACCGACATCCCGGAAGATATGAAGGACGACGCAGAACTGTACCATCAGGAACTGGTGGAGAAGATCTGCGACTTCGACGAAGATCTGATGATGATGTACCTCGAGGGTGAAGAGCCCAGCATCGCCGACATGAAGAAGGCGCTGCGCAAGGCCACCATCGAGAACCTCGGCGTGCCGGTATTCTGCGGTTCTGCCCACCAGAACAAGGGCGTGCAGAAGCTGTTAGACGGCATCATCGAGTACATGCCTGCCCCCACAGACATCCCGGCCATCAAGGGCGTGGATCTGCAGGGCAACGAAGTCGAGCGTAAGTCCTCTGATGAGGAGCCTTTCGCCGCACTTGCATTCAAGATCATGACCGACCCCTTCGTCGGTAAGCTTGCATTCTTCCGCGTATACTCCGGTACCTGCAACTCCGGTTCCTACGTGCTTAACGCCACGAAGGACAAGAAGGAGCGTGTCGGCCGTATCCTGCAGATGCATGCAAACAAGCGTGCCGAACTGGACAAGGTGTACTCCGGCGATATCGCCGCCGCCGTCGGTTTCAAGATCACCACAACCGGTGACACGATCTGCGACGAGCAGCATCCTGTTATCCTGGAATCCATGGAATTCCCGGAGCCGGTTATCGAACTGGCCATCGAGCCGAAGACCAAGGCCGGTCAGCAGAAGATGGGCGAAGCTCTTGCAAAGCTTGCAGAAGAAGACCCGACCTTCCGCGCACACACCGACACCGAAACCGGACAGACCATCATCGCCGGTATGGGCGAGCTCCATCTGGAGATCATCGTGGACCGTCTGCTTCGAGAGTTCAAGGTGGAAGCCAACGTTGGCGCTCCGCAGGTTGCCTACAAGGAAACCTTCACGAAGCCGGTGGATCAGGAATACAAATACGCCAAGCAGTCCGGTGGTCGCGGCCAGTACGGTCACTGCAAGGTGAAGTTCGAGCCCATGGATGCCAACGGTGACGAACTGTTCAAGTTCGAATCCGCAGTCGTCGGCGGTGCGATTCCGAAGGAATACATCCCCGCTGTCGGCGAAGGTATCGAAGAAGCCGCTCAGTCCGGTGTTCTTGCCGGATTCCCGGTGCTCGGCGTCAAGGCTACGGTTTACGACGGAACCTATCACGAAGTTGACACTTCCGAAATGGCGTTCCACATCGCCGGTTCCATGTGCTTCAAGGAAGCCATGAAGAAGGCTGAACCCGCTCTGTTAGAGCCGATCATGAAGGTGGAAGTCACCATGCCGGAAGAATACCTCGGCGATGTTATCGGTGACATCAACTCCCGCCGCGGCCGCATCGAGAGCATGGACGACGTCGGAAACGGCAAGCTCGTAAAAGCCTTCGTTCCGCTGTCCGAGATGTTCGGTTATGCAACCGACCTTCGTTCCGCTACCCAGGGCCGTGGAAACTACTCCATGTTCTTCGAGCGCTATGAAGCTGCTCCCAAGAGCATCCAGGAGAAGGTCGTAAACGAGCACAAGGCCTAATGCCAAAGCAGGCTTTAAACAGCCTGAAATTCTGCAGAATCACCATCCCGGCGGGCCGCCTTCGGCCACCGGGGTGCTGCAAAGAAAAGTGTTGAAAACAGCGCATTTATTAGGTATAATCCTATTTACGGGTGCGCAATGAAGGAAGCCCCCGGCGAGGGGAATATTCATCACAGGAGGATATCCAAAATGGCAAAGCAGAAATTTGAAAGAACCAAACCGCATTGTAACATTGGTACCATCGGCCACGTTGACCATGGTAAAACCACCCTGACCGCTGCCATCACGAAAGTCTTAGCAGAGCGCGTTGCCGGCAACCAGAAGGTCGACTTCGAAAACATCGACAAGGCTCCGGAAGAGAGAGAGCGTGGTATCACCATCTCCACCGCTCACGTTGAGTATCAGACCGAGAAGCGTCACTATGCTCACGTGGACTGCCCCGGTCATGCTGACTACGTCAAGAACATGATCACCGGTGCTGCTCAGATGGACGGCGCTATCCTTGTTGTTGCCGCCACCGATGGTGTTATGGCTCAGACGAAGGAACACATCCTTCTGTCCCGTCAGGTTGGTGTTCCGTACATCGTCGTATTCTTAAACAAGTGCGACATGGTGGACGACGACGAGCTCATCGAGCTGGTTGAGATGGAAGTAACCGAGCAGCTGGAAGAGTATGGCTTCGAAGGCTGCCCGATCATTAAGGGTTCTGCCTTAAAGGCTCTGGAAGATCCGAACGGTGAATGGGGCGACAAGATCATGGAACTGATGGATACCGTTGATTCCTACATCCCGGATCCGCAGCGTGACACCGACAAGCCCTTCCTTATGCCTGTTGAAGACGTCTTCACCATCACCGGTCGTGGTACCGTTGCTACCGGCCGTGTTGAGCGTGGTACCCTGAAGCTGAATGATGAAATGGAAATCATCGGTATCAAGGAAGACACCAAGAAGACCGTTGTTACCGGTATCGAAATGTTCCGTAAGCAGATGGACTACGCTGAGGCTGGTGATAACATCGGCGCTCTGCTTCGTGGCGTAAACCGTGACGAAATCCAGCGTGGCCAGGTTCTTGCAAAGCCGGGCACCGTTACCTGCCACAAGAAGTTCACCGCTCAGGTGTACGTTCTGACCAAGGATGAAGGCGGCCGTCATACTCCCTTCTTCAACAACTATCGTCCCCAGTTCTATTTCCGTACCACCGACGTAACGGGTGTTTGCAACCTGCCGGCCGGTACCGAAATGTGCATGCCTGGTGACAACGTTGAAATGACCATCGAGCTGATCCACCCGATCGCTATGGAGCAGGGTCTTACCTTCGCTATCCGTGAAGGCGGACGTACCGTTGGTTCTGGCCGTGTTGCTACCATCATTGAGTAAAGCAACGAGCCACTCTCGAAAATAATGGAAAGAGAATCCCCATCGTGCCAGCGAAAGGGCTTTTTATTATTTGAGAAGCTGTGGCGACTGCCACAGCTTCTCGCTCCGCAGGAGCGAGAAGAGAGTGGCTCGTTGCGGAGAACAGGGCAAAGGGACGGCGCCAGCCGCACGATGCTTCTTGCCCGCAGGGCAAGAAGAGAGCGCTTCGTAGCTATTCCCCTGCTCGCTATTGCGCCCTGGAGAGCCTTTGGGTGCCAATCATTAGGAATTGATGAACGTTTACCAAAGATTCATAAAAGCGGGTATTCATGATAAAACCGAATATGATAGGATAGAAGGTGCCGACATTTCCGGCGCCTTCTGCTTTATAACAACGAAACGAGGTATTCTGTTTTGAAGTGGATGCCCTGGATTATTCTGATCATAAATGTGCTTACATTTCTGCTTTATGGCTGGGATAAGCTGCAGGCCGTTCGCAACGAGCGTGCAGAATCCCGAAACAGCAGATCTGCCGCCCGCAGCGGTACTGCACATCGTCGCGTCCCGGAGCGGAGGCTTCTTCTGCTGACGGCCCTCGGCGGAAGTATCGGTGCGCTGATTGCCATGCGCCTGTTCCGTCACAAAATCCGCAAGCCGAAGTTTTCTGTGGGCGTTCCGGTGATTTTTGCGCTGCATGTCATGGCTGTCCTGTATTTTGTCCACATCAATGGCGGATGGACCGGACTTGCCGAACGCGTGAACACCGATGTGGGGTTCAATATTCTTCACAGCGACCGCGTATACACCGATGCGGATTTCGGCATTGAAACCTTTCATTCTGCAAATGACATGGATGGCGACGGTATCGACGACCAGAGCGACATTTTAAGCGGTGTACGGGCATATCTGGATACCGAGCCGAAGTATAAAAGTGTCTACTATGTGGGCGGATGGCCGGATGACGGGTATGGGGTGTGCACAGACGTGGTAGCAAGAGGATTCCTGGCCGCCGGCTATAATCTGCAGGAACTGGTGGATGCGGATGTGCGGGCCAATCCCGGGGATTATGTCATCGACAAGCCGGATTCCAATATTGATTTCCGCCGGGTGCGCAACCTGCAGGTGTATTTTGGACACACGCTTCAAATCCTGACCTGCGATCCGAAGGAGATAGAAGAATGGCAGGGCGGCGACATTGTGATCTGGAAAAATCACATTGGAATCATTTCCGATCGCCGCAGAAAAGACGGGGTTTGTTACGTGCTGCATCATGGCAGCCCGACACAGCTTGCCTATGAGCAGGATGTTTTAGAGGCGCGCGGCGAGATCCTGGGGCATTACCGTGTATGGTAGAGAATGAGTGACTGTTTGGTCATATGCGGAGCATTCCTGTTTCTGCAACATAAAAACTACAGATGGGGCTGACGTAACATGGTGTGCTACCCGTCAAGAGGACAGTGAAAAATTAAAAAGTTCTGTACCGCCGGTTGTTGCAACTGGCGGTATTTTTATGCTGCCGCATTGTACTCTTCATGATACTCTTCCGGAGTCATCAGTCGCAACTTCCGCTGAA